>JBLHWH010000093.1:0-24999 GCA_047628935.1 Halioglobus sp. | reverse complement strand
TGTGTTGTTCTATTATATGTTCTGTTCTCAGTTGGATTCTTACGTACTGTAGGGCGTCAAATGCCCATTTTAAAACATGGAATTTATCTAATATTTTGGTCGCATTAGGAAACGATTGTCTGGCGACCCAATCATAGGCCTGTGCACCATCCTTTGTTATTACCCGTGCATCCATTCTCTGTTCTATGGGTATGTGTTCATTGACTATACTGCATATTTCTGATGCCTTTATACTTCGAGCCATTAGTATAATCTTTCCTGTCTTGTTGTTGCTTATTATCGTGTAATACCTACCTCTAAAATGTTTATCATCTATAGCTAATTCCCGACCCATATGATTTAGGTTTACTATAGGCACTCTTATCTTTTTTGTGGCTCCTTTAGGCTTGTGATCATACTTATATATTTCTTTTTTTTCTTTTGCTATTTCGTATCCGCTCAAAACATGTTTATACCATCTACTTAATTTCTTATTAGACATTCCTAGCACGTATGCTATGTCCGATAATGATATCACTTTATTCTCTACCAATTTCTTTTAAAAAAGAACCAAATTCTTTGGTTGCTTTCATGCCTGTATTGATGAAATTGTAGTTGTTATAGCATCCCTTTTTTGTGCCTTTTATTTTCCACCTCCTCCGTTTTAATCTAAGAAATACTTCCTTGCCTTGCGCTGGAAAACTTTGTAATTCAACTGTGTTCATGTAGCCATCTTTTACAGCTTTACCTTCTCTTAAAATTGATTTGGGTATGTGATCCCTATCAGCTTTTTCAACTAAGTCTATTATTATTACTCCTTGATCCTCATCCAAGTCTTTTACATCAAAGTGTAATAGTATTTCTTCTGAAATAAATAATCTCGCAAAGCTATCCAATAATTCTTCTATATCCTTTTTATCCTAAAGTTATAACTTTTTACCCCAGCACATCAATTTGAGAATTAGCCTCTTATATCTGTGAAGAATAAAAGAAATTTTTATCCAAATTATAACCCCCAAGTCGTGATTATACCCTATGGAGAGTCGGCGAAAGTCGCCTTTTTTTGTCTGTATAGAATTGTTAGATTTTGAGTTTATTTCGTGGAACTAACAGCCATTTTTCCCTAGACGCGTTCGCTCCGTTATCCTGTATTTCACATAGCGCCTTCGACATTAGTTATTTTGTAATGAGCAATTATAATATTTAGTTGAATTCTCAGCAATTATAATATAGTGATGTCATATTCACTATCCTCCCGAGAGCGGGGAAGGGTGTTACAGCTTGGTTGTTTAATTTAATTTCTGTTCACAATAGCATATCAATCAACGTACCATCGTCACTAACACCCGCCTTTTCCTTCCTAAGAATAGCGAACAGTTTTGTTCACTCAGTAAAGGTCATTTGTATTTGAAAGAAACAGATTAGAAAGGACGGATTAGAGATTGAGTCCAAGCCAATCACTCTGAACAGCTTAGATCAAGCGTAACTTAAAACACAAGGCCCTATATACTATCAATCCTATTCTTAAACCAATCAAAAAATTCCTTCTTCTTTCCTTTTGAAATAGGCACTAAATCTCCATTTTGCATTAGAACATTTCCACCATCTGCCTTCAAAATCTTATCAATAAAATTGAAATGGACTATATGTGTATTGTGCACTCTATAGAAAGCTGCGTCCGGTAGGATTGCCTCTACATCCTTCATAGTTTTACTGATCGTGTGAGTAACAGAATTAGTAACTATTGTACTATAGTTTTTATATGATTCGACCCGTATGATGTCTGTTTTCTTGACCACTATCCAGCCTTCATGGGTACTAAGAGAGAGCCAGTTTCCTTTTGATTTTTCGCTTTTAGAATTGACGATTTTCCCTACACGACTTACCGCTTCTTCCAGCTCCTCGGGATCTAAGGGCTTGAGAAGATAATGGAGCGCACCCTTCTTAAATGCCTGCACAGCATAATGATCATGAGCAGTAACGAATATGATCTCACCTTCATATGCTGGGACCATTTCGAGCATTTGCATTCCAGTGATCTCTGGCATCTGCACATCAAGAAATATCAAATCTGGATCCGTATCAGTTATCAATTTGACACCTTCGATAGCATTCGCGGCCGTCCCTATAATTTCTATTTTATTGGGTATTGCATCCGCCATCATCCGAGTAGTTTCTCGGCTATGTAGTTCGTCATCTATTATTATTGCTTTGATCATTTTCTTTGGAAGTTTTAAAATTTAGGCTGTTAGACTATTCGATGTTCGAACGCTTTGCTTTTCGAAATCTAATATAGTGCGATGAACCCTGATTCTGGATTTGCCAGAACATTTCAACTCTACTTTTCTTTTATTTCGATGGTAATCTTAGCTCCTGTTTCATGTTTGTCAGAGTTTCCTACATCTAAGTAATATTGCATCTTCTCATTTTTATTCATGAGGTCAAATCTCTCTTTTATAATATTCAATCCATATGACTTCATCTTATTGAGTTCGAGATCGACTGTATTTTCAGATTTCGCAGAGAGGCCTACCCCGTTATCTTCTACTATTATCTGATAGCCCTTAGGTGTTTTACCAATTGATAAATCTAATCTTTTATCCTCCTTTTTGGAGGGTAGTAATCCATGCCAAAATGCATTTTCCACTATAGGCTGAATGACAAACGGTGGAATCTTCACTTCTTTCCAAAACGGATCTGATCCATAATCAGAAGTAAAAGTAAACGAATCATCAAATCGCAATTGCTCGAGTTGGATAAACAGTTCTGTAAACCCTATTTCTTCTTCTAGATTAACGATTGCTTGATCACCATGATGTAGGGTTGTCCTTAATAACTTGGCAAATTTGGTGATGTACTTTAGTCCTTTCTCTTTCTCATCCTTCATGAATAGATATCGTATAGAGTTCAGACTGTTGAACATGAAGTGAGGATTCATCTGAGACTTAAGTATCATAGTTTTTAACTGAGCGAATCGCTTATCTATTTCTAGTTCTCTTTTCTGACCATTGATGTAAGATCTAGCAATAGCACCTATAATACCAAGGATAATTAACCCAAGAAACAACTTAAACCATAATGTTTGATGCCAAGCGGGTAGTACTTTTACCTTCACGATTGCTGGCCTACTCCATTCTTTGGTCTCCGTTTTTACCCTTACTTGAAATTCGTATTTCCCAGGCTGCACATTTGTATATCCTTTTTTGCGATCGCCTCTGTCAGTATTCCATTTCTGGTCTACACCTTCTAGTTTATATTGGTAATCCTCTAGATATGAATCAAGATAATTGATCGATCCATATGAAAATGAAAAGAAATTTTGATCATTTGGCAACCTGATTCCTGAAGATGCATTCAATAGCGTATCCTGAACCTGATCATATAGTTCGAACCCAGTAATTCTTGGTAATGGAAGACTTTTTTTATAATTCAATAAAGAATCCATATTCACATGATAATATCCTTTACTATGCCCTGCATAAATCTCTTGATCGTCGAAATCAATGCAATACGTTGCTCCAGATATCCCAAATTCTCTTCCGAAGTTTTTAACTTCCCTAGAACTAGATTCGACCCAAGAAATCCCTTTACCGGTTGCAATCCATAAATCCCCACCCTTATCCGATGCTATATCATGAATAGCATTTGATCTCAGTCCATTTTTATTATTTATGTGGCTTAATATCTTTTGTTCTTTTTTGTCCCATTCTATCAAGCCATTTGTTGAAGTCCCTATCCAAATTACTCCATCCTGATTTTGTCCTAATGCATTGATAGTTCGAAAGTCCACTTTTTGCTCAGCTCCGATTTCTTTTGATTTGTAATTTTTCGTAGTCATGGTGGTTTTATCAAAAATCGTCCAGCCTTGTTCTGTAGCGATCCAGATATCACCTTCATCGTCTTCTAGGAAGTTAACTATATAATCTTGATATACAATGGCAGGCTCGGACTTATGATCATAATGAAGCACTTCTCCAGACTTGCCATCTAGCATAAATAATCCTTCTCTCTGACGCCCATTCCATATGTCTCCATCAGAATCCACAAATACTGATTCATGGCGATAAACATCATCTTGGCTCAACTTTTTTATTTTGCTTAGACCACTATTTGGATGATAGTAATACATGTGGTAGAAATCGCCTACCAGTATGGAGTCGCCTGATAATCGATGCATCGCCTTAATAGATGTTCCATTTTCAATTTCAAGTGTATGCTTGATCTTTTTACCTGTTCTCAAGTTCCTGGATTCGACTTGACCGGGCCTTCTGTGATAATGTACATAATTATCTGTTACTGCTATTTCAGCGACATAATGCTTCGATCTGTAATCTTGCACTAGATCAGAAGTCAGGCAGTATTTATATATTCCTCGTTTAGCTCCACCTCTACTTAGTATGTAAATACAGCCGTTTTTCGCTCTATACATCCTGCCATATAGCTTGTGATTCGGACTAGCACCATCTATTTTTGAAATGATTACCAACGCCCTACTTTCCGTATTAATTAGGGCCAGCCCCGCAGAGTAAGAAACCATAATATGATCACTATCATATGTCATTACACCAGGGACTATATTCAGAATCTCCCCTTTTAGCTCTCTTATTACCTCGGAAGACTCTTTCCTTGTATCGAACCTTACCAATGCTCCAAAGGTCCCAAGCCAAAGATCACCTTTACTATCCTTGCACATACTTCTACACCAGAGAGGACTTACCTTACTCCTATTGAATTGACTTTCTGAAGTCTTCTTCTCTATTTCTTTTTCAAAGAGAAAACTCACATGCTCATATGTATGAGTATTAAACTTCACCAACCCACGAGTTGTTGCCAGCCAATAAGTATGGGGTTCTGTATCATGTTTTTCTATTGCGACAACAGTCTTAGGTCTATGTTTGTCTAAGAATTCTGGATCATCTATCGTAAAATGTAAAAATTGATTCTGAGCTTTGTCATATCGAGAAATACCACCATAAAAATACGAAATCCATACATAACCATCTTCATCTTCCCACATTCCCCAGACTTGATCATGGAGGAGACTATTTTCATCATTAGCTATATATTCAAAATCATAGACTTTCTTCCCATTGATATCAAAAACATTAACCCCTTCATCATTCACCGCCGTCCATATCAGGTGATCTGAGTCTAGCATTACATAAGAAATTCCATTGCCGTCTATACTGTTATCATCGCCGTCGATATGAGTATAGCAATGAATAGTCGAACCACTGTACTTACATAACCCTTTACTAGTTCCTATCCAGAGGTAGCCTAGAGAATCTTCGACCATTGCATTCTTCGCCTTAAAAATAGAGCCTAATTGATTGTATTTGTCCTCTACTTTAGAAATGTTGTGATAGTTTTTTTGAGATTGAGCAAAGATAAAAAAGGGCATACAGATAAACCAAAGCAAATGGAGCTTATTTAATGATTTCTTGATAAGACGATTTTGCAGGATCAACTGTTGATAATTATTGGATGCATATGTACAAATATAAATTCTTGAATCTACAATAAAGACATTTATGAATAATTTGCCTTGCCCAATGAATGAATAGAGCGCTAATGATTAAAGATCATTGATTTAGGCTAATATATTTATAGTATCAGTTATGATGACTAGGCCCAACTCAGTCTTTTATTTATAGCCCAAGAAACAGAGAAGACCCAATCAATCATTCAAAATGATAATTCTATCAATCGGACGGCTGATCTGTCTATTTATCAAAAATGAAAAGGGAAGGTCCCCTTATGTTTGCATTCTAAAGTCAGCCTAATTACCAGATTGATTGGTGCAAATAAAACTTCAATAGAATATCAAAATGAATTGAGTACATGATCGACATTAAATCTAGTTTTAGCTTTGGTATTAAGTCTACAAACAGCTTAGATCATGCACAACTAATAGTTTTAACTCTCTAATTTTTAAAACCTAAAGAATGAATTTGAAAATTAAACTGGATTCATTGTCAATTATATCATATACCTTATTGATAGGTTTCTTGCTTAGTACTCAACATCTATCGGCACAACAAGTAGAAGTCAAGTGAGAATTCAAAGTAGCTCAGATATCACCAAACGATACTGCGAAAAACCTCGTCATATTCAGCACAGATAACACATTGGGGACAAGGGCAGTTTCATTACTTCAGCCACCACTGCCACCTATTGATACTATTCGAAATTTAGCATCAGGCTATGAGCTAGCAAAGCATCTATACGAATGTGGGCCCAACATGCCGCCTTTTTTGGTAGAATCTCTGCTCGCGAGTGGCTATACTGAAGCAGATTTATTGGATACCGGTGTCCCATCGGCAAATTTATTTTCGTGTGGGAATAATCTACTTGACCAGAGAGATGATAAAACATATAGCACAGAATTATTTGGGAATCAATGTTGGATGACCGAAAACCTCAATAATAGGAAAGCAGATCATAGTGTCTTCTGCTCAGACTAATAATAACACATTAGAGAAGTATTGTTATAACGATCTTGCAATAAACTGTGATACATATGGGGACCTTTATCAATGGTCTGAAATGGTGCAGTATACTGTTTTGGAGCCTACACAAAGTGTATGTCCTGTCGGGTGGCATGTACCATCAGACGATGAATACAAGACATTAGAAATGTATTTAGGTATGACAATAACGGAAGCAGAAGCATTGGGATTTAGAGGTACTGATGAAGGCAGTAAAATAGGAGAAAATTCAGCACTCTGGTCTGATGGTAACCTAGACCAAATCGTCAATTTTGGATCTAGTGGTTATATAGCACTTCCAGCTGGAGTATAGGAATCATCTGGGCAATATGTACAAGAAAGTAATAAAGCATATTTATGGACATCAGATGAGGATGACATTTCGGCTCCAATACGTAATATTGCCTTTGATGTTAGTTCGATATTTAGAGGCTCTGCAATTAAAGAAAGTGCCTTCATTGTCCGTTGTGTAGAGGATTAATTTCTCAACTGGCTTGGCTTTAGAAGATACGCTAGTTTGTTGAAGTTGAGTCGGATCAATGGATATTACCACAATAGGAAAGATTAAAAGAGGGATCCAGAAATGCAAACGGGCGTATCCGTTCAGACAAATACAAGAAGTACTCTCAGAGCTCGTCCATCAAAACCAAATGGATAGCTACATGTCAACTATACATGCCTAACACAACATATGATAGAAGCCATCAAAGACCTCAAAGCAGAAAATAATATACTGAAAGAGGTGCTGAAAGATATTTCCAAAGGTCTTACTGAACTATGCAAGACTAAGCAGTAACTATTAGATTTTCAACAACGATAATTAAAGATAACTCAAGGGCATCCATGTCTTTATGCTATCTTTTTTAACATTCAAATCAGATTATATGAGGCTTTACTATATTGGTTGTAGTTTTGGAATTATAAGTAGACACTATGAATCTAAATAAGCCGTCTAGAAAAAAAGTACCCATTGGTATTTCTGATGAGTTGTCAAAATATCTAAATGAATATGGTAAGGTTGCGAAGTTACCTGTCCAGTATAAAGATATGTCTCGATACATATCCTCATTGCCTTTGCTCAATGCAGCAGGTGAAGACTTGCATTGGCAGACTCTAATATATGATCATCGAGAGACTGAAGAGATCAATGATGCTTGCTGTGAAATATACGCTCTGCTCAAAACAGATGGCGATAGATCAGTAATAGAGCATCTACAAGTGGATCGAATAGACTTCTGCGTATTCGGAAATACACATCCATATCGAGTACGAATTATCAATAAAATAAATGACAACTATGATCATTTCTATATTAAGCAATTAGATGCTTCTAGAATCTATGGATTAGAATTAGAATATCTCCTCAGTCCAAACAATGTAAATTATATCGTTGATTCTCAAACGATCATCGAAGAACACATTGCTGGAATACCTGGTGACGATTTCATGAAGAAAAACTTAGATGTCAGCAAGTTTGAAAAGATTAGAATTGCTAAAGAATTTGTGAAGTTCAATGAAAGGTGCTTCGCTAGATTATTGGGAGATATGAGATCGTATAATTATGTAGTAGATATCACTCCTGACATCGAAGGCAATCAATACCGGTTACGAGCTATAGATTTTGATCAACAAAGTTATGAAGGAAGGAGAAATTTCTACCTTCCGCAGTTTTTTAAGGAGAATAATGATATTATAAACATGGGCATGGATTTACTTACTCATGAATCTGTAATACAATACCAATCTGAAGAACAATCGCTCATTGCTCGGCGTGCAAGGAATGAAAAAGCACGACTTATCGACTTGCTAAATGTGATGGTAAAAGATAAAATTTCAGATCCTAAAAAAGTGAATCGTCTCAAAAAAGAACTTAAAAATCATCATAAATCTGATGCTTTTGATGACTGTAAAACGATGGGCGAATTGGTACATACAAATATTCAATTATTACTCCACAAAGAATTCAAGCAGAGCTTTTTGACTTTGAAGGAGTGATCCCAAGCGAATAATTGAAGTGATTGCCTGGCTTTTCTTTTTTTATTAACTTTTGAAATCAACTAAAACAAATACAATGAATAGAATTATTTACATCATACTTACTATTTTTTCACTTCACCAACTTTCATTTGCACAAGATATTTCACTAAATGGTACCATTTGGATAGATTCTGATCAGAATAATCTATACAATGGAGAAGCTGGAATCAATGATGTAAAAATTTATCTTATCAATGCCAATTCTAATGAGATTTTAGATTCGACCTTAACAATCAGTGCTGATTTTAATTTCCCATCATCCGATAGCATTACCATACCTCCGGGAAGTTATTATTTACAAATAGCCCAAGAGGAATTTACTATTGATGGAAACTTGCAAGGTATTTATTCATGTAATGGATTCAATGATGCGAATAATGGGGTTGACTTTGATGATAATGGTTTAGATGGAATCCTAATACAGACTACCCACTTCACTTTAGATTCTGGGTTAGTAGAACATATTGATTTCTGCTTAATAGTGCCTTGCGATCTTGAGAATGTTTTTGCAAATGAAAGTTGTAGTGATATTACTGAACTAGATATCATTTGTGACCTTAACACATTAGGATCCTTTTGTGCTTCGATGCCAACTGTAGAAAGTAGCGGTAATCAACCTAATCCTTTATGTTCTAATGGTGGTACCCCAGGAAATATTTCTTGGTTTGCCTTTGTTGCCTATGCTGGTAACTATTCCATAAATGTTTTGCCTAGTGCATGCGATGGATCTTCTAATGGTTTAGAAGGAATCCAAGTTGGAATTTACACAGACTGTACATTTACGAATGCTGTTTTTTGCCATCCTGATTGCAGTATTAATCCAATATCCATTGATTCTGATCTGCTTAATGCTGGTCAAACCTACTACTTCTTTATTGATGGATGTGGAGGTTCTGTTTGCAGCTATGCGATAAATATAGAAGGAAGTCCCGTACCTCCAAATTTTAATGTAGATCAACTTTGTATTATTGACGAAGGAACAACAATCTGCGAAGATTCGGAATTTCCTACTGACAAGGACCTTTTATTTACATTCGATAATTTAGAATTAGAACTTGATTACACATGGGCCATTTTAGCCTTATCAGGAGGACCATTCGAAGGCAATTCTTCACCTATCACCAAAGAGAGTAATATTGAACTCTCTTTCAACAATGTGGGTGTTTATTCCGTATGTCTTACAACTATATCTTCTCTATGTATTAGTTGGAGTGGTTCAGAGTGTCGGACGGTGACTATCAAAAACACTGTAGGTTTACAAACACTAGAGTCAACTGAATTCAAAATTACTCCAAATCCTACCATTGACTTCATTACGATAGATGGTGATCTAGATATCTCAGATGCAACCTTTGTCATTTACGCTCTTAGTGGCGATCTAATATTAGCTGGAGATATCAATTCCTCAAAGAAGATTAATGTTACGGATATACCTAAGGGATTGTATATAATAGCTGTAAGTGAGAATGGAGGTGGAATCAAGAAAGTAGGACGCTTTGTGAAAAGTGAGTAGAGGATAATTTGATTGATATTGTAAAATAGGACGTAAGTATTTAATGACATCCTTTTCTTTTTATTGCTCCAAAGCAATGAGCAAAAAGCTTTGAGTGCCATGACTCCTGGAGAAATGCATCCCTACTTTTCACAACAAAGACCTTTTTCCTCCTTCATAAAATAAACCTGACTCTCGAACCAGTTCAGCATAACCGATATTCCAATCGAAACATGAGTCCTTCAAAACACCGCAGATTGATACAATACTTAAAGACCATTCATTCATATTGTCCATTCATTCATTGGCAGAAAAATTCTGATTACGCTCTATTACTTTTAAGAATGTAAAATAACTTTCAAGAAGTCTGAATTTGCTGAAAATGGACTTTAAAAGCAGGAGTAAGCTTATTCTAAATTAACAAAAATGAAAGTAATAAAACAATTATTAACGATCAACATTTTAGCAGTTATAATTTTTGCATCCGTATCATGCGGGGGAAATGATCCTGATACTGGTAACCCTGAAGGTGATGAATATTATATGACCGCAGAAGTAGACGGAGTAGAGGTTTCTATTTCAGAAGTACGTGTCAGTGCATTTCCAGATATGCCAGATGCGATTTATTCTATTACTGCATTGAGTGATGATGCTTGGATCACAATTATCCTCAATAGCCCTTCAACTGAAGGTACTTTTTCTACACCAGAAGTGAATCTATTCTTTTCTTATACCAACCCAAATAATAGCAGTCTCATACATGGCGCTCAAGAAGATATAGGTACGGGCACTATCGCCATAGAGGAAATCACATCAAAATACATAAAAGGCACCTTTTCTTTTACAGGAGTCAATCCAATCGACAATGACACAAAAGAGATTACCAATGGTAAATTTAAAGCACAACAATTTTAAAAAATAGACTAACACCATTTGAACACTACTTCAACACCGCTCGCATCAAAACTGGCTGATGATCTGAATACTCAAATTGCTGATCTATAGTAGAAACCATGATGACATCTACATTAGGTGAGGAGACATAAAAGTCAATAATTCCAGTGTATGTAGTTTCAGGGCTATAGGCCTCGTTTAGATGGCGATGTGTCGGTGTATCCTGATCATAGCTACATGTCCATCCTTTCACAGGATAATTATCGAGAATAGTTGGCTTGGAATTCGGAAGTCCCGTTGGTCTTTGGTTCCAATCCCCACCTACTATTACATAATTTCCCTTAGCATGCTCATCTAATAATACGGAGCGTAGTTGTTCCATTTGTTTCTTTTTGAGTGTGCCGTCGTCATAGGCAGAATTATGTGTATTGATAACGACTAAGTCTTTGCCGTTACGCGCATCAAATCTCTTTAACATAAAGCATCGGTCGAGAAAAAACAAACTATAAGGAAAATTGTAATTGCCTAAAAAAGCATGCCGAAGAGACTCTTTGACCCTATACTTACTGAAGGAAGCTAAACCTGACTCAACCTTTCCCATCGGATCGGTAATAGGGATCGGAATATACTCTACATCATAATTTTTGCTAAATAAAGAGACGTATCCTGATAAGACATCACCAAGTTGTTCATATTGGTTAATCCAGTGTGTCCGCTTAGAATATACATCCACTTCTTGCATCAAAAAGAAATCTACAGAGTCTTTTAATTGTGATATAGTATGAAGGATTCCCTTAAAATTATGCTCAGCTGTCTCCAAGGAAGGCCTAACACCTTCACCTCCATCATAAAAGAAATCTGATTCTCTACCCAGTCCAGCATAGCCGATATTCCAATCTAAGAAAGTAAGGGTGTCCGAATCTATATCCGCTACTGCGAAAGATGACTCTGTCCTTAGTCTCTCGATACGTTCTGGAATAAAGTCAGTATACCAAGCATAAAAGATAGTCAAAGCAATATAGCCTAAAAAGGCTAACACTAGCAAGACTAAAATTTTAACAATGTTTTTTTTCATAAGTACGATGATCGTTTTTCCGAAGGGAATATTATTTTGGCTTAATGTAAGCCTTATTTATTAAAGTGTGCAATCTAAAAATGAGCGCGAGTGCTATTCCGTATCCAACATTTAGATTAAAAACCTGTTCGCGTAATGAGACTCAAACGAATAATGATATCAGAGCTACAATTATGTGTGATTTTACACGTATCCATCTATGATCCAATGACCGAAAAGAACTCTAACTATTTTAGGCACATCCAAATTATTAAAATTCAATTTTATATTTCTAATGTACTGTCTTGACGAGTTGACTTCCATGCTCTAAAAGTAGTAACTTTGGTAATTGTGAATGTTAGTAATCAATCCGACTCAACAAACAATTCCTTTATGAAGTAATCTCTACTTGTAGCGTTATAAGCATCTACAAAAGAGCCTAACCCGCTGCGCATAATACTGTGACACACCCCATTTCCGAATGTCCCTTCCGTGTGCCCTCTACCTAGTACACAGTGTCCTAACTAGTAAAAAATCACAATTCCCCTAAGTAGCGGTAAAGCTGTATTCCAAAATAATTGATCGATAGTACCATGTCGAATATTTTGACCATTCGTGTAGCAAGAGCCTGCCATAGATCCTTCATCAATTTGTCTTATCTCAGCAGTTACATCGACAATAGGTATAAGCCAGGGTGTAGAAATGTCGTTATCCCAGATCAAAGACAATGTGCTACAAAGGAGTCTGGATATTAAGATTATACAGACTATGCACTGCGTGAAGCAGACTATCTCCAGTCGAGAGCAATGTATTACCCAAATGTATCTTTAGACTATACAGGGATTACAACATCTAGCCCACTTATGGCTTTTGGATCTAAATTGAATCAATCGATCCTGACCCAAAATGATTTCAATCCAGCATTGCTAAATGATCCTGATGCGATTCAGAACTTCTCCTTTCAGTTAAAGGTCCAACAACCCATTATCAACCTAGACAAAAAGCACCGAAGAAATGCTGCAAAACTTGGTATGGAAGCTACCCTATTTCAAAAAGAAAGAACACCTCACCTTTGCCGCTACTCAACTATACATGCAACTACAGTTTGCTTTTGAAGCTGTCGCTATACTAGATCATGCAATAGTGACCGCTCAGATCAATCAGCAAAATGCACAGAACAGCTATGATGTAAGCTACATTCAGAAAGAAGATTTACTCCAAATCAATGTATGCATCAATGAACTGAAAAATAAAAATGTACCGGCAAACAATCAGACTGGAGACATGTCAGATCAACTCCATACGCTAATACAAATAGCGTATAAAAACGTACTTTATTAATGTATCATCCCTTATCCATTTCTAACATAGAAAAATCAAATGATGTATGATTAATAGATATATCACTGCAATCGCAGGAACCTTTATCTTCCTTAGTATAGTCCTAGCTGTAACAGTAAACATAAACTGGCTCTGGTTTACCGTATTCGTATGAGCGAACCTTCTTCAATCTTCATTTACAAAATGGTGCTTGATGGGAGATACACTTAAAAGGTGGGGGGTTACAAGATTGATAATTATGACTCAAAAGCATGACAGAAAAGATAGTTTTAAATTACAGCCACCAATACTAGTGGTAGTAATGGCTATTTTTCGATACCGCTAGATAGTATATTCGCCAATACAAAAGCCCCATAATCTCCGTGATGTGATATTGACAAATAACCAATCTCTTGGTTACCATTATACAAATGGGGTACTCTACCGACACCTCTTTGAATAGATAGATTATTACTGAATTCCAGTTTGTTTTCTAGCGCAGAAAGTATTTTATTATTCACGAAATCTGTTTCATTTACACCTTTTGGCATATCAAAAATCTCTGATACAAGTGGGTATGCATCGCAATCTGATTCTACAGCTATAGAATGAATATTTCCTGGCTTTACTTCTGAAAATGCACTGAATTGAATGCCTTCATATTCGACTTTAGATTCGTAGCTATTCTTTAATGTACTATTGATACTCCTACATTGTATCGTCTTCGGCGCGTATCTTATTCTCTTTTCTTTTCGAGCTATGATCTTATAGACACTTTCCTTAATGGACCATAGGAGCCAAATCCAATGATCTTCGTTCCCTAAAGATTGGATAATGGCAATCTCTTCATCGGTAAAAATCTTCTTCAAGTATCTGTCTCTCCGCGGGCTTTCACCTACATGAGAAATCAACAAATCCACTATATCATTTCCGACCATTAATATTTATAATTTGACAAACCAACAACGTCACAAAAAATAAAAGCAAGATTGGTACTAGGCTATCTTCTTAGTAATGATCTCAATCGACGATTTCACATCCAGCATTTGCTCCATTTCTTCATCTTCTATTTCGATATCAAATTCGTCCTCTACATCTAAAATAACATCTACTAGATTAGCTGAATTGATTTTCAGATCTTCGATAAACTTTGTCGCTTCTGTAAGGTTTTGATAGGCCTCTTCATTTTGAATGTATGGTTTGACTATCACTTTCAACTTATCTATCAGTTCTTGATTATTCATTTTCATATTTTTTATAAATGATACAACAATTTACATCTCCAAATCCAAAACTAGATTTTGCGACTATTTTTGTTCCCGCTTTCTGAATTGCAGTTCTTGGAATTCTGTCTTGATGCACGATCTTTTCTATCTCAGGATGAAGGCCCTCACAATTGATACTTGGGAATATAAAATCATCATACAAGCCAAGTACAGCAGCCACTGACTCGATGCTGCCTGCAGCACCTATACAATGCCCTACCATAGATTTTAGTGAGTGGATATATGGAAAGTATTCTCCCTGTCTACCCAATGCTTTGGACCAATTTTCTACCTCTTCAGGGTCTTTCATTGTCGCTGTCAAATGTCCATTGATAACATCTATATCTTTTGCAGATATTCCAGCATTTTGTATCGCAGAAGTAATGCATTTTTGTATTGCAACTGGGTTTGGAGCGGTCATGGTACCACCACCACGTTGACCACCAGAATTCACATGTCCGCCCATGACCTCTGCATATATCTTGGCTCCCCTAGCCAAGGCACTCTCCAATGATTCTAATACCATAGCTCCAGCTCCACTGCCAGGAACGAAGCCTGAGGCAGATGCACTCATAGGTCTGGAACCTTCCTTTGGATTGTCATTATACTTATAACTCATCACTTTCATTGCATCAAATGCACCCCATATGTACTTGCCATCATCACTACAGCTCCCTACCAAAACCTTAGAGGCATAACCTGCCACGATTCTATCATACCCCATTAAGATTGATTCGGTACCTGTAGTGCATGCTGAACTATTGGTCGTCACTTGATTACCAAATCCGATGATGTTATTCAGATACGCACTGACTCCACTTGCCATCGTCTGCGACGCAGTGTTGCTGCCCAGTCGTCTGATTTTCCCTTGATCTATTAGATTGCTGGCATCAGCCATTTTTTGGACAGATGACACACCTGTACCAAATATACATGCACTATCCCATTGGGCTTCTGCATCCGAGAAGACCAATCCTGCATCTCTCCATGCATCTACGCCGGCAATACAGCCATACATGATACCATTACTACTAAAATTTCTCAATTGTAATGCAGTCAAATATTGAAGTTTCAAATCCTCTGAAACGAAAGGAGTGCCTCCGATACAACAAGAAAAATTCAATTCTTTTAATTCTTCAAAATACTCAATTCCTGATCTACCCGCTATGATTGCATCCTGAAAACCAGATAACCCTACCCCATTAGGAGCTACTACACCAAGTCCTGTAATGACTACTCTTTTTTTCATTTCTAGCTGTCGTTTGATGATTATGATTTATTGACTTTCATTATTCCAGCTATTGTGCCCTGGCAGACTATCTCGTTGTCTGCATTTCTCATCACTACTTTGCACTTTAGCTTGCCAAATCGGAAGTATATTTTCTCTGATTTCACTTCGACCTTTTCCCCTGGATAGATCGGCTGTAGATACTCCACCTCACTTGATGTCATAGCTATTTGAAGCTGATCTATATTTTCTTCTATTTCTCCAATCAAGTGAATACCTAAACAAACCACACCTATCTGCGCCATCGTCTCAGTCAGAATCACACCTGGAGTAACGGGATGGTCCTTGAAATGTCCTCTATAAAAATCACTGTCAAAAGGGTAGGTATATATCCCTAATACACCTTCATCGCTGACCTCTAAAAGTTCTTCCACAAATAGAAAGGGCTCTGAGTAAGGCAGCGATTTCATTATATAATCATATGGGTCGTTATATTCCATTTTGTTTTGAAGTTTAAATGCTTCATCTTTTTAGACAAATATACTGTTCAACATCAAAAAGAGATTAAGAAGTCTGTTATTTTTAGCGGTTGTAAGCTATCTGTTATCAAACTATTCTTTCTCCACCATCTACAGGTATGATAGCGCCATTTATCCAACTCGACTCGTCTCTACAAAGAAGATACACGACATTTGCTACATCCTCAGGTGTCGTCAACCTCTGATATGGATTCCTCCTCAATGTATGTTTCCTGATCGCTTCGTGATCTGGTATCATATGAAAAGATTTTGTTTCGGTAACCCCCGATTGGATGCAATTGCTCCGGATACCAAAGGGTGCAAACTCTAATGCAATACTTCTTGATATTGCCTCTAATGCAGCCTTTGCCGCAGATACAGCTGCATAGTTTTTCCAGGCTCTTTGATTTCCCTCACTTGTAAAACTGATTACTCTAGCATCCGCTGCGAATAAATCGGCCTCAAATAATTCTCTTACCCAATCATACAAAGAGATAGCCATTGCATCGATTGTTATTTTAAAATCATCGCTTTGTAAAACAGCATCTCTATCACTCTGCATAGGTTTTAGATTGCCACGGGCTATGCTAAATATAAGCGTTTTTATTTTTCCGGATGGATGAATTTTTGAGATGATATCCGCTGCAACCTCCTTTCGTTTGTCCTCCCTAGTTGCATCTATATTATATGCCACAACCTCTACACCGTGAGATTTCATTAGGTCAACTTCACTCACTAATTTAGAAATATCAGCCTTCCTATCTCTATGCACTATGCATATATTGAGTCCTTGACTTGCTAGTTTCTTGGCCGATGCCAGACCTAGACCACTCGATCCACCCAATATGAGTGCCCATTCGTTCTTATTTTTAAATATCTGATCCATAATTCATTACCATTCTAACAATACCCGTTGTGCTGAAAATCCTGGGCCAAAACTCAACATCAGACCTTTCTCTCCTTTCGGAATATCTTTATCCATGAATCGTTCAAGCACATATAGAACCGTAGCACTTGACATGTTTCCATACAACCTTAGCACCTCCTTGGTATCATCAATATTCTTACCCATAGCGCCAAATAGCTCTTGCGTTGTTAAAACGATTTTTTTGCCACCAGGGTGGAAGATGAGATGGTCTACATCAGCAATTTTATGCCCAGTTTTTTCAAGAAAAGGATGAATGATCTTCGGAAAATGTTCAGCTATTGTTTCTGGTACCGCTTGATCAAGTACCATCTGCAAGCCACTGTTTTTTAAATCAAAACCCATCAACCTTGTCGTATCTGGAAAATGGTACATCTCTTCGTTGAGGATAGTTGGCCCATCATCATTTTCATCAGATGAGAGTAGTACACAAGCGGCTCCATCGCCAAATATAGCCGCACTCACTATATTTGCCATTGAATAATCGTCCAATTGAAAAGTGGCCGTTGGTGACTCTACAGCAATAACAGCCGCTTTTTTACCAGGATTTGCTTTCAGAAAATTATTCGCATATATAATGCCCGATACGCCAGCCGCACATCCCATTTCTGTGACAGGCAGGCGGACAACATCTTGCCTCATACCCATTTTATTGATCAGGTATGCATCCACAGAAGGTATCATAAAGCCTGTACAAGAGACAGATATCACATAGTCCAGTTGATCTGCACTCCATTGAGCTTTATCCAATGCATTCGTGACCGCTTGCTCCGCTAATGGTAATATTCCTTTTACATAAAGATCATTACGAGCCTCGAAAGAGTTGACCGAAAATACATCTTCAGGACTGATCACTGAATATCTTCTATCCACAGCCGCATTGCGAAAAATCTTGAGTACTTTTCGCTGAAACCGCTCATCTTGACCTGCCATCCATGCCTCTACGAATGGTATAATCTCATCCGTTGATCTGCTGATACCAGGTAAGGCTTTTGCTACTGCTTTTATTTTTACCATATATTAATATTCATTCATTGTTAGTGTTGCGTGACCCTTTTATTCAGTTTTAGCAATTACTTCGTAAATAATATCCATTGATACCGGAAAGCCCACTTCCATTTGATCGTGTATCTTTTCACATCAAGGCCCATCGAATATTTTATTAAATCTGCCTTCTTAAACCCTCTCAATATCGATGTCAATCCATCTTGCCTGATCATAGGGTTTGGGATAAATAACGTAAGTAAGTTAAAAAGAAAATAAGCTATCTGACTTCTGTTAAGATCATTAATTATGACACCTAGTTTTGCGTTTTGTGTTCCTATTTTCATTACTTCGATGATATCGTCATCTTTGAGGTGATGAAGAAACAATGTACCTAGTAGGATATCATACTCCAAATTATCAAAAGTATCGGCACTTACATATTCTGTCTGATACTTTATTTCGGGATAATCTGTAGATTCTGTACGCGCATAGTTGACCGTAAAATCATTCGCATCCATACCTAGAATATCAACTTTACGTCCTTGTCTCCGCAACTTATCGGTAACTAAACGGAGCATATCTCCACTACCACTACCTATATCTACTATTTTTAGCACTTTATCTTTGGGATGATCGGCTATGAGTTGATCTAGACCTTTGAGGGTTACATTGTTTCCGCCAAGCCATTTATTAATCCAGTCTAGCTTTGCTAGTGAACGACTGAGCAAATCGCCTTCCATTTCTAGATCGTCCATTATTTCAGTCCTATCACTTCTTTTACTCGTATCTAGAAACATGTATTTATTTTTTTCCTACTGTTATCATATACATCAATCACAATCTAGTTGGTTTGGTTTGAATTGTAAGCATATTTTTCTAGAATTGAATAGATATGACGTTTTTCAAAATTGATGTCATTAACTTAATAGTACTTCTTCTACAGTTAACGGTTCGCCATGTGTTTGCTTTATAATACGAGGCAATAATGATGGAACGAACGTCAAAGCATTAAGGCCGAATTCCAATACCTTATCTCTTCCAAAAAAGGAATTAAATAAACGGCCTGCCATCAGTCTTTTTCTGAATGTTTTTTTCCACTCCTTTCTATATGTAATTTCTAATTTCTCACGGCTATTTATATGACCCGACTTATATGCAAGTATCGCCTGAGATAATATGAGTCCACTGTGTATTGCCATTCCCATTCCGTTTCCGCATAAAGGATGGATCATGCCTGCACTATCACCACTCATGAACATATGATTTTCTACTGTGGGTTTGGGTAAGAACGATACTTGACTAATCGTAAGAGGGTGGTCAAAAACGGATCTACAATTACTAAATATCTCTTTTAGGTGAGGGTTTTTACATAAGACTTCTTCTCGGAATGTTTCGGTGTCCTTATATTTCTTGAACGCTTCATAATCTGCTAGATAACAAATATTAATTAGATCCTTTTCTACTTTAGACACTCCGCAGTATCCACCTTCAAAATTATGAAGTGCGACTAAGTCTGGTGGGAACGTTCCTTCATAGTGGGCCTTTACACCTAGGTATGGAGACTTTTGTTTTATAAATGATCGACCTAGTGAAACATCAAGATTCGACCTTTTACCTTGAGTACCAATTACGATTTCAGCTTGATATTCCGCTTCACTCTTGCAGTTGATCGTAAATCTATCCGTCTCCTTTAAATATTTGACCTCAGTTACCGAATCACGAATCACCGTCGCCCCATTTGAGAGCGCTTGTTTGTATAATACGTCATCTAAGGTATATCGACTGATTCCAAATCCACCCAACGGCAATTCTGTTTTGATGGTTTTTCCTTTCGACGTGCTCAACTCAAATCGATTGATATCCACCGCTCCAAAATCAAATGGATCAACTCCTAAATAAGAAAGATAGGGCAATACTTCCTTAGAGATATACTCTCCACAAACCTTGTGTTTCGGATAGTCATTTTTCTCGATTAATAATACTCCAATACCGTTTTTTGAGAGGTGGATAGCATTGACCAGCCCAGCTAATCCGCCTCCTACTATAACGACTTCATGTGACTTACCTTTTGATGTGGAATTCATATCGGCTAAGGTATTGGATTGGAAGGAGAAAGTGTGATGGTAAAAAATATTTATGAAACTAACCATTATTTATTTTCGCCTTCTCTACATGTTTAATTGATAGGAGCATTAGCTATACAAGTGCATTTGTCAACTAAATTCTCTTTGTCTGCGAAACAAAATTCATCTGGCCTATCTATTCATCCTTAGTTGAAATCAATAGATAGAGATACTTTGCTCATGCAGCGCAATTGGAAGTACGCTAATGTATCGAGTGTGAGAAAGAATCTTGCTGTTTTCAAATTTAACGATAACAACTGGCAATACTTTTCCCACTACTTTCTTAAGTAAAGTTTAATCCCCTACTGCCAAATCTCCATAGCCTTCCAATATAAACTTGGTTCTTATTTCTTCAAAATTCGAAATCAATTTCTAACGTTCAGGTTTATTCAACTTACTATTCCCGAATTTAAAATCATTAAAAGGCACTCTTTAGGTCTAAACATTTGTCGTTTCTGTCTCGTGTTTAGGAGTTTGTAATGATTTATAAAAGGCTTTCACATATTTAATGTTGTTCTACTTTAAGTCGTTCTTATCCTCCTTAAGTTTACCATCATCATACTTACATAAAAGGTCATCATACCGCTAAAACTAGCTTTAAACGATTCAAAATATTCGTTGTTATCTCTTTTATGCCATTGCCCCGTTTTATTTGCGATCTCATAAGATAGCCTGCCAATTCTATTTCTTGTTAAGAGAATAATTATTAGTTCTTCAATATTCAGTACGCCTACATTCAAGAAATCCTTATTCGCAGGATCAAGCCATCACTTTATTCTGATAGCTGTTGTTTTATGTCCATCTTTCTTTATCTTTTATCTTGACTAGATATTGCCCAAAAGGTCTTGCTCCACCTTTAGATAGTCCTATGATTTTGCGTTCTAAGCCATTCCGTCAATATGTAAGCTTAACTCTATTTTAATTAATCGTGATCATGATATGATTTATGATCATAATCCTAATTCCTTTTACAAGTCATTTTAACCTTTGTTATTAAATCACTTCAATATGATATTCATGCATTACAAAATCTCTTCAAGCAAATAGTCTACTCTTTTTTATTTTAGGCATCTATAAAAAACCTAACTCGTCAATTGTTGTTCTACACGAAATAACATTTTAACATTCCCAAGGTAAAAATTGTAAACAATAATTTTACCTTCACTATTTAAATACCTAATGAATAAAATTAATATATGAGAGTTGGCATTCCAGTTGAGGTTACGGATGGTGAATTGAGAGTAGGAGCTACACCAAAAACCATCAAGCGATTAATCAAACAAGGGTTCGAAGTTTCAGTCGAAAAAGGGGCAGGAGTGTCCGCTAATATTTCAGATAAAAACTATACCGAAGCAGGATCAAAAATCATAGAATCTGCAAATGAATTGTATGCCAACAGTGATATAATTCTCAAAGTACAGCCCGTTAAAGAAAACGAAATAGACCTTATGCATGAAGGTCAGGTAGTACTTAGCTATTTATACCCAGCTCAAAATCTAGATTTATTACAAAAGCTAGCAGACAAAGGGGTCAATGCAATAGCCATGGATGCTATACCGAGAATATCCCGAGCTCAAAAAATGGATGTTCTTTCTTCTATGGCCAATATCGCTGGATATAGATCGGTTATCGAAGGAGCGAATCATTTTGGTCGCTTTTTGAATGGTCAAATAACTGCGGCTGGAAAAGTAGACCCAGCAAAAGTATTGGTTATTGGCGCAGGTGTAGCAGGATTAGCCGCCATCGGAACTGCTAGGTCCTTAGGGGCAATTGTAAGGGCGTTTGATACCCGATTGGAAGTAGCCGAGCAAATAGAAAGTATGGGTGCAGAATTCCTTTCCGTGGAAATTAATGAAGATGGATCTACGGACTCGGGATATTCTAAAGTTATGAGCCCCGCTTTTATTGAAGCTGAAATGGCCTTATTCAAAAAACAAGCAGAGGAAGTTGATATCATTATTACAACAGCTCAGATTCCCGGCCGCGAAGCTCCAAAATTAATATTAGCAGATCATATTGCTGTAATGAAACCTGGCTCCATAGTCGTTGACTTAGCAGCTAGTTCAGGAGGAAATTGTGTATTGACAAAAAACAATGAAATTTTCACCACAGACAATGGAGTAACCATAATTGGAAAACTTGATCAACTCCCTTCCCAATCCAGTCAATTGTATGGAAATAACCTTTGCCATCTCCTCGATGACATGGGTAAAGCTGACAATTTTAAAATTGATATGGAGGATGATGTGATCAGTAGGGCTATGGTTACATATGATGGTAATGTTAATTGGCCGCCAAAACCGCTTCCAGTCAGTCCACAAAAACCAGCGACAGAAGCAGTAAAAACTGAACAACCTACAGGCCCTTCAGAAGCAGAAATAGCAAGGAAACAAGGTGTATCCATGTTAATAAAACTTACTATCATAGGTGTCTTTTTATATTTATTAGCACTGGTAGCGCCACCTGATTTTATGCAACACTTTACGGTATTTGTCCTCTCTGTATTTATTGGATGGCAAGTCATTTGGAATGTATCACATTCCTTACATACTCCCCTTATGGCTGTGACTAATGCTATTAGCGGCATTATCATCATCGGTGGATTATTGCAAACCCGAGATGACATGACCAATATCATGACCGTCTTAGCATTTGTTGCTATTCTAGTAGCCAGTATCAATATCGTTGGAGGATTTCTGGTGACCCACCGAATGCTCAAAATGTTTAGGAAATAATTTTTGCTTTCATACAATTGAAGAATTAGATTTAGATTATAATACACATGATATCATCACAAATTCAAACTGCCTCTTATCTTTTTGCTGGCATTTTATTTATTCTAAGTCTGGGCGCTTTATCGTCCCAAGAATCAGCAAAAAGAGGTGTCCTATACGGGATTATAGGAATGGGAATTGCCGTTTTATCCACTGTTTTAGGAGAAGAGGTGCAAGGCCAGATTTACATTATTATTGCTATTGCTATTGCCAGTGTTATTGGATTATTACTAGCTAGAAAAGTAGAAATGACTTCCATGCCCCAATTGGTAGCCATACTTCATAGTTTTGTTGGATTAGCAGCTGTCCTGGTAGGTTTTGGTTCTTATATCGATCCTGATACGCAAGCAATGATAGGGACAGCACATACAATCCATCTAGTAGAAGTATTCATTGGAATATTTATAGGTGGAATAACCTTTACAGGATCTATTATTGCCTGGGGAAAGTTAGAAGGTAAAATTCGAAGTAAGCCATTAATCTATAAGGGAAGACATGCAGTAAACATTATACTATTGTTAATGTGTATAGGATCGGGCGTCATGTTCGCGACTGGAAATGGGGCAAGCGGTATGATGTATCTATATATCATGACAGCAATTTCTTTTTTCATAGGAATAATGATGGTTATGGCGATTGGAGGCGCAGATATGCCCGTTGTCGTTTCTATGCTTAATTCATATTCTGGATGGGCGGCAGCCGCAGCTGGTTTCATGCTTGGAAATGACTTACTAATCATAACGGGAGCACTTGTAGGTAGTTCAGGAGCCATCTTGTCTATCATTATGTGTGAAGCGATGAACCGATCGTTTCTGTCAGTAATATTTGGAGGATTTGGAAATGCACCTTCTGGTGAAGCAATGGCTATAGAAGGAGAAGTAACAGCAGTAAATCATGGAGATGTAGCGGAATTACTGAATAATGCAAAATCGGTAATTATTGTTCCTGGTTATGGGATGGCTGTTGCCAAGGCACAATTTCCTGTTCATGAAATGGTAAATCGATTGAAAAAACAAGGCAAAAGTGTTCGATTTGGTATTCATCCAGTAGCGGGTCGTTTACCGGGTCATATGAATGTTCTTCTTGCAGAAGCAAATGTACCTTACGATATCGTACTAGAAATGGATGAAATCAACAATGATTTATCAAAAACCGATTTAGTTTTGGTAATCGGTGCCAATGACATAGTAAATCCTGGAGCTCAAACAGATCCTAATAGTCCGATTTATGGGATGCCAGTCATTGAAGCTTGGAACGCAAAAGATGTAATTGTAATGAAAAGATCCATGGCAACTGGCTATGCCGGAGTACAAAATCCTTTATTCTATAAAGACAATACAAACATGCTGTACGGAGATGCAAAAGCAAGTGTAGATAGTATTAATGGTTATTTGGATTAGGGATATGGATGGACCTTATTGTTTTTATAACCATTGCTTGTTTGACAGTTATCTTTGGTTTTTTTAATAAGAGGAAGGAGATTATTTTTACTTTGATTTTGTCATTCTGTTATTCCTTGTTTTATAAGTTCGAGTATGGCCGCTTTTTCGTCTAGTGTTTCAATATGATTGTCGGTGAGCATATGCTTTAGTATGTCTGACTCGCCTTCTATTGCTTTGTCTAAAATGCTTATTATTCTTTCTGTAAGCTCAGCATTGCTTTCCATTATTCTGTTCATCAACCTTCCCAGTACTATGAGACCAACTTGATCATGAGAAAGTTCTCCACCATACAGATCGCAATGCTCTTCCCATATCATATTGGTCTCGATATCTGGATAGTGTTCGATTATACTAGTAATGTCAATTATGTCTTTTATCCTTCGATCAGGTCTGTCATCGTAGGCTATCAGTTTGAGTATTACTATACCAGGTATAGAGCATGCCTTATAAGTTTTGTCTTCTATCTGAGTCTC
>JBLHWH010000092.1:0-25229 GCA_047628935.1 Halioglobus sp. | reverse complement strand
TTCGCAATACTAGGAAGCTGAGGAAGAGGCATAAGAAATATGCTCCAGTAGTGATTGACGTATTCTATGATTATATCTTGAGTAAGAACTGGGATACCTATACCGATGTGCCGATTAGAGAATTTGCAGATGAGATTTATGTTACAATAAATGAATATTCTCATTTGTTTCCAATCCACTTGCAAGATATCACAGAACGGATGATAGCAGATGATTTTTTACTACAATACGGAAAGAAATCAGGAATGAGAAAGACATTCGAACGAATTGGTAAACGAGCTAAATTCAAATCTAATTTTGCGACAGCTTTTGATGATTTAGAAAAGGACTTTGATGAGATTCAAGATGGGTTCAATGCATTTTCCCGGATTTAATTGCGGAGGTTGAAAAGAAGAATAAGTGATAGTTTTTTTTCTAGAATATTACCTTACAAATATCGCAACTCCTCAAACAATTCAGGTAATATCTTCTTCATCTCATCAAAAGTACGATTCTCGATACCAGCGAATATCCATGTATTACCACCGTCATAAGAGAAAGCAAAAGATTTGTTATTGGTTGTAGTCTCTTCCATGCCGCTTACAAATGTTATACTTTGCAAAAGTAATGCTTGAATAACATCTCCTTTGGTTTTTGTTTTAAATACCTTTACTATTTTAGTCTCTTTTACTGTAAGGTCATTATAAAGTTCGGACATTAGTTCTGCCAATTTCTTTTTCCCACCTATGCTTTGATACAAAATTGGATGTATGTATTCTACAAATTGATCTGTTCGCTTCGTTCTCAACGCATTACTCATATTGTCAAAGTGACTATTAAGGTTTTCTTCAATTTCAATTTTATCTAACTGGTCATAACTGTTCATTTTTTGATAGACCAAGTATGAAGTACCTCCAGCTATAGTAATTATCAAGCCTAATATAATAAGATGCTTGGCCTTTGTGAATAAACTGCCAATACTAGAAAGGAATAAACAAACAAAACTAAGAGCGGCTATGACATATAACGCATACTTAAGGTTTACCCCCGCTCCTGCATAACTAATAATTGGGTCATTGCTTTGAAAGCTATAAATATCTTCATAGAAGGCATATATTTTATAGATGCTCAGAACTAATATAATCAATGATAGTACTAAAGTAATTATATTATATCGTTTTTTGTTTTTACCTCCTTGTCTCCAATTGGAATATAGGTTTATAAATAGAATTGCAGCGAATATAATAGATATCAATACTCCATCACCCTCATAGCCTTTAATTATTAATCCAAGTCTAGGATAATGTATCCAAGGAAGGAAAACACTAAGTACACCTATGGTTGAAAATAGAATTATAAGGAAGGTGTTCTTCTTTACGAAGTTAAATAACGTCATGATGTGGTTTTTAAATGTTTTTTCAAGAGCAAAAATGAAAAATTATATCTAATAATGTTAATTATGCTGTTTTAATAATTCTGGGGATTAATAATGTCGTATTTATTTTGGCCTGCCTAGGATATGATATGGTGCAAAATGAGAGTAACTAATTATGGACGAATTCGTATAAAGAATGTAATACTTACATATAAGCGTATTTTCTGTGGAAATTCAAAAGTAATCGATGCCATATCTCGAATAGCTAGTTGTGAAAGATACTACACTTTTATTTAAATGTAAATGTAGCATATTTTGAGTTAAATGGTTCATTAGATAATGTATTGTGTGTATGACAAAATGCACAAAAGGTGTATTTTTGAATTTCAACCTATATTTTAACAAGTCACAAAATTTTTATCAGATGGAAAAGCAAGCTAGAATTGACTCCATCGTGAGAATGATAGAAACCAGATTAGATACCTATATCGATGAGCAATCGGAAACTACTGACCCGATTGAATACGAGGATCGGTTATTGGAATTAGGAAATAAAGTGATGCTTGAAGTTCTAAAAGAAAGCCGAGGTAAAGTTCTTGCGAGTAGAAATAGTAAAAAATAGTCCTGACCAAAGTTGGACGCCTTGAGCTTCCAAAATCTCATATTCTATGTCCAAATAATAGCGGATTTAACATGACAGCGAAGGTTCAAGCAGATGTTTGTTTACTTGGACAAATAGGAGTTTATCATGAGGCTAGTGAATTAGCTAATAAACTACTCGGTTTAACGATTTCTGACCAACAAATATGGAGAGTATGCACTACATATGGTAATTTGCTAGAGAAGGCAATAAAGTTAAATATTGAACCTTTAATCCCTAAATTGGAAGACACAGATAATGAAGATCCAACGTATCTGATGATGGATGGTTCGATGTTATTTACAAGAGAGAGTGGATGGAAAGAGCTTAAGTTAGCAAGAGTATTTAATGGCTCCAAAGTATTTGATATACAGAAAGGTAAGTCAGAGATAGTAGATACAGTATATTGTAGTCACCTAGGAAGCATTCATGATTTTTTTCCAAAACTAGAAAGGCATATCACAAGTTATAAGCATCTAGTCGTCGTGGGTGATGGTGCCTCATGGATATGGAAATGGTGTGAAGACAATTACCCAGGATGCGTTCAAATACTAGATTTTTTTCATGCCAAAGAAAAGCTAGTAGTGTTAAGTAATGCACATTTTCGAGAATCAGAAAAGAAGAGATATTGGTTAGAAGAACAACTGAAGCTCCTTCGGGATGATGGAATATATAAAGTCATTCAGAATGTATCAAGGATGTCCTGCAGAAATAATGTCTCTAAGGAAGCCAAGACTAAACTCCTGAAATATTATGAAGAGCATGAAGAAAGGATGCGGTAAGAAAGGATGCGGTACAAAACTTTTAGAGATAGGAACTACATGATAGAATCAGGACCGATAGAAGCGGCGCATAGAAGTGTTATTCAGCAAAGAATGAATTTGTCTGGACAGAAATGGAGCGTCAATGGGGCTAACGCAATTGCTACCCTTCGTTGCTACAGTTATAGCAAAGCATGGTCTATCGTTGAACAGGTGATAAAGAAATGTGCCGCTTAGTGCACTTTGTCATACACACTAATGTATGAGAATTTGTAACTACTCAGGTACAAATTTAGCAACTAAAGACAAGGCATCAAATACTTTACCATTGTTTTTACGAGCAGTATCATATACAGACCGGATTATAGCAAATAGGTGTGCTCCCTTTTCAGACCTGAATTGACCAGATACCTTTTGTTTTACCTTTACGTTACGGATTTCTCTTTCGGAGCCATTATTATCTGGGGGTACATCCATATAATCTAGAAAGCCCCATAGTGATTGACTGTGTTTTATAAGTCGTGACTTTAAGGTTTTAAGCTTTGGGGGACTTTTGATATTCTGTGCCAGCAGCTTGGAAGAATTATCTTTTATTTTTTGAATCTGATCGACGTAGTTGGTGAATCCGTGTTGTTGAATCTTCTTGTTTAGTGCCAAACCCTGATATATTAATTTTAAGAATTTCTTACTCCATGCACTCTTATAGCCTTGAATGAAATATTTCAACTCTCTTTGTATATGTGCTAAACAACTCTGCTTTAGGAATGACGGAGTTTTTAGTTGTGCCGCCCAGCAATCACTGACAAGTATTGTATTCGGAAGTCCGTTGGGGAAGTGGTTTATTATGGATTTGTAACCTCTGTTATCAGATGCAGCGATATATGTCAATATGGAATTTTGCCAAGTCCACATCCACCATTTTTTTCCATTAACGATACATCCGGTTTCATCAGCTCCTACCACTTTTGATTGCTCTATTCTCTCCCTGATCAAATTATAGAATGGTAAGCATCGCTTTATGAGACTTTCTAACTTGTTACTTATAGTGTCTTGACTAAGACTGATATTGAGCATTTGGTCAAAAAAATCAGTTATTCTTTGCATAGACATATATTGACCGACGCTTAGATAGCCAATTACCGCTTCTACACTACTTCCATAACTTATTGGTGCGGAGGCTTCCTTAGGATAGTTGGGGATATGTTCTTTACCACATTGGCATATTGTACTATATATTCTATGTTCTGTGACAATAGGTTTTATTGGAGGGATGTCAACAACTTGGCGCTTGCCTCTGAATTCTTGAACACCAACGAGTTCTTCTCCACAACTTGTGCAGAAATCTAGTTTATGGTCGATAAAATGATCTACATTATCATGCATTTTTAGAGTCGTCCCCTTACTTCCTTTTTGCCCACCAGTCTTTTTACCTGTCTTTTCCCGAAGGGATTGATTGGATTTAACTCTATTTTCATCTTTTGATGAGGGGATTGAGCTATTAGTACTATTCTTATTATTCAGTCTATTTTCTAGTGAATTTATCCTGCGCTTTAACTGAACATTCTCCTTATTGATCTTTACATTTTCCTTCTTA
This sequence comes from Halioglobus sp., assembly GCA_047628935.1. Taxonomy (GTDB): domain Bacteria; phylum Bacteroidota; class Bacteroidia; order Chitinophagales; family Saprospiraceae; genus CAJXUU01. Next base: position 20,880 of record JBLHWH010000092.1, on the reverse strand, counting down.
ACATCCGACAATTTCTTGCTCAAAATGTCAATTCTACCAAAAAGCTGATCTATTTTGTCTTCTAAACTCACCTGCCAAAGATCCGTAAATCAATTGATAATAATGGCAAGTCGAATGAGCATAAGACTAACATAAAGCACAAAAGTAATCCCTAAAACGGGGACAACTTTTAGTTTTTTAGAGGAAAGCTAAATTACCTCCTTTATATTGTGGATAACTTTTAGTTTTGAAAAAAACAGTCTGTTTTTTTGTATCTGCAGAAGTTTCGAGAATTTTAATAAAATTAGAGAGTGTAATTTTTTTGTTTCAAATTCTCAACAAATAGTATACGTAGACAACAAAAAACTGTATGTTTGTGTTAACATTTATTTTGTAAAACCAACCTTAATGAATATCAACCTGATAGTAGCGAGAGCTACAGATTATTGTTTAATCTCTTTTGTTAGCTATTTAAAGACTAAATCATTCCCCGTACTAACCTTATTTATGCTATTGTTAAGTGCAGGAAATGTACAAGGACAAGTACAATGTGATTTGATAGTATCTTGTAAGAATGCTACTGCTGCAATAGGCCCTGATTGTACAGCGACTATAACGCCGGATATGATAAATGACGGCAGTTCCGATGAGGATGATTGTGAACCCCTGACATTATCGGTAACACCGAACTCTTTTGGCCTTGGAGATTTAGGTAATCAAACAGTTACTTTAACTGTAATAAATAATAATTTTGATACGTTATCGTGTACTGCAACAGTAACTATTACTCCTCCACCTTGTCCTGCTCCCGAGGATCTTATGTTGACGATAGCGGGTTCATCTAGTTCAATCTCATCACCTCAAGTAATGTGTACAAATGCTGGACCGCAGGCGTTAGCTATAACAGCGACTAATAGTGCTGGTGATCCAATTTGTCTTGATAATGGTACATTTACTAGTATGGCCATGGGATTAACAAATACGGGAAATAATACTGGAACTTTTAACCCTGCTTTAGCTGGACCGGGTCGTCACTATATCAGTTTTAATTATATATGCCCAGTGAGCTTACAGAATGTAGGAACAAGTATGCTTGTTGAAGTAGTACAAACACCAACAGCAGAATTAATTCCGGATTTCACAATTTCTTGTGGATCACCTTCAGGAATATTATATTTATCTAATCTATTCGAAATGGGTTCTTCTCAAACTGGAACGTGGACATTTGAAAGCGGTCCTACTGGAGCGCCCACAAATATTAATGGGTCGAACTTTAGTTATAGTATTGATGGATGTTATTCTTTTAGGTTTACAGCTGATGATCCAAATAATTGTGTAGCATCAGCTATTACTGATGTATCAGATGTACATATTCAAACTAAACCAAATTTTGATTTTTCTTTATCTAATCAAGGAGGATGTCTTGGGTCTGGCACTCTAAATGTATCAGCGATTACTACACCTACACTGCCACCAGGACAGACAATGAATGGAACAGTCAAGATTGGTTCAGGTGCTGCTACTTATTGGAATCCAACAACTCCCTATACAGTGAATGCCCCAGCTACGAATCAAACTGCAGATTACACACTTTGTGTAACAAGAGAAAAAACAGGCAATGTAACATGTGGACCGAATGGCCCTTGTCCTACAACAAAATGTCAGTCTTTTTCTGTTTATAACGATGGCTTAAATTGCCAATCCAATTGTGAAATGAATCCAACAGACCCTTGTGCCATACAAGTTTCGCCAAATCTGGCGCTAACATGTAGTTTTTTTAGTCTTTCGCTAGGTTTTGATTTAGTTGGTTCTAATATTACTCCAAAATCAAAATTAATAAGTTGCGATGATGAAGAAGTATTGATAAACTATAATTTTAATATAGTTGGTATTAACCCAGAAGAAGTTGCTGGAGGTATAGGAGGACAAACAATAGGTGATCTTCCTGGAATAAAGGTTATTTGTGATGTTTTTGAGTTTTGTATCTGTATAGATGTAACGGTTCTTACATGGGAATTTAGACCATTCCAAGGTTTATACAACGCTCTTGGTTGTAATAAGACATTAGCTCAATTCATCCTTGAGACATTAGGAAAACTAATTGGTGGAGATGGAGGTGGAGCTGTGGTTGTAGCGGATACAGATGGAGATGGTGCTTTTGATTATGAGATAGAGGACGGCTCCAACTTATCTGGGAGTAATGTAAGTGTTCCGGTAAATGTGGTAGGACAAGGAGAGATAACCATACGGATGGTTTCTGCCTGGCCAAATACTCCAGCTGGAGTTTGTGGAACAGCTACAACACCTGGACAAGATTTATTGACCTTGCTCCCCATAGGTTCTATTCCTTTGGTTGGGCCACAAATAGTTGCTCTCCTTAATGCTGCAAGTTGTAACGTTGACTTATCGTGGTCAAATGAAGAAACAGTTGTCTACCAAGTAATAAATGGGAATGCACCAGTATTTGCCAATTGTCCAGCGGATGGATATACTTTTTCCCAAGACTTTTCATGTGATACTGAGGCCAATTGGTCAGTTCCAGTTGCTTTTGATGGTTGTACAGGAGAAATTATTGTGTTTTCTACTGATATGGCAACAACAGAAGGTGTAAGAAAGGTAAGCGGGCCAGATCCAGGAGACGATTTACCTATAGGAGAACATACCGCTATATATGAAGCAACATCCTGTAATGGTATGACTACTCAATGTATCATTCCTATAATTATAGACGCAGGAGATCCTCAACTTATAGCACCAGACAATTTTGTGGTATGTACGGATATAGATAAATGTGAGACAACGGTATTAGGACTAGCTCCACTAAGAGGAATTGGTTGTAATACAGTAATATCCTACTATACTACGGGTACTACTATAGTAGGAACTGTGGCTGCGCCTATCATAGGGGAAGCAAGCGGAGTGACATTTAATCTAGGTTTTACAACAGTTAATTATATAATGACGTGGTTAGATGCTAGTGGAATGATATTGACTGCTACAGATAATTTTACAGTTACAGTCGAAGATTGTCAATTCCCAGTTGCAGAATGCCATTCTTTTACCGCCCAATTAGATAACACTGGAATGGTGACAGTTACTGCACAAGAAATAGATGCATTGAGTAGTGACAATTGCACATCTACGGCAAACCTGAACCTCGAAATCTCAGCTGGAGGAGGGCCTTTTGGTCCCACGCTATCGTATACTTGTGATTCACTAGGAATTAATTTTGTGACACTGAGAGTTACCGATGAAGCTGGAAATTCGAGCTATTGCATGGCAACCGTTGACATCGTTGATTACTTCGAAGGATTCGAGCTTACTATGGACCTTCCAGAATTATGTCTAGAAGCCAATAATCCGGAACAATTTAATTTTTCTAATTATTTAAACATCACTCAGCCAAATGGTACTATAATCAGTGCTTCTGATGTTATGGGAGTCCTTGGTGGAAATGTTGTTGGCTTTTTTGGAATTACATCATTTATTCCATCACTCAATACTACTGGTGTGACTATTGGAACTTCTCCTGGGGATCCACAAGATATTGGATATATAGATGCTTTTACTGGTGTGTATACTCCAGGTATAGGAAGTGGATTCGTCACTATTTCATATATAATGACCATAGGTGGTCAAGCTTCTCAAGATAACAATGCGCTAGATGGATGTTACATATTGGTTCATGAAACATTTGAATTGAAACAACCATTGACCATGGGAGATCCAATGTGTGAATGTATTGGGGTGAACTCCAGACAAGTTGACCTCGGTGTCGTTTCAGGAGGATTAGAACCATACAGACTTGTTTATTCTGGAGGTACCCTGGATCACAATGAAGATGGATTCCCTGATGACACACTTGGAATATATACCTATGATGTAGCCAATGGATACAATATTGATGACGGAGAGCAAGACTTAGGTCTTATGTGGTTGAATTTCACATCTCCAATATGGCAGATAACTGTTATTGATGCGAGAGGATGTGAAATTTCCAGATCAGGTTCTTGCGATATTATTGATTTGACAGAAGGTCCTGAGATTGATTGCATGGGTGCCAATGACTTTGATACGGAAGTATACATTTGTGAAAGGCAATACAGTTGGATGCATGCTATCCCTACGGATAATTGTTCAGTCACACAATACAGCTATAGAATTATCAACCCAGATGGTACCATTGTTGGTCCTTATACATTGGACGCTCTAATTGATGATGTCAATACTGGAGTTCCATTAGAAGAATTGCTGGAAGCGGAATATGAGTTTGAGAACGGTACTTCAACTGTAAGTTATTATGCTGAAGATGCAGTTGGCAATTTTACAACCTGTAGCTTTAATGTAGTAGTCGAAGATAATGATCCTCCATATTTCATCAATTGCCCTTACCCAAGAGTAATTCAAAATACGGAAACTGATCAATGCGATGCATTTATCAATTTCGCTTTACCTCTAGCGGAAGACAATTGTGTAATGCCGGTCGTGACTCAAATAGATGGTACAGGTCTTAGTACAGGAGATCGTTTCCCAATTGGTACAACGATTTTAATTTTCCAGGCTGTAGACGGTGTTGGAAACAAAACGATTTGTGAAGTAAAAGTAACTGTCAATCATTTCGATCATGTTCCTACAATTACATGTCCAGGTGATGTAAATCAAACTAATGATGATTGGTTATGTGGTGCAGTTGTGAAAAACATTGGTGCTTTAGCAGAGGAATTATGTGCTGATGAATTGGTTAAAACTTATCAGATTGTTCAGGATGGTGCTGTTGTTGGTACAGGACTGGATGATGCAAGTGACAACTTTTTCGACGTAGGAACTTCAACTGTTACCTACAGAGTACAGAATCAACCGTTATTGATGATTAGTGAAATCACACAAGATGCTGATGCGCTTATTGGTGGTATGAATCCTCCACCAATCGTGGATGAATTCCAATGCTTTAGTGATACGCTATTCCAACTTGGAAATGGAGATATGGGTGAAGGGTTAGTCTATTATCCAGAAGATGATATTTTATATCATTATTCAGGAGCTACGGCAGGTAACCAATATTTTGAAGAAATTTATTTCCAAGGTAAGTGTGTACAACCAAATCACTTCCCTGGAAATACAATAGGCCTAGATCCGGCTGGTCAAGTCACTGGGATGGTCTGGGATCCGATTGTTATGAAATTTATTGCCATGGATGTAAATGGTGATATATTTACAGTATCTACTACTGGAGATTTCTTAACACTAAGTTCATATGACCAAGCATTCCCACTAGCTGGATTTGCCATCGTAGGAACTTCTTACTATGGAGTTGATCAAGCAAGCAATAATCTTTATGAATTTATTCCAGGAACAGGAACAACAGTTGGAGCTGCAGTAGCAATGACATCATCAGGCGATGCGATTACTACAGCTATTGATATAGCAACTGATCCATTGAGTGGAGATGTCTATATTATTTACAACACAGCTGCATCAGCGACAGCTTACATAGGCACGTTGGATGTGATTACTGGAGCGATTACAGAGCTAGGAGATACATTTATAGATTTCGCAGGTATTACTATTGATGCGGTAGGACAAGTATATGGAGTGAGCAGTAAGACTGCTGGTTCTGATCTATATACAATTAAATGTGCTATCCCAGGTGATGATTATATTGAAATTACAAATTTCGGTCCTTCAACATATGATATTAGTTGCCTGACTATTGACAGAACGTTAATATCGGGAGTTGTGGAAAGTTATACTGTACCCAAAGGAGTTGTTTTAGCACCAGGGGAGGTTATGGTATTGCATTATGGACCAGGAGTTGACAATGTCAATTCACCATCATACTTCCTTAATTATTGTGAAGCAAGCGATCAACAGGCAAATGCTGCTATTCCTTACAGCATTTATTTTGGCAACAACATGATTGATGCTATGACTATGTTCGCTGATGCGCAAGGAGGAATTATACGCAAAGATATATTTGATACAGATACACCTGCAGATTTTGTGTTAGCTGAAGATTGTCTCTCCATTACATTAGGAGAATACAATCCTATATATCTTGACCTAATCGATAATGGCACTTCAGCTTCATTGCAATCAGAACCAAAATCGGTTGCGGAATGTAGCTTCACTGTCACTATTAATGACGGTGAACCTCCAAAATGCATGGAGATTGATAATATGAATCTTTATCTCGGACCAGTATTGAATGCAGAAGAAGGTGAATGCAATCAATCAATTATTACAGTGCCAGACGGTGATGAATGCATACTTACAGAAATTAATGTTGGTATTGTTGGAGATATTTTTGGTGCTGAATATATAACTATCAGTTTAATAAGTCCTCAAAACGATACTTTAGAATTATATGATAAGTTATGTGCAGGAGATGCTGCCGTAAACCTCATTTTTGATGATGAAAGCGAAAATTCTGCATCTGCTATTTGTGGATCATGGAGTGGAGATTTCAGACCACAGACTGAAATGTTGATGAAGTTTTATACTTCTAAACTTGCAGGTGACTGGACGTTATTTGTGAATGTAGAAGCAGGAAACGGAGCAAGCTTTAATATCTCTTCATGGACCATCGAATCTACTTGTATGATGGATTGGGAAATGGAAGATGTAGTGCTTGAAAATGATCCATCTCAATGTAATGCAGAATACATGTGGATACATCCTTATTTTGTTGACAACTGTACTTTTGGTACGATACGAGTCGATTATTTGACAGAAGATGATATTGATGTACCTTCTGGTGGAATACTACTTGAGAACTTTAGAAAAGGTGGATATGATGTAACCGAGACATTCTCAGTAGGAGTCACAACTGTGCAATATACTTTAACTGATGATGCTGGCAATCAATCAATTTGTAGCTTTACTGTGACTGTCAACGATACCGAATTCCCTGTACTTACCTATTGTCCTAATGACATTTATGTAGGTTTAGAAAGTGGAGAATGCGAGGAAAGAGTATTCTATAATGTGGAAGCTACAGATAATTGTGGTATTGAATCAATTATAGGGTTCCCACCAAGTGGGTCTTATTTCCCTATTGGTATCAATCCTGTCGTTGTTGAAGTTACAGATGTAAATGGTAATGTGACGCTTTGCGAATTCAATGTAATCATGATTGAGTTTGTACCTCAAACCAATCAACTCAATTGTAACAATGCTATCAACTTATCACTCGATCAAAATTGTGAAGCTGTTATTTTAGCGGATCAAATATTGGAAGGTGGACAATATGGTTGTTTTGACGATTATTGTATTACAATAGAGACTGAAACAGGCATTCCACATTCGAATTACTTTGATGTAAATGATATCAATCAGACCTTCGTAGTTACTGTGATTGATTGTAATACCGATAGCACGAATTCTTGTTGGGGAACTGTGACGATAGAGGAGAAATTTACTCCTGAAATTCAATGTCCAGATAGTATTTCTATTGCATGTAATCAAGATCCAAATGCAATAGATATATTTGGTGTACTCATAACAGGAGAAGCATTTTTATTAAATTGTGAACCTGGTGCTGAAATCATTTATGAGGACAATACAGTTGATTTTGGACAATGCGCATCTCCTCGTATGGAAATCCAAAGAACATGGATTGTGACGGATGCAGACGGTAATCAAGATGCTTGTACGCAAATCATAACTGTGGATGCCATTAACCTAGACGATATAGTATTTCCTGATGATTTGGATCTAGATAATGCATTAGAATGTTTCGATGTCAATCTTGATTCAAGTCTTACCGATCCTGACAGTACAGGTTTACCAACGATTAATGGATACCTGGTATCATCTTCTGGATCATTGTGTATGATTAGTATGACTATGTCAGATGAGATATGGGATATCTGTCCAGGTAGTTATGAGATTTTGAGAACCTGGAAGATAAGAAATATGTGTTTGCCACTTTCTGATGACAATCCAATCGAATATACTCAGATAATAAAAGTATTGGATACTACGGCACCTAAGATGGTAGATTGTCCAGCCGATATGACTTTAAGTGTAGATCCTTGGGGTTGTCAAGCTTCAGGCTTCTTACCAATACCACAAAATATTTATGACCAATGTAGTGATGTTGTATTTAGTGCCGTAGTTTACGGTGGTGGACAGCTTGAAGTTTATGGTACACCTCAAGAGGGTGACTTATCTGTATTTGCTGATAATTTGAGAATAGGTCATCACACTATTGTATATCGTACTAAAGATGAGTGTAATAATGTTCAAGTATGTGAATTTGATGTTGACGTAGTGGATAACACACCACCTACTGCTATTGCTCTGCAGAATATTGTAATGAGTATTACAAGTTCAGGAACAAGCGAAGATGGATTTGGTAAGTTATATGTAGAATCACTTGATAATGGATCATTTGATGGTTGTGGCCCAGTAAAAATTGAAATTAGAAGGGATACTGATTTATGTGATTTCAGAGGAAATACTACCTATAATGATGATGGTCATCCTCAAGATGGAAGTCCTAACCCTAATAGTCCAAGCTATGATCCAGATGGAGGGGCATATGTGAAGTTCTGTTGTGAAGATTTATACAATACTGATCTTGATGTGAATGATGATGGTATAAACGATATAGGATACGTTAAAGTATGGTTGAGAGTTTGGGATGATGGTAGTAGGGATGGAATATTTGGCAACACTGGTGATACATACAATGAAGCATGGGCATATGTAAAAGTAGAAGACAAATTGGCTCCTGTAATTGCATGTCCTCTTGATGTTACAATTACTTGTGCGGATGATGTCGATGATCTTAACGTGACTGGAGAAGCAACAGCTGTTGGAACTTGTGGATCAGCTCCTGTAGAATATAATGATATCATTACGAATCTAAATACTTGTAATGAAGGTTTTGTAAGAAGAAGATGGAATGTAGTTGGAAGAACAGATATTTTCTGTGACCAGACCATTACATTAGATCCGGTTGATGATCCTGTATCTGTAAGTTTTGCTCAAGTTGGAGACACTGAAGTAAGTGGTTGTCCTGATCAAATATCATTAGGAGAACCTACCTGGATTGGAGGACCATGTGCTATATTAGGTTATACCTTACAAACAGATACTTTCTTCTTTGAAGATGGTGCTTGTTACAAATTGGTAAATCATTACGCTGTTATCAACTGGTGTGATTATGATCCTAATAATCCATTCTGGACTGAAACTGAAGACTTCTCAGATGGTATTGTCAGACATACTCAAATTGTCAAGGTGACAGATGATACACAACCTGTAATTGCAGATTGTGAAGATCAAATGTTTGCAATCAATGATCATGATGATAGTGATGATGATGGTATTATATGTGAAGCTAAGATAGTACTGACTAATAGTGCATCTGATCCTGGGAGTGCAAACTGTCCTACTGGTTGGTTGAAATGGCAAGTATTTGTTGATCTATGGGGAGATGGTACTGATGATCTTGAGTTTAGCTCATATCTACCACCTTTTGATAGTCAATTCAATGATACAAATAGTAATGGTATACCAGATGTATATGTAGCTCCAACTTCAAATGGAGAGACAGTATCTATTCCATTGCCAGATATCGAAGGAAGTATGAGTAATCATAAAGTGAGATGGATAGTATCTGATGGTTGTCTTAATAATACATCTTGTGAGACAGGATTTATGGTAGTTGACAAAAAAGCACCGACTCCATATTGTATAGATATAAGTTCAGCTGTCATGGAAAATGATGGGACTGTATCTATATGGGCAAATGACTTTAACTTAGGGTCTTATGATAATTGTACAAGTGAAGAAAACTTGAGATATACATTTACTGAAACTGCACCAGAGGATGATCCATTATATGATGAGATATTAAGATCATCAAGTAGAATATTTGATTGTGATGATGTAGAAAATAGTCCAGTAGAAGTTAGCATGTATGTATGGGATGAAAAAGGTAATTCAGATTTCTGTCTAGTGTATTTCACAGTGATTGATAACAATGGTACATGTGGAGAAGGTTCTCAAATCGCAGGTAGAATTGTTACTGAAGAGGATGAGGAAGTAAATGAGGTAGAAGTCTCACTACAAGCAAATCTGCCAGAATATCCTAGGATTTCTCTTACTGATGAAGATGGTATATTCTCATTCTTAGGAGTTTCAAATAACGCAGATTTTGAAATAAGGAGTGGATTGGATAAAGACTATATGAATGGAGTAAGTACTCTTGATTTAGTGAAGATCCAGAGACATATTCTTGGTTTAGAGCTTCTAGATAGTCCTTACAAAGTAATTGCTGCAGATATTAATGGTGATGAGAAGTTAAAAGCAAGTGATCTATTAGTATTAAGAAAGTTAATACTTGGAGTAATTACTGAGATTCCGACTAATGAAAGTTGGAGATTTGTAGATAAGACTCAAGAATTTGATAATATCTATTCTCCTTGGCCTATCAAAGGAAATATTGATATCATATCGTTACAAGAAGATAAGTTGGATAATGATTTCATTGCGGTCAAGATTGGTGATGTAAATGGAAGTGCTGATCCTAATTTTATAGTAGGTCAGAAAGTTCAAACAAGAGATTTACAATCAATTGGATTTACTGTTGATGATGCCTTTGTAAACAAAGGAGATGAAATTGAATTAACTTTTGTTGCAAGTGAGAACTTCGACCTAAGAGGATATCAATTTAGTATGGAACTGGAAGGTCTATCGTTTATTGATATATCTAGTCAATCAATATCTATCGAAGATAACAACATTGGTTTAATTGATAAAGACCTAGTGACGATGAGTTACAATGATGCTGAGAAAATTAATGTTACGAAAGATACAGATTTGTTTAGTATTGCATTTACTGCGGATAAGTCAGGTCTCGTTAGTGAAATGATCAAATTAACTAGTAAGCTTACTGTAAATGAAGCTTATATCGGAAATGAATATGCGCTGCATGAAGTTAAATTGAGGTTCAATCAAGCACAAGATGTTCAGTTTACGAATATGCTCTATCAAAATGAGCCGAACCCGTTTAGGAAAAGAACGGAGATTGGCTTTGATTTGGCAATGCAATCAGATGTTACTTTGACAATATTAAATTCAACTGGTTCTATAATTAGAGTGATCTCAATTGATGGTGAGAAAGGTCATAATACTTATGTGTTAGATGCTAATCAAGTCGGAGTTAATGGACTTTACTACTATAAATTGGAATGTAAAGGTTTCTTAGATACTAAGAAGATGATTCTAGTGAAGTAAAATAGAATATTTATAATTATAATATGAGGCTATCCAAAAATTGGATGGCCTCTTTTTGTGTCAGGTTGTCTTGCCTTAACATTCTTTGTACAATTAATAAATCGTGTATTTAATTGTATTCCATATATAAAATGACATTGATTTTAAAGCATGAATAGTTGAATATCAACTATTCACCAATTTTTATTTTTTATTCCCTTCTCAAATATGTCTCGATAAGAATCTTTCTTAACTTTGCATCCCGTAATGACGTTTTTATGAAGTCTCCAAATATGCTTCATACCGTCGCTAAACAAAATATAATGGCTAAGTATATATTCGTTACGGGAGGAGTAACTTCCTCATTAGGAAAAGGTATAATTTCCGCATCTCTTGCAAAGCTTCTTCAAGCAAGAGGACTTAAAGTGACAATCCAAAAATTTGACCCTTACATCAATGTTGATCCAGGAACACTGAATCCATACGAGCATGGAGAATGTTATGTAACGGAAGATGGAGCTGAGACTGATCTAGACCTTGGACATTATGAGAGATTCCTAAATACGCCTACATCACAAGGTAATAATGTTACAACCGGGAAAATCTACCAAACTGTAATTAATAAGGAAAGAGAAGGTGCTTATTTAGGTAAGACAGTCCAAGTTATACCTCATATTACTGATGAGATAAAAAACAGAGTATCTCTTCTTGAAGGAGAGAAAGACTATGATATCATAATAACTGAAATAGGAGGCACCGTTGGTGATATAGAATCATTGCCATATCTGGAGGCACTTCGTCAGATGAGACAAGAGCAAGGGCGTGATAATTGTCTTGTAATTCACTTGACTCTCATTCCTTACCTGAGGGCGGCGGGAGAGCTTAAAACAAAGCCAACCCAACATTCGGTAAAAGAGTTAATGATGGCTGGGATACAACCAGATATATTGGTTTGTAGGTGTGAAAGACCGATTACAAAGGAAATCAGAGAGAAATTATCACGATTCTGTAATGTCGATGTTCAATCTGTAATAGAAGCAATAGATGCCGATACTATTTATGATGTTCCATTATTAATGTTAAAAGAGAAACTTGATAAAACAGTTCTTAAAAAACTCAATATTAAAAATAAAGTGATTCCTGATCTTACAGCTTGGAAGGAGTTCTTGGGTAAGTTGAAAAATCCAACAACTGATGTAAAAATAGGCCTGGTAGGGAAATACAACGAATTACAAGATGCATATAAATCTATTCATGAATCCTTTATTCATGCTGGTGCTGAGAACGAATGCAAGGTGAATGTAGTGCCAATTCACTCTGAAGCGATACTCACAGAAGAAGATGCTGCGAAGGCTTTAAAGGATCTTGATGGAGTACTGGTGGCTCCTGGATTCGGGGAAAGAGGCATAGAAGGTAAATTAGTAGCTATTAAGTACATTAGAGAGAATAAAATACCATTCTTTGGCATATGTCTCGGAATGCAATGTGCTGTTGTAGAATACTTTAGAAATGTGCTAAAAGTAAAAGTCGCCGCTTCATCTGAGGTGAATCCTAAAACAAAGGCTCCCGTTATAGACTTAATGAGAGATCAAAAGGCGATCACAAAAAAGGGAGGTACAATGAGACTTGGTTCTTATAAATGTAAGCTAACAAGAGGATCACATTCGTATAGAGCGTACGGAAAAGGAGACATCGATGAGAGACACAGACACCGTTATGAATTCAATAATACGTATTTAGATCAATTAAAAGAGTCTGATCTAAAACCAGTAGGTATTAATCCTGATAATGGACTGGTTGAGGTGGTAGAGCTGAAAGATCATCCATACTTTGTAGGTGTACAGTATCATCCAGAGCTCAAGAGTACTGTAGAGAATCCTCATCCTTTATTTGTATCTTTTGTAAAAGCGGCATCTGAATACAAACTGAAAAAGTGACCCTAAATATGAAAAAACTTAAACTTCACGAATTAGGAAGAGTTTCTGTTGAGGAGTATCGAGAGGTGAAGAAAGTTCCTCTTATAGTTGTATTAGATAACATTAGGTCTGCTATGAATGTAGGGAGTATATTCCGTACTTCAGATGCCATGTCTATATCAAAAATTTATCTATGTGGTATCTCAGCAACACCGCCTAATAGAGAAATTACCAAAACTGCAATTGGTGCTACTGATTCTGTTGAATGGCAGTATTTTGAATCCACAAACTTTGCAATTAATTGTCTAAAAGCAGAAGGATACGAAGTTTTAGCCATAGAACAGACGGACTCTTCTGTAGAGTTAATGAATTATCAACCTAGTAAAGATAAGGTAGCTATTGTGTTGGGAAATGAAGTGAATGGGGTAGACAGCGAGTTATTACCCTTGCTTGATGGTGCTATTGAAATAGATCAATACGGCACTAAGCATTCACTTAATGTTTCTGTATGTGGTGGGATTGTAATACACCACCTTTCGGGAATGTTGAGAAAGTGAAAAGAATGATTTGGAAATGAGTTTAAGAATATTACTCAGGAAATCTCAACCAACCTAGGACATCATAATCAGCAACAGTATAAATGCCTTGAAACTCTGCGAGTGTTAATTTTTGTCGCGTTTTGATACCATGATTTTGCTGTATAAGCATTACATGATTTGTTCCCACTTCGCATATTATGCCTGTATGTCCAAATGGATTGTTTGGACTTTTACCATATACGAGGATGTCTCCTTCCTGTGGCTTTTCGTAACGTGTGTTCCGGTACTGCATAAGACCTCGCTCAGAGTTATAAGCTGCATCATCAAGAGATTGGTCGAAAAGTTCTTTCGCATGCCCGTATGAGTTCGGCATTTTATGGTTGTGTACTTCGTAGTAGAATCGTTTCACATATTCTACACACTGGTACTTAAGACCTAGATTATACCCATCAGTTGCTAGATTTCTTCCTATGACATTTCTGAAGTCGTTGCCATTATAGTAAACAGGAACATCATAATACCTATCTAATACTTGACCTACTTCAAAGTTGAAACTGGTAAACGATAAAAACGTAAAACCTATAATTAAGGAAAAAAGGTGCTTGCTCATTATATAAATCTAGATTTGCAAAGATATCGGTTAGACACTATGTATGACGAACTAACACTGCGGGAATCTCTAATTTTATCATCTTTTGTCAGTTAATTAACATTTAGCGAACGATCATCCAGTGATTATCTGATGGAATCCTTGAATTATAATTTTGAAGTTTCTAATGTGTACTGAGGAGTTTTTGATTTCATCCATTCATATCCTCCAAAAAGGATAAGTCCAAATGCAGCATTTCCAATAAGGCTATATGCATAGAATGGGATAGCAGCAGTATAGCAAGTAATTAAACCTGCAAATGATTTAGGGTATGTAACGCCACTTATCCAAACACCAAAATTAGAAATTAACCAAAAAATTGTAGTTGCACCTAGTAAACCAAAAATGGTGTTTTTAAAATTTACTTTTTGAAGTAAGAACTTACCAAGTACGACGATCAACAAGATTGAGCCAATAGTCCAAAGCATATAGTTTTGATAGAAAATAACTCCATCAGCGTAATATGCACTATAAATAGTATTATTAATGATGAAATCGCTCACCATATATGCAGCAACTGGGATAATAAAAGCAAACCTTTTTAAAAGAAAGTAAGAACCTCCAAAGAGTGCTAATGTCTCTAAACCAGAAACGTTTGGTTGATTTACCAGCAAAAATCTACTGACAATACCAAAAATAATAAGTAGAGATGCCGTAATAAAAGACTTTTTAGAATTATTATTCATACATTTTTATTTTTCAAAAGATATAGATTATCGATCTTCTGAGGTTGAAAAGTCGATAACTCACTAAATTAGTGATCTCCATTTTTATTTTTAATTATTATTGCAAATGTAATCACACCTTTGGACAAAATCAAACAAATCGTATTATGTCGATTCATATTATTAGAAAAAGTAATATTAAGGACCTAGAATCAACTTTGGACCTATTTATTAAAGTCACTGATTTGATGTTAGAACATAATATTGATCAATGGAATTACGATTATCCCAATGAAGGAAGTATTCGTCAAGATATTGCTTCAGGAAATCATTTTGTAATCTCTGAAAACGATACTGTCGTAGGAACCATTCTTCTAGACTCTAATCAGGACGAACAGTACAGGTCTGTTCACTGGAATACAAGAAACAAAGATGTGTTGGTGATCCACAGGTTAGGAGTTTTGCCGCAATCTCAAGGGTGGGGAATAGCTACAAGATTGTGCCAATTCGCTGAAGATTATGGTAGAGAAAATGGATTTAAAACAATCAGGCTAGATGCATATGCTGGGAATAAGGTATCCAATGGCCTGTATAAAAAGCTCGGCTATCAAAGAGCAAACGGATATTGTTATTTTAGGAAGAAGGCGATTCCTTTTTATTGTTATGATAAGAAATTAGGAATAGCTATAAATTCTGCAATAAAAAAACCACATCCAATTGAATGAATGTGGCTTTTTATCTTGAAACTAGTTATTGACGGAAATACAATCAATATTAAGTACTAGAACTCTTCTTTTTTACTTTTTTCTTTCCTTTAGTTTGTTTCGCCATTTGTACAGCATTATAAAGATTAATAGCTCCACCTTGTGCACTCAATGTTTTGAAATCAACTAATTCTCCACTTTTGTCACCTGGTTTCTTTACTTTCAAGTCTACAGGAATTGCACTATTCATAATAATCTCTTTCACTTGCGAAGCTTTGAGACTTGGGAAGTAAGATCTTAATACTGCAGCTACTCCAGCGACTACTGGTGATGCCATAGATGTACCTTGTAAGTATCTGTACTGATTATCAGGTAGTGTAGCATATATCTTTACTCCAGGAGAGAATATGTCTACATTGTTTTGCCCATAATTAGAGAATGACGCAACAACATCTTCACCAGACTTATAAGAAAGCGCTCCAACTTCGATCCAATTTTTAGATTGCTTCTTTTTCCACCATAGAATACCGCATGCTTTGTCATATTTATTTACTGGGAAGTTACCGGTTACATCATTATCCTGTGCTGAGTTTCCTGCAGCATGAACAAGAAGAACATCTTTTTTAGTCGCATATTTTACGGCATCATCTACTACTTTTTTATCCCAACTATATCCTTTGCCAAAACTCATGTTAATGATGCTTGCGCCATTATCTACCGCATATCTAATAGCGTTTGCTACATCCTTATCACGTTCGTCACCATCTGGCACAGTACGAACAGACATTATTTGTACGTTGTTGGCTACACCATTCATGCCGATGTCATTATTTCTTACTGCACCTACAATACCCGCAACGTGAGTTCCGTGAAGTGCATCAGGACCTTCGATATCATTATTGCCATATACAGATTCATCACTATTGGAATAATCATCTTTTACGATTGTAGACCTTGGATCAAAATCAGGGTTGTAAGCATAATCTAATTTGTCTTGTTGTCTCTTTTCGTCTCCATCTAAAGCTTCGGTTAATGCAGATTTTAAATCATCGACAGTATTAATGTCTCCTCCGCCCATGAAATTATTAGAAATATTTTTCCCAATTGCTATTGATTGATCTTCACTTTCTATTTTGTTGATGTTCGCTAAATTGAAATCCATACTGTCTTTTTCAAGTGCAAGAGCTATGGCATCAACCGCGCCCATTACTCTAGCCTCTACACCATCGACTTCAGCTATAGCTTTTTCAGCTCGTGCTCTTTGTTTTTCAACTTCTTCTTGCCATACAAGGAACTGTTCATAAAGCTTTTTGTCTTCTTTATTTAGAATTGCAGGGTTCGCGTTTGCAAATTTGTATTTGTGTTTTCCGTAAAGTCTTGTCACTTCATAAGTGTCTGGCCCAACATTACGACCATTTGGTCCTCCTATGAAATTCCAGCCATGAATGTCATCGATATAGCCATTATTGTCATCGTCAATGCCATTATCTGGTATTTCATCTGCATTAATCCACATATTTTTGGCAAGATCTTCATGTTCTGCATCAACTCCGGAATCAATAATTGCTACTATTATGGGTTGATTTGATCTGCCTTCTAGCGCTTTGTATGCTTTTTCAGTAGATATTCCCATATAACCTTCAGATGGGTCTTTGTGAAACCAATCTTTTAAGTCTTCTTGAGCTACCATGTTTCCCGCGACTAAGAGAAGTACAAATGTTTTTAATACTATTTTCATATATAAATTTGAATTTAATGACCTGTGAAATTATACATTTAGCAGCCACTTTAAGTTTTGCAGTTGTACAACTTTCACATTATTTTATGATGTGCAAATGTAAATTATAAATATCTAATTGACGAGAATTGTGAGCACTACTTAATTATCTATTTTGACAAAGGTTTATTGGTATAGACTTCAAGTTACAAAAGGAGTATATGATATTTGTTTGAATTTATACTATCCACATTGCGTGATATTTGTAAGTATTGTAGTCAAAAAATACATACGAATATATAAAAGGATCTCATTTTTGCGTTTTAGGTGAAAGAAACCAGGAAAATCATAGGATTTAATAAATAAAATATTAAACTTTGCACTAATATGTAAAGTTGGGTCGCACAATGAAGAATCTATTATTAATTATTGTTATAAGTGTTTTTGGAGTTGCAAAAACAGATGCTCAATACCTTGAGTATGGGCTTGGTTTTGGAACATCAGTATATTGGGGTGATCTAAATGCACCAGATTTTGGGACTAATATTGGAAATGCAAATCTTGCTATACAAGGTATGGCAAAACTGAATTTTAGCAAATATATAGCGATAAAAGCAAATCTGCTTTATGGTAAATTGTCAGGAGACGACAGTAGGTCATTTTTGGATTGGCAGAAACAAAGAAACTTAAACTTTACAACTTCACTCACTGAATTATCTGTTTTGGGAGAGTTTCATATTTTTGGTTACAACTTTGGAGAGGATAATCCTCTTTCGCCATATATAACTGCAGGGTTGGGAATATTCCATTTTAATCCTAAAACTACTTTTCAAGGGAATGAGGTTTCACTTCAGCCACTTGGGACTGAAGGTCAGGGACTTCCAGGGTTTTCATCTAAATATAGTAGAGTTGCATTAGCCATTCCTTTTGGTGCTGGAGCAAAATTGCAATTGACAAACACTATAAATATCTCATTTGATATTTTAGCAAGAAAAACATTCACGGATTACATTGATGATGTGTCAACGAATTATGTAGCATTTGATGAATTAGCAAATGGAAATGGTGTTTTAGCGGCACAGCTTGGAAATAGAATCGGCGAGTTCTTTGGGCAGTCTGAGCCAGTTAGTTTGCCTACAGGTTCTCAACGAGGAGGAGCGGGTGTTACGGACTATTACTTTACAGCCATGTTTACGTTGACCTTTAAACTAAATAGGAATATTGGTTTATTTGGTAATCATAGACACAGAACCGACTGTCCAAAATTCTAGACAACCTCCTTACAATTTAATGATGTTTTTGTTTGACTAAAAATATTAAAGATTCATGTAAATCAGGAGAACTTATTGTTCTTAGTAGATTGTGGTTAAATGTTTCAATGAAAGTCATAAAATACATCAACGTTTTTGCAAACTTTATTTTATCGCGTAGCATTTATATGGTACTTTCGTGTTTTATACACATAATGTCGAATAGATAGATTGGTCATTTCAGGCTAGATGTTTTGTTCATAGTCGAGGCGCAAAAAAAAGCGGAGTTATGCAGTGCATAATGAGTGTTTTTGTAATGAATGATAGGGACAAAAGATCAGCATCAAATGGATAAGTTGTTTTTTCAATATTACATAGTAAGGAAAATATATCATGCCGTCACCACTTCAGGTACTCAAAAAATATTGGGGCTTTGATCAGTTTCGATCATTGCAGGCTGAAGTTATTGATTCTGTATTGGAAGGAAGAGATACAGTAGCCTTATTGCATACAGGTGCAGGTAAATCAGTCTGTTATCAAGTTCCAGCTCTTTGTTTACCAGGTAAGACTCTTGTTATCTCTCCGCTTATCGCACTTATGCAAGATCAAGTAGACTCCTTGAATAAAAGAGGAATCATGGCTAAGGCTATATTTTCAGGATTGAAATTTCGTGAGGTAGATCTCATCTTGGACAACTTCATGAATGGCCCATTGAAGATTCTTTACGTCTCTCCAGAACGATTAGAAACTATTATGTTTATTGAGCGATTCAAGAAGACTAATGTTAGTTTGATCGCAATAGATGAATCGCACTGTATTTCTCAATGGGGTCATGACTTCAGACCTGCTTATTACAACATAAAAGATCTCAGAGAATGGCATCCGAATGTTCCATTTATCGCAGTGACTGCTACGGCTACCCCTAAGGTAGTAGAGGATATTACTGATAAGTTGGAGATGATCAAGCCGAATGTGATTACTTCCACTTTTGCAAGGGATAACCTATCTTTTACAGTCATGCTTTCGGAAGATAAAATGGATAAGCTGAGCGATTTCTTGGACAAGATGAAAGGGAGTGGTATTATATATATGCGAAGCCGAAAGAAAGTAGAACAGCTTGCAATGTATCTCAATAAGGATTTAGATCCAGGAGAAGAGATTGCTAGCTACTATCATGGCGGATTGAATATGCAAACCCGGATGCGAGTTCAAAAGGATTGGATCGAGAATAGGATGAAAATAATCGTTTGTACCAATGCATTTGGAATGGGGGTGGATAAGCCCGATGTTCGTTTTGTGGTGCATTGTGATATTCCTCCTAGCATAGAGGAATACTACCAAGAGGCAGGTAGAGCGGGTAGAGATGGAAAACCTGCTCATGCTGTATCTATAATCAATTTTGGAGATATTGTTAAGTTGCAGCAATACCATCTATCAAGTTTTCCTTCCTTGGAGTTTTTAGAACAAGTGTATAATAGATTATGCTCTTATCTAAAAGTGGGTTATGGAAGTGGAGCAGGAGAATCTTTTGACTTAAGTCTTGAGGATTTCTGCACTAAGTATAGATATCATATTGGTAAAGTCTTTAATTGCTTGAATATTATGGAAAAGGAAGGGTGGCTATTCCTTAATCAAGCAATGAGAAAACCCTCTCAAATTGTATTTACTTCTGCCAAAGGAAGGATAAGCCTTTCGAGTAGAAACAAGAATGTGAAATCTCAAATGATACTGCATTTTATAAGAAAATACGAAGGGGTATTTACAGACTTTGTTAATATAGATGAAGGCAAATTAGCAAATGAATTGAATATTCCGTTAGAGAAATTTATTAGAGAGTTGAAAGTGATGGATCGAGAATCTATAATCGCTTACCGTCCATCTACCGAAGATCCTAGAATTACATTTTTAATGGATCGCCCTGCACCGAAATCTTTTGCGATTGATGAAGTTACTTACAAAAAAAGAGAAGAAAATGCAGCATTCAAAATGAGAGCCATACAAGAATATATGACATCTTATGATTGTAGACAGCAAACTATTCTTAGCTATTTTGGAGAAGAAAAAGAAGCTTGCGGACGTTGTGATATTTGTCGTGGAAGTAAAGTGAAGTTATTTTCCGAGGTAGAAAAATTTGCATTATTGACGCACCTTAGAAAAGTAGCAAAAAATGGATTAATGCATTGTGATAGTTATATGGGTATGTGGCCATTTAATAAACAAAATAAGGCACTTGCA
>JBLHWH010000091.1:0-25288 GCA_047628935.1 Halioglobus sp. | reverse complement strand
AATTTGTATATTATATAGAGCTCCTGTTAAACCATTGATTGAGTAACAACCGGGAAACGACTGTGCAGCTAAGGTTGTAACTGGTGGATTTGAAATATTAATATATAAATCACTTTCTGCATCATATTGACCTATTTTGGCATCATATCCAGACCAATCATAATCACCTTCTACCTCTAACATAAATGATCCAGAACAGTTTCCATCTAGATCAGGTGTTGTCACGACAGTTATAGATTGTGAATAACAAGAAAGGCTTGCAACAAAGCACAGTGATAAGATTGTTAATATTTTGAATGTTTTTTTCATGGTAATTGATTTTTTATCAATGAATACTGTTGTACATTACTTTTGTCTATTGGGTTAAACTTTGTTCAGGTTTTTTTTGACTTAAAAAAAGAAATTTCAAATTGTACTTTATTGGATAACAATTCGCTACTCTAACAAAAGTTGCTCGTCACACTTATTTCAAATCTTTCTTTAAATTGTGTCAAGCAAATTGAGGTGGATTACTAGGTATAAAGAAATAAGGCTTTTCCATCCTATAACTCACAGAAAACTCCTTAACGGAGTTCCTGACTAATCTTTGTTAAAATCTTTCCAAGATAGTTACAACGCGTCATATTTAATTTACTTCTTTGAATAGGATCAACTCCCCAAAATATACTTTCATCAAGAAAAACTAATACCTTATTATTTATACTAAACAGTGCAGATTCAAATTTATCGTTAGACTTTAATATGTTCCGTATTCCTTTTTCTGCAATTTCAATTCTATACTTACACCAAACTCCTTTATCGATATTATTAATACCTTCACCAAGTAAAATCAATTGATTCATTGATTTTGCTTTTAGGATATTGTATGCTGTTTCTCTATCTAAAAAAAGAATTGCTTTATGAAAAATTATATATTGATATAAAGAATTAAAGCTAGTTCTATTTGGCAGGGAACAGTGATAGTCTTTTGGGTTATACAAATTGGTCTCACCTATAAATTCTAATTCTGCATACATCGAAAACAATGTGTCATTCCTCTCAAAATAGTAATACTCTTTGTTTTGAACATTATCTGTAAAAGTATTTATTAGGTTATCTAAATTATGTTGAACTTGGAGAAAATGATCATCGTATGATACAATTATTGATCTCTCTGTCAATAAATAATCATCTTTCTCTTCTTGGCTTCCGAACGCCCTGAAATTCTCCAAAGTGCTATATTTCTTAATGTAATTTTCTAATTTCTTTCTCATAAACTACAATTCTTTCATTGTTATTCGTTTTAATAGTTCACCAGGATACTGACTACTATATCTGATTACTCCAAAGAGTCTTTTCTAAAAAGAGAATCATTTATTTTTATAGTTGAGATAAATTCTTCCGTTGACAAATCAAAATCTTCTTCTAACAATAGAAAGAATAGGGTTTCATTTGTTAGTTCAATTTTATATCTAAATCCCTCAATTATATGATCAGAAGGTTTTAATTTAATTTTATCAAATCCACATTTGATTTTCTTTAACACAATTTCTTCATTTAGAGTATTCAAATATTCAATTCGATTAATAATCAATTCATTAATCATATCCGTTTTAACATCTTCCTTTTTGGAATCAAAAACAGAATCTTCTATGGTTGTAAATTCAGCATTTGATTCAAAACAACACCTCATTCCAGACCATTCGTATTCATATTTAAAATTTCCAGATAATATATCATGTAGTTTATTTTGTATCCTTTGTAAATCTAAATATGCAATAGTATTAATATCAAACAATGCACTTAAACTATTGGCTACATATGTACCGATGTTAACATCTCTACCTAAAACATTGCCTTTCAATACGTTTATACTATTGTAATATTTTATTTCATCCATATTAGAGATTTACCTTTGGAAAGACTTATCCAATTTCATCAAACTCATCACCAAAAATATCAAATTCGTTTCTTTCTTTCATTAGTGTATTAACCAATTTATCTGCCTGACGGGTGGTTTCAGGTAACCGGTATTTTGAACACAATTTTAATACCCAATTAATTGCTGTTTTTAAATCAATCCTATGACCGATACTAACAAAAACAGGATTAATCCCAATTTGAGTTCTTAATGCTACTCCTACTTCTCTATCATCCCAGATTAATGATTGCATGCTTCCCCTTTCTTTCTCTAATGTTTCTTTTTTATATGCCCCAACTAATCTTTTCTTAGCACATCCAATTGTTGGAACGTCAAGTTCTATTCCTAAGTGAGTCGCCATCCCGACACCTTTCGGATGCGCTATACCATGACCGTCACAAATAATTAAATCAGGCTTTATTTTCAATTTCCTATAAGCTTCTAATAGCGGTGGGATCTCTCTAAAAGAGAATAATCCTGGAATATAAGGAAACGTGATTTCCATTGCATGCCAAGATTCCTCCACAACTTCTAAGGTATTAGCATCTAAAACAACTATAGCTCCAACCATTTTTTGTTTTGATTCGTTATATGCAACATCAGCCCCCGCTATATATTTTGGATTCTTAGTCAACTCATTGTTGGTAATCACCTTCTTTTTTAACTTGTTCTGAAAAATATAATACTCCATTACATCTTCTTCGTTTTCATAAAGCCCAGCATCTATTTTTTTCATTCTTTCATTCAACCAAACTGCTAAATGGACTTTATTACGAGAAAGCCTTTCTGGTATGTGATAGTCAATAATATCAGCTAAATCAGACCATCTCATTTGCTTTTCTATTTTTTTAACAAATGCATATTCTTCTTTAAGTTGCTCCAATAATGAATCTATATTAATAGTTTCTAAATCCGTGATAAAAGGTTGTTTTTGTTTACTTAATCCTTCCATGGTAACTACCAAACTTTCAACTTCAAAATCAATATCATAGACCCTAAACTCTAATTCATTTTCATGTTTAAACAAACAGTAGCCATTATACTTTCCATGAGATAATGCAAACATTTCGGAAACTTTATTCATTATATACAAGAATTAATTCTTTTAGAATATTGTGAAAATGTGGGCTAGTTAACATTTGCCCTCTTCTCCGATATCATATCGTTGGTGCCAATATCTATATTCATTTTAAAGTTCAGAAGACTTATGCTCAATGATCTAGATAATTTTTTCCTGGATTTAAAAAAAAACTATTCAATTTAAGGCTTGAGGCATATATTTCTGCATCCATATCTAAGTCTGTATCTAATAAAAGAAAGGTTATTTCTATCTCTTCATTTTTGTATTTATAAAAGCAATCGTTTATTCGATACTTATCCGCTTCAATTTTTATAGTTTCAAATCCCTTTATTACATTTTGTAAAATGTCCTCCTCATTTTGAGAATTCATAAATTCTAACCTATTACTTAAAATATTATATATGTAAGTTGTTTCTGTTTCTAACACTCTACCTCCAACTGTCATATCTTCAATAATAGTTTTTTCTATAGTCGATTCAAAAGAGGCCCTCATTCCTGACCACTCATATTCATAAATACAAGTTCCCTCAAGGATATCCTTTAGATTAGACACGATTCCTTGAGTTTCATTAAAACCAAAGTGATTAATGTCCAGAAGAATTGTGTGAGGATCTTCAAAAATGGTATAAAGCTTAATCTCTCTATGTACTTCAAGTTTCGATACATATATGGCGTTTCTATATTTGATCATCAATTCTATTTTTTATAGTTGTGGGAAAGCTGACCCAATCGGTGAATTCATATCTGCCAGGTCCCCATTAATATACATGCCAATTTTAAAAGTACCTTCACTATTAAGTCTACTATATATTCCAGTAGTTGGATCTAAATCTGAAGATTTCATATTCCTTCTAGCATTAGCAATTTCCTCTAATATTTTAGATTCACTCCAACTTTGTGGAAACATTGAACTCCTTCTTGCAATGTAAACTCCATTACCGTCTATATTTATCCCATCATCAACTTCTGGGCCAACAATTTGTATATTATATAGAGCTCCTGTTAAACCATTGATTGAGTAACAACCGGGAAACGACTGTGCAGCTAAGGTTGTAACTGGTGGATTTGAAATATTAATATACGAATCACTTTCTGCATCATATTGACCTATTTTGGCATCATATCCAGACCAATCATAATCATTTTCTAACTCTAAACTAAACGAACCAGAACAGTTTCCATCTAGATCAGGTGTTGTCACGACAGTTATAGATTGTGAATAACAAGAAAGGCTTACAACAAAACACAATGATAGGATTGTTAATATTTTGAATGTTTTTTTCATGGTAATTGATTTTTTATCAGTGATCCTCTTAGGATCATGGATGTATGTCTTTTAAAAATAACTTCAATGCAGATATTTACATACAGGTAAACATCAAAAGCTTCACCCTCATCATCTATCATTCCAAAATATACACATCGTAGTTTCTAATCTTTTGCTTAAGCCTTAAAGAAAGGTAATCACTCGCTTGCTCTAATTCTTGAAGGATTAATATAGACTCTTTTTGATATGCAAGCCTTCTTTCTCTTCCCCAGTAATAGGGTGAAGAATAGAGATTACATATTCGATCTGCCATTTTAACCATCGCAATTTCCTTAGGTTGCTGTTTTATTCTTTTTAAACTATCAATCATCATATCTCTTTTGTCATGATAAAATTCCTTTTTACTCAAAGCTTTAACTCCTTCAGCGACAGCTAAACCAAAAGTAGCCGCGACTTCATTGTATGATAAAGTTGTATCTTCAAAAGAATCGTGTAGAACCGCACAGGTAACCGCAAGGTCTATATCAATGTCAGGTTCAATAAAACTAACACCAATAATTTCAAAAGTAACGCTGCCAATGTGACTTAGATATTCTAAATCTTTGCCTTTCGTTTTACCCCCATACTTTTGTCCATAATGAAGTTGGCTAGCTAAGTACCATGCTCTTTGTGCTTTATCAATAGACCACATAGTTTACTAATTAATAGTTTAAATTTAGAAGGTAAGGCTTGGAAAAAAACCACATTGTTTAATCACAGCTTCTCTAAAAGCAACTGCATCAATCTCTTCAATATCCCAATCAGAGTTTCGAAAAAACATATCAAAATAGTACGGTTCAACTACAAATCGGCAATTTTTCTTATCTAACATTAACATTGCTAATCTTCCATCATGCTCGAATTTCTTACAAACAAGCACGTTTTTTACTTTAAAAAATCTATCTCCTCTCTTATTTTCACTCATGTATTATTGTCCATTCAATATTTGTTGATAAGCATCATTGTATAGATTTTGCATCTGAGTCATCAAACTCTCCAAATCATTAACCTGAGCCACAGTAGCTATTCCTCCCTGTTGAGATTGAATTATACCATTCAAAGTTCTCCATTCTTCATACCATAAGTGACCGATTTGATCAGATGCTTCAATAATTTCTTTTAAAGAAACTTGCAGCTCCACAATGTGACCATTTGACATTCTTAAATTAATTAAAACATCTCTATAATTAGTTTCAAGTGGCATAATAACTCTTTCGTTTAATCTTATCACTTGATAATTCCCTACAATATTATCCACGGCAGAGTAAAAATCATCAAGATTGTCATATATAACTCTTCCCGCAGCAATATCTGTTAACCAAGAGTAATTAGCCTCAGGATCTGGATCAAGATCAATTTTTTCTTTAGCACGAATAGGGTCTTTCAAGCGAGAGGATTTAAAACCTCCGATTTGGGATTCTACTATCGTAATTGAGTTAATAATCTAATGGATTAAGAAAAGGTGGTCGGACATTATTTATTCACATAATTAATGCTTCTCTCTTATTTTCGACCACCGTTTTTTCTTAATTCACTATTCAAACCAAGATTCAAAAACACATAGTTTACTAGCCTTGTTTGTTAATGCTTTGTTGTTGGAGCCTATTTTAATTCAAAAATATACCAATCAAAACGTTACAATTCTATTAATGCATATAATTTTCACTACAAAAACGTATAAAAATACGTATAATAGAGGAGAGATAAAGCATAGTGAGGTAGTAGTCGACCTTTTTCAAGCTATCAAAATCTCGCAAAGTTTAACAGAAAGACACCAGAACAGGAAACTTTTCAGTTCTTATAATCGTACATTATCGTAAAGAAGGAGATAAAAATGAGAATATTACTTATACTGATTTTAACGCTGAGCACATTAGGGATAAAAGCTCAAGTGGGTGTGATCACGTTATCCAATCCATCATTTGAAGATACGCCTCGAAAAAATGCTAATGGTATAAAAGGGTGGTACGACTGCGGGCTGATAAACTTCCCAGACGAATCTCCACCAGATATTCATCCTGAAGATTTTTGGGGAAATACAAAACATGCATCTCATGGAGAAACCTACCTTGGCATGGTGGTAAGAGATAATGAAACTTGGGAGTCTGTATCTCAAAGAATGTCCTCTCCGATGAAAGCCGGTCAGTGTTATATCTTCAGTATGGAATTATCTAGAACGACCAAATACTTAAGTGGTTCAAGATTTGCTAGCGAAGAGTACAATGATAATACACGAGATTACAACTACAATACCCCAACTGTAGTGCGTATCTGGGGAGGCTCGGGATATTGTGATACTAAAGAATTATTGGCAGAAACTGTCCCAGTAAAACACTCTGGATGGAAAACATACCCATTTAAACTATCACCTTCATTCAATCATAAAGTCATCACAATCGAGGCCTACTACAAAGTGCCTGTATTAGTTCCCTATAACGGACACATCCTAATCGACAATTGCTCTGACATAACAGAAATCAACTGTAGTGAAGAAATAATAGCTCAAGTAGAAGAGCCAAAATCAAATATTCCTCCACATAAAAGATTTAAGAAAAACAATAAAAAATCACAAAAAGAAGGATCAACGAATAATACAGCAATTACTTCATCGGAGTCTTCGAAACCAAAAGTCATGAACCTTGATCGTTCTAAACTGAAGAAAGATCAAACCATCGAGATCAAGAACCTATATTTCAAATCCGATGTAACATCTATCAACTCCAATTCATATGATGTATTAAATGAGATATACGATTTCTTGGATGAAAATAATGATATCACTGTAGAGATTGGTGGACATACAAACAACTTACCACCGCATGGATATTGTGATAGCTTATCTGAACTGAGAGCAAAGGAAGTAGCCGTATATCTAGTAGAAAAAGGGATTGACGGTGATAGAGTATTCTATAGAGGATATGGAAAACGGAAATCAGTGGCATCAAACCTATCCGTTGAAGGAAGAAAGAAAAATCAACGGGTTGAGATTAAAATATTGAGTATCGGATAATTTGAACTCCTCAAAAACAATAACCCTTCTTACCTTCGCCTGTTTTTTCTTTTTTGTATCACTTCAATATGATGTTTCGTACAAGCTAAATACAACAGCCTCCTATTGTGCTTCTTCAAATACAAGCTTCACTGACAGAGAGGTATTACACTATAAAGCCTACTACAATTGGAAAGTAATATGGATTCCGGCTGGAGAGGTAAAATTTACTGTAGCCGAAAATAGCACTGAATTCAAGTATATGGCAAGAGGTAAAAGTTTCAGCTCATACGATAACTTCTTCAGGGTCAACGATTATTATGCAACTACGGTGGACAAAAAAACCATGCTACCTAAGACTTTTGTTCGGTATATTGAAGAAGGTGAATATCGAAAATTTGATAGCCTGACTTTTGATCATAAAAACCTTGTAATCTATAGTCTTAATGGTAAAACCAAAGAAGCCGCAACGGCAAAAACATTCTCTATTGACTCATGTACTTTTGATCTATTGTCAGTGATGTACAGTCTTCGGAATACAAATACTAATGCATATAAACCCGGTGAATCGCTCGACATTTCAATGTTTCTTGATGAAGAAGTATACCCAATCCATGTAGTGTATGACAAAAAAGAACATAAAAAGATAAAAGACATGGGCAAATACAATACGCTTCTCATTCATCCTCAGCTCGTTGTAGGTAATGTGTTTAAAAAAGGAGACAAAATGAATATATGGGTTTCTGATGATGAAAATAAAGTACCCCTGATGATCGAATCGCCTATTAGTATTGGTTCTGTGAAAGCAGTATTACAATCTTATTCAGGATTGAGACATGATGGTGAGATGTAATCTAATTATCGATGTATTTATAGTATATGCTTCAGTTCAAATGATTGTTTTTTAAAATTCTATTTGTAGGAGATCCCTTAATAACTTCATCCTGTTGATTTAGAAAAAAAATTGGAAGAATGTTATCTAATATGGATCAAATGTTAACTATAATTTCACATCCCTTATTATCATTATATTTAAGCTTATCAAACAACCCAATATCATGAAATTCAATATTTACATTATCATCATTATTTCACTCTTCATTTCTTCCTGCCAGAGAGAAATAGAAGGTGACTCACTAGACAATTGGGTGCAATCAAACGATTATGAATCTATACGAGATTGGATTTATAATAAACGTAAACTTGATTCTAAAAAACTTGAAAAAATCGTAGGACTCTATTCTAAGGCAATAACTTCAAAAAACCTAAAGGCAAAACAGATAGAAGACAATTCATTCAAAAAATTAATGACAGGTAGAAAACGAAGTGGATATGAATATTATGATGAGGAAGGAAATCTTCATTATTCTATTACCTATAAACTAATAACGATGCCTGATGATAGTTCTAAACTGTTCAATTACATTGATTTCAGAGCTACGGATCAGGATTTACCGAGTCTAAAAGTCCCTTCCTTTTTACCAATTAGAAGTATCTATACTGCCGAAAACATTAATAATATTAAAAAACAACCTGCGATGCTTGATAGCCTTAGAGCGGTAGGAAACTTAGATTTATATGGATATCAATTTAAGCATATCATAGTTTTAAATGAAGAAAATAAAATTATACCAAAAGATTCAATTAAATCAGCTATCGTTTTTAATATTAACAACAATTGGGTAAAAAAGCATATAGACTTAATTATAAAGGGTTTAGAAAAAGAGATAAATATGTCACAGTATGATTTGGCTTATATGGAAACCGTATCAACCCCAACAGTTAGATTAGGTTTTGATACAGGTTTTAATCCAGAGGATCTATTAAAAATGATGAAATTTTTCGAACAATTAGCTGATAAAAAAATTATTGTCGCACCGTTATTCAAAAACAAATTTGTTCCATTTAAAGGCAACTTTTATGTAGGTCATTCAGTAGTAGATAAAAAGAAGATTCGATTTTAGATTATTATATATCCTAAGCCCGTAAAATACAATTCTACTATAAACCAAATAACATTCTATAGTTCTTACCAAAAAAACCATTCCCTCACATCAAATGCGTACTTTTGCAGCTTAAATAAGAATATAATGTCGCATATAGTAGCAATAGTAGGAAGACCGAACGTTGGTAAATCAACTCTGTTCAACAGATTGATTGGAGAGAGAAAAGCCATCATCGATAATATAAGTGGAGTGACAAGAGACCGGATCTATGGGTGGAGTGATTGGAATGGAAAGGACTTCACGGTAGTAGATACAGGAGGATTTGTTCATGGATCTGATGATGTATTCGAAGCAGCTATCCGATCTCAAGTGACTATTGCGATAGAAGAGGCGGAGGTTATCATATTTATGGTAGACGTAACTACTGGTATTACCGATTTGGATGAAGAGGTAGCAAACATGCTTCGTAAATCAAATAAAAAGATATTCGTTGCGGTCAATAAAGTAGACAACAACAAACGTCTGATGTTAGCAAATGAATTCTGGAGCCTTGGCTTTGAGAATACTTTCTTTCTATCATCTATATCAGGAAGTGGAACAGGTGAGATACTAGATGCCATAGTAGAAATTCTGCCTCCAGAAGAAAGCGACAATGCAGAAGAAGGAATACCAAAACTAGCACTAGTAGGTCAACCGAACGTAGGCAAATCATCTATGACCAATGCGTTATTAGGAGAAGATAGAAACATCGTAACCAACATACCTGGAACGACTAGAGATTCTATCTATACAAAATATAACAAGTTTGGTCATGAGTTCTATCTAATAGATACCGCTGGTATTCGTAAAAAGAGCAAAGTTCATGAAGATTTAGAATTCTACTCTGTAATACGTGCAGTAAAAGCAATAGAAGAAGCTGACATCTGCCTTTTAATGCTCGATGCTCAAGATGGTCTAGAGTCACAAGATCTCAGTATCCTCGGACTTATCCAGAGAAGAAAAAAAGGTCTTGTAATAGTTGTAAACAAATGGGATCTTGTAGAAAAAGAGACAAACACAGCTAGAGATTTCGAGCTTAAATTGAAGGAAAAAATTGCTCCTTTTAATGATGTACCTGTTGTATTTACCTCTGTTCTTGAAAAACAAAGAATATTCAAGGCGATAGAAGCTGCCATAGAAGTTAACAAAAACCGAACTCAGAAAATAAAGACTTCTGAACTGAATGACTATATCCAAGATGTAATGGAACGTACTCCACCTCCTGCACATAGAGGTAGATTTATCAAGATCAAATATGTCACTCAATTACCACTATACTATCCTGCATTCGCATTCTTTTGTAATCATCCAAAACATGTAAAAGAATCTTACAAAAATTTCTTAGAGAATAAGATGAGAGAAAAGTATGATTTCAAAGGAGTACCTATAAGTATCTTCTTCAGAGAAAAATAAGTTTTATACATGAAAATCATTGAGACTAGGTTTGCTGATCTACTTGTACTAGAACCCAAAGTATGGGGAGATGATAGAGGTTACTTTTTTGAATCGTTTAACAAAGACGCTTTATTAAACCATGGTGTAAAGATAGAATGGATTCAGGATAACGAGGCATTCTCAGAAAGAGGTGTTTTGCGTGGACTACACTATCAGCTTGAACCAAAAGCACAATCGAAATTAGTCCGCGTCGCACATGGAGAAGTGTTAGATGTAGTTCTCGATATTAGGCCTGATTCTGATACTTTTGGCGAGTCATTTTCTATCATTTTAAGTGGCACAAATAAAAAACAATTGCTTGTTCCTAAAGGATTTGCGCATGGTTATATTGTACTCAGCGAGACCGCTTTATTCCTATACAAAGTTGACAATCTATACTCACAGGAATTAGAAGCAGGAATAAAATTTGATGATCCGAAGCTAAACATTGATTGGATACTTCCGGCCGCAGAATTAAAGCTGTCTAATAAAGATAAAGTACAGCCCACATTTGATGATCATAAGCCTTTTAGTAAAATGAAAGAAAAGAAAATAACAGTTTTAGTTACGGGTGCAAATGGCCAATTAGGGCAGTCTTTTCGTAAAATAGCGAATCAATTTAATAATTATGATTTTCATTTTTATGGTGTTAAAGAATTAGATATTACAGATGGTGCTGCAGTAAATAAAGAGGTAGAATTGATTAATGCGGAAGTATTTATCAATTGTGCTGCCTATACCAATGTTGATGATGCCGAAGACAATGAAGAGGTCAACTGGAATGTAAATGTAATAGCTACACACAACATAGCTCGAATTTGTAAAAAGCATAATGTACTTCTATTTCATTATTCTTCTGACTATGTATATCATAGTGTTGAAGGAGAAAAAATGGACGAACAAACGCCTACCACACCTCAAAGTAAATATGCCGCTTCAAAACTGAGGAGTGAGGAGGTTATAGATGCAACTTCTCCAAGGGCTATTATTATGCGTACCTCATGGGTGTACTCAGAGTTTGGGCACAACTTCCTTAAAACAATGCTTTCTCTTGGTAAAGAAGGTAAAGATGTCAAAGTGGTTAATGATCAGATTGGTGCTCCTACTTTTGCAACAGATATAGCACTTGCTACATTAAATATAATCGATCAAATCGAGCGTAAATCCGTACCCTTGACAACTCCATTGATTATCAATTATGCGGGAGAAGGTCAAACGAATTGGCATGGTTTCGCTGCATATATTTTTAAATGTGCGAATCTTGAAGTACATTTATCGGGCATACCTAGTGAAGAATACCCAACTAAAGCCTCAAGGCCTAAGTGGAGTGTTATGGATATGACATTGATGAAATCGACTTTTGGCATCGCTCCAAAATATTGGAAGGAGTCCGTCAAGGAGTGTATTCAAATACTTGAGGACAAAAATTAATTTCAGAACAACTAATAAAACTATTACTATGAAATTATTAAAGAAAATACTGATTGGACTAGCTATTTTTATTGTCCTATTGCTCGTATTAGCTTATTTCTTACCTAGAAATATGGAAATTTCCGCTACTGGTAAGGTAGATGCTCCTGCAAAGTATACATACAATATTCTCAATGATTTCAAAAACCAAGAAAAATGGGATCCGCGGGTATCAAAAGATACTTCTATGACTTTCGTTTATGGTGACAAAACGCTCGGAGAAGGAGCTTATGTTGATTATAAGAGTGATAGCTATGGTGCAGGTAGAACAACTAGAACAACATCTAAACAAGATGAGCAAATCTTACTGACAACAACCTCGGAAGACATGGGCGGTGCATCTATGAGCTTTGATATGGAAGCAGATGGGAAAGGATCAAGTCTTACTTGGGGATTTAAGTCTGAAATAGGATGGCCGATGAACTTAATGAGTTTCATATTCAAATCCAGCATGAAAAAAGATATGAAAGTCGGTATTTCAAATATAGCAGACATAGCCAATGAGAGATGGGCAAAGGGTGTGTATCATGGATACCAAGTAAATAATGAACTCAGAGAAAGCATGCATTACGTGATCAATAGAGATGTTGTTCCATTTGCTCAAGCTGATAAATATTATACACAAAACCTACAACCACTATTTCTAAAAATACAGAAAGCAGGTGTAAAAATGGAAGGTTTCTCTAGTGCATTGGTGTATAACCATGACTTCGCAAATATGACGCTAGACATGGCTACAGCTATTCCTATAAGAGAAGAAGTAGCCATAGAAGGTGCTGCAAATGAGACACTAGAAGCGGGGAAGGTATTGGTAGTAGATTACTACGGAGATAAACAATATAGTGATCCAGCTCATATTGCTATAGATGACTACATGAGAGACAGAGGGTTATTCAATAGCTATCCTGTAGTGGAAGAGTATATTACAGATCCAACAGAAGAAAAAGATCCTAGTAAGTGGTTGACTAAGGTGATTTATTATTTATCGGAGTAGGTCAGTTGTTGAGTTATTGAGTTGCTGAGTTATGTCCATTAAGTAAAATATAGCATAGATCTGAGCTGAAGGTCTGTGACTTCGCAGCGGCTCACTTATTGGTGTGTTGATATGTTGATCAAGTGAATTTCACGAAGCAAAAATACGTTGGCCAGTGTACCGAATTTTAAATTCGTGGGCTAACGGTGGATGCGTTGATTTCCTAAAATCGCACTAATCTGACCTAGCCATGAAACGCTTGTCCAACTTTGGAGGAGGAGTAAAAAAGATCCTAAATTTTGACTACCCCACCGCAAGCGGATGGAGCATTCGCCAAAATTTTTCCAACCTAAAGGTCGGTATTCGGATCTTTTTTGTGATAAGGCGTTTTTATGCAAAAACATCTTTTTATGACTCCGACGCAAGCATCGGAGAATTTAAGTATTAAAGAGGAGGAAGTTGTCACGATACTTGAAATCTTGAATTAATAAGTGGAACACGGCAATATTATTACTAACATTAATGAGCATTTCATCATTCGTAATTAATTTACCATTTTCCCAACTTGGATTTTCCAGCTATAAGTTGATTTGATAATTTCTTGATTAAGTGTGGAATTAACTTTATGGCTCAATTTCCATTCTTGGTAATTATCCAAGATGAAAGACCGCATTTTACCTTTTGAGATAGGTGGACTGTATACAACTGTACCAGCATTCAACTCTGAGAAGAGCGCTTCGAATTCTGGATCATATACCCCATTGATAAGGCAAAGTGTAGGATTGAGTGCTTCGAAATATTCAAAGACCTTTCCCGTAAGTACACCCGTAAGCTCAGGGCTTGAGGAGGTAAGTAATAAATTGATGTGTGATCGATTTTGTATAGTTTTGGCTTCATCTTGAGTGACCATCCCTTTATTGAAGAAAACACTTGACAAACCCGCATCTGATATCCATTCGGAGAATCGTAGACCATCTCTACCTGCATATAATATTTGTAAATCTTTGGATTCAATAATTCCTGAACCTATCATAGATTTCAGTTCAGAAAACATAGCTCTCGGATCTCGGTAATCAAAATAGAGTGAACCCGTATATGAGATGGTAAACTTTTCATATTGTGCTTCTTGCTTACGAAGTTCTACTCCTCTAAGTACTGTTATTGTAGGCCTACCATTCCGTTCCAACTGCTTGTTTAATCCATCAGATATGGTTGTCACAAGGTCAGCTTTGCTAAGGATTTTCTTTTCCATTCTGAGTTGGTAATTTGTAAGCACCACATTCTTATAAATAGGTTCTATTTGTAAGTCTCTGTAATCAGCTATCCATCTTAGATGAGAATATTTCCGCTTTAATAAAAATGCGATAAAATGATCTGCATATGGACCAAAAGAACTATAAATCGTAGTGACCCGTCCTTGATCAATAAGTTTCTTTGCCTTTTGATAAGCACCGTAAATATATATGAGGTTCCCTTCCGCTAGAAAAAGATTAAAAGGAAATGACTTCTGAATCTTTAATAACCATTGAAAAAAGGGGCTAGCTTTTTTGGTTGTAGCTTTGTGACTATCTTTTATATTTTTCCCAGCTAGTAGCCTTCTATAATCTAGTGTAAATGTGGATTGCAAATGTAGGTTAGGAGGAAATGCCCGTTCTTCTGATGGAAATCGAAGGTGGTTATCAGATGTGATGACATGGACGTTATCGAAGAATTCTGTGAAAGTACAAGCTATATGATAGTTCCTAATGACTGCCGTGGAAAGCAATGGAGGAAAATAATAATGTAGACAAAGAATCTCTTTTTGAGAATTCATCTTAGGATAAAACCTTTTCGACTTCCATATAAATATCCGCTGCAATTTTCCGATCGTCAAATTCATTCAACGCTTTTTCACGTCCTTTAACACCCATCAAATGCCTTGCCTCAGCAGTGAGATTGATAAATTGCTCTAATACCTTTATCAATGAAGAAGTACTTCTCACTTCTGCAAGGTATCCATTTTGCCCTATATCTACCGCTTCTCTACAACCAGCAGTGTCTGTCGTTATAACGGGTTTACCCATGGCCATCCCTTCTGTGATTGTCCGCGGTATTGCCTCTCTATAAGATGGCAGCACAATACAATCTGACTTTGCTATGAAAGGTCGTACATCCTTTTGAAAACCATGATACTTAACGATATCATTGGCTGTCCAACCTACTAAATCTTCTTTATCAACAGTAGCGGGATTATCAGGATCTAGCTCTCCCACTATCCAAAAATTAACTTTTGGATACTTTTCTTTTATGATTTCGGCAGCTTTTACATACTCTCCGATTCCTTTGTCGTAGAGTAATCTTCCGATAAATGTAAAGGTCACTTCATCACCCATAGTCATCTTTCCATTGGGATATGGTTGATAATATGTTGTGTTAACTCCACATCCTTTGATAGATACGCCTTGATTGCCTTTTGTAATTCCTAATTTTTCAAAAAGCTCCCTGTCTTCAATGTTTTCAAATATAAATTTCTTGTGAAAACCAGCTATAAGTTTATAGAGCTTGGTTGTCACATCTCTGATCCATCCATGATGTATGAATGCGTAACCTAAGCCCGTGACCATTGCCATAGATGGTATACCTGCTATTTTAGCTGCAATCCCACCAAAAATATTAGGCTTATTTGTATAGTGCATAATAAGATCCGGCTTCAGCCTCTTGTACTTCCTGAGCAATTCTGCTATAAGGATTAGATCTTTTATAGGATTTGTACTGTCCCTGTCTAGCGCACGAAGATTAACATGTTGTATTTGAGGATAATCCTCTTTGTATTCTACATATTCATCGATAGGGGCTATGACAACTACATCATGGCCTTCGGCAAGTAACTTATCGATTACATTGAGTCGAAAGTTATAAATGTTCCAAGTAGAATTGGCTACTAATGCAATTTTCATAGAAAAAGTGATCCTTTCACAGGATCTTTAAAAGTTATTGTTAAAAACCCGAAGGTTGTTAATTTGATTGAAACCACGATTACAATTATCAAGAAAGATTAAATATTATTGTCAAAAGAAATTTATTCTCTAGCCAATTCAGCATATACAGCATCAAGACTTCTTCCGATTCCTTTGCCTTTCCATTCTTCCGCTCCTGGGATTACTGTTGTCGTTTCTTTCAATTTTTCTAATGGCACACTCGCACGAAGAGATTTCTCTCCAAATTCTAATAACTTCTCTAAGTAATTTTGAAAAGCCTTTATTTCCTCTTTGCCACCAGTAATATCATACCCGTCTCCTGCATGACCCCACATATAGATCGTTTTATCATCATAGTTGGTCTTTGCTTTATCAAGCACTTTTATCCAATTTTCGATATTTGCTCCTGCGCTCATATCTATGTATGGGAATCGCCTGTTAAATAATAAATCACCTAGATGTACAACATTCGCATTTTCAAAATGTATCAACGCATCGCCATCTGTATGCCCAGCTCCATGATAGTCTAGCGTAACAGTTTCGTTACCTATTTTCTTTGATATTGATGTTCTAAATGTGTCTGTTGGATATACCTGCTTGTCTTCTGTTCCCCTTTTCTTAGCGGATGTTTCCTGGTTCTTTCGGCTATTGCTGTGCGCAAGAATCATATCCGTTCGATCCTTGAACACTAGATTCCCCGCTGTATGGTCCCCATGGTGATGAGTATTAATCAACAAGTCGATATTCCCTAGATCTAGTTTATCAATCTCTGTAAGCAGATGATTTGCTTGATCTGGAAATTGAGTGTCTACTACCACAATTCCATCTTTGGTTGCCATCCAACCTATCGTTCCGCCACTTTCCGTGAAGTAACCAACTCCGCCTCGAAGCATCTGCATATTATAGTCTTGACCTATTGGAGCCATGAATTTTGACTTGGTTTTACAGGCATATAATTGACTGAATAGAAAAGTGTATGCTGTGGCTTGTGCTGAAGTGGTTAGGAAGTTTCTTCTTTTCATGGGTAGATTCTTTTGTCAGATTTTTTAGATAATCATTGAGCCGCAGGATCTGTGAGTGTCTAAATTGTAATTT
Organism: Halioglobus sp.; assembly: GCA_047628935.1. Taxonomy (GTDB): domain Bacteria; phylum Bacteroidota; class Bacteroidia; order Chitinophagales; family Saprospiraceae; genus CAJXUU01. The sequence continues at coordinate 8,098 of JBLHWH010000091.1, read as the reverse complement.
CTATGATTATTCAAAATTAATTTTTCCTATATATGGTGTTTTATGAAGGGATATAAAATTCTCTACACCTTCAAACTTATCTAACACTTCTAGCCGAGGAAGCTGTGTTTTGATATCCGAAATGATTGAAATATAAGAACCGTATGGCCAATTTTCAATTTTAGTTATAAGAAAGTGATGCACCGGATTAAGATGAATATAGTGCATCTGTTGTTCAAAGGTTCGGTAAGAATTAAGAGCTCCTCTTTTAACGCCTTGTTTGAACAAAGGTCCTACTCTGTTGTGCTTATTATTGTTCATCATGGATATCCCACTAAAACAACGACTAAACTGATTTTCAATAAAAGCGTTAAAATCAGATGTTCCAGAAAGATAATTATTGGCAGCTGTCGTATCTTCATTAACAATAGCTGTCTTTATTTCTTCTTCGCTTCTTACTTTTATTAAAAAATGAAAATGATTGGGAATTAAGCATTAAGAATAAGTTTTGAAATATGGAGAAAAATATCTGCCATATCTCTCCATAAAATTCCAATAATCTTTTGCTTCGATAAACAAATCCGTTCCAGTTACCACTTTGTTATGTACATGGTATAATAGATTTGGGTAGAAAATATCTCTGTTTTTTATTGACACTACTATTGCTATTTTTTTATTGAGCAATTCTGCCTTTATAAATCGTTGAGCCGTAGGGTCCGTGAGTGATAAAGTTACATTCTTTCTCCAATGTTGGGCACTCACCGATCTTCCTTCGGTTACTTCTTTGCCTATTTATACGCAATCGGTTAGAAACTGAAGTCCTTCTTTTGATGTTGGGCACTCACCGATCTTCCTTCGTCAGCTCAATGATTGATCAACAGGGTTTTAGCGATTGGACCACTTCCTTAATCTCTTGTTCATCACTTTTGGGATAGATCAGTAGTGCGCCAGGTTCGTCTACCACAATATAATTATCCAGCCCTTTGATTACAACTATTTTGTCACTATCCGTTCGAACTATACTATTTGACGTATCTATCAAGTGCGTTTGGGCACCTAGTGTCACTGTTTCATTATCGTCTTTATCAAGATATGCATGGAGACTATTCCATGTTCCTAAATCAGACCAGCCTATATCAGCTGGTATCGTATATACATTTTTAGCTCTTTCTAAAATTGCATAGTCTACAGATATACTTGGTGTGTTTGGATAGACTCGATCTATATACACTTGTTCATTCGGTGTATTGTATATAGAGATATCTTCCGTCAGTACTTTTGTAATTTCTGGCTCATTTTTATCGAATGATAACAGTAGGTCTTTTGCTTTCCAAATAAATATTCCAGCATTCCATAGATATCCACCATCAGCCAAGTATTCTTTTGCTATTTCTAAATTAGGCTTTTCTTTGAAAGCAGATACACTTTTTGGCCCTTCTGTATTTCCATTTTTACTCATTTGGATGTATCCATATCCTGTATCGGGGCGAGTAGGTTGTATTCCTAGTGTGACGATAGCATCATTTTGCTCTACGAATGCGAAGGCTTCCTTAATTCTATTTAAGAAGGCCTCTTCTTTCAATATTACATGGTCCGAAGGTGCAGTCACAAATATGGCATTAGGGTTGATAGCCTGTAACCTTAATGCGGTATAAGCTACGCAAGGTCCAGTATTGTTTCTTGAAGGCTCACATAGGATATTTTCTTCAGGAAGCTCAGGCAAATGTTCTTTAGTGATCTCTTTATATTTTTTGTTTGTCACAATGAGAATTCTCTCCGCTGGAACAAGATTTAAGAACCGCTCAAAAGTTAGTCTAATGAGTGATTTCCCAACTCCTAAAATGTCAAGAAATTGCTTAGGTGTTTCTTCTGTAGATGCTGGCCAGAACCTAGATCCTACTCCGCCTGCCATGATTGTTATGTAGTGATTGTTATTCATTTCTTTTTTTTATAAAAAATATCTCAAATTTGATTATTAATCAAATAGTGCCATGAGATCATCTTTTTCTAATGACTTAAATACATTCTCATCTACTTGGATTAAATCACTTGCCAGTTTTTTCTTCTTGGCCTGCAATTTCACAATCTTTTCCTCGATCGTATCTTTGCAGATCATCTTGTAGGCGAATATAGGTTTCTGTTGTCCTATACGATGTGTTCTATCTATTGCTTGTGCTTCTATGGCCGGATTCCACCAAGGGTCCAATATGTAGACATAATCAGCTTTGGTAAGGTTAAGTCCTGAGTTGCCCGCTTTTATACTGATGAGGAATAGATTAATGTCATCATTATCCATAAAATCACTTACCGCTTTTTGTCTGTCTCTGGTGCTGCCATCAAGATATGCATACTTTATCCCTTCCGCATCCAACCGCTCTCTTACTAGACTGAGCATTCCCACAAATTGGGAAAAAACCAATGCTTTATGAGATCCTAATTCTTGAATCCGCTCCAATAACATGTCAATTTTAACAGATCTCTTTTTCGCTTCTGGCAATAGTTTTGAGGTCAATTGTGTGGCATTGCACATCTGTCGTAATCTCAATAAACCATCGAGAATTTTAAATTTAGATTTATTGACGCCATCTTTCTCTATACTGGAGTTGATGTCTGTTCTGATCGCATTCTTAAGCTCCTCATACATTGCTCTTTGTGTTTTATCCATTTCACAATAGAGAATAGATTCCGTTTTTTTAGGCAGATCTTTAGCGACATGTTCTTTCTTTCGCCTTAGAATAAAAGGATGCATGAGTTTCTTAAGGGTTTCCGTTGCTTCGACATCATTTTCAATATCTATCTTTCGTGCAAATTTATTTTTGAATGAATTTAACGATCCTAAAAGTCCAGGATTGATAAATGAAAACTGAGCATATATATCCAATGTATTATTCTCAATTGGAGTACCTGTCATCACTAATCTGTGATCAGCTTTAAGGAGTCTCATCGCCTTGTATCGTTGTGAATTTGGGTTTTTAATCGCTTGTGATTCGTCTAGAATAATATAATTAAATACATGCTCAGAAAACAACTCAATATCTCTTACACATGTGTCATATGTAGTAATAACAAGGTCTATCTTCTTGAGATCCCTTATCTCGAGATTTCTATTGACTCCATGATGGATATGTGCTTTTAGAGTTGGAGTAAATTTTTCTATTTCTGCTTGCCAATTAAACAATAAACTTCGAGGTACTACAATGAAACTCGACCCTTTTTTTGCATTTTTCTGATTAAGAAGAAGTGTCAATACTTGTATCGTCTTTCCTAATCCCATATCATCCGCGAGGCAACCGCCAAATTTATATTCTTCTAGAAATTTCAACCATTGATATCCTTGTTTTTGGTAGGGTCTTAGTTTTGCTTTTAGTCCTCTTGGCAGACTATAAGACTTGTTCTTCTCATAGTTAGCGAGCGCTTCTTTCTTCTGATGTATTTCATCTTTGAGTACATCGTCATCAATATCCTCGAACATCTCATCGAGCACATTGAATTTGAGTTTATTTATTTTTATAGTGCCCTTTTTGTCTACCTCGCCTACTGCGGATAGTCTTTTTAGCTTTTTTAACCATTTTTCTGGTAATATACCGTGTTTCCCATCTGACAACACTACATAATTTCTGTTTTCTTTCACCGCTTCTACCCATTGATTAGGCGTGACATTGATATCCCCATAAGCGATTTCTATATTAGAATCAAACCAATCTATCCCCGAAGAGAATATAATATTAAACGTAGGTTTCTTAGATGTATATTTTGTAAATAAAATACCCTCATCTCCCAGAATTTCTATATCGTGTTCGGCACTATATTCTATGATTTTCATGAACTTTTTATTGTTCATTATCACTGATTCATTTATAATAATCGGCATCTGTTCAGTAATCTCAAAATCATAATTCGAAAACAAATCTCGCAACTCACTTTTGAACACATTGATCTCATCGATATTGGCAATAAGGTTAGAATTTGTAGCAATATCTCTTGCAACTCCTGAATTTAAAATATCAAATTTTTCTTTATCATACGTAAGTTTAGGTGTGAATGTTATATACTCTCCTGTCTTATTGAGGTACATTCCTTTTTTACCCCCTATGAGTTCTTCTTCGTCAAAGCCATCCTTGATGACCTCATCTGCATTTGCCAACAATGTATAAATTGGAGATTTTAATGAGACATCACGTGTTATTACTATTTCTCCATTCGAAGAAAAGAAAAGACTGAATAATTTATACCCATATTCATTATTAAAAAAATGAACTCTACCGTTTTTTAAAAGAAGGAACCATGGTAAAAAGGTCCTAACACTTTCGAATGGAATAATTCTATCATTAATAAAAAACTCTGCCTTTACTACCGTAATTGTCCCATCTTGACTAAAGATGACCCTTGATTTTATTATTTCTTTTTCAATTGTAAGAAGCACCAAATCACTTTTCCTAAGTCCATGGCTCGAAGTATTTAAGAAGTTAATTCGATTATATATTAAATCAATATTCTTTTTAATAAACTCAATGATTGCTCCTATTTGAAAATAATGTTCGTTATAGTCGAATTCGTATTTGAATCCACGCAGATCATTATCTAAAACCTTATTTTCATATACATAATCGATATTGGAACTTAATTTGGTCTTTGCTTTATTTAGCTTTCCAGTGATTATCTCTACCCCCTCTTCATTCCACAATAATGCATATCCGAACTTTGATAACTGGTCTAAATGTTTGGTAAAATTCTCTTTTTTGTACGCTTCTTCATTTTTTGCAAAAGAGTCCGCTACAAAATTGTTTATAAATCCATCATGTTTTGGGACACATGCGACCATATTATTTTTTAATACTATCTTATAGTATTTTTCAACTTGATCATCTCTTAGTTTTAATTTGTTTGCAGTAAGCTGTTTAAGTTCTTTATAGGACTGAAATTCACCTTTGATCAATGGTAACAGAAAATCATCTACAACATGTTGTAAAGCCATCGCCTGGTGAGAACAAAACTTATTTGAGGATCTACTGCAAGATTTGCATCTAACTAAAATCTGATTGCCTTCTTTTTTGACTTCAATCTCCCCTTCAGTTATTGAGTAATACGAATACCCATTTTTAGTATAGGATAATATGAAGCTATCATTTGGATTTACGATAATGTCACAATCTATCGTCCCATAATAGTCATCATTTTTGGCACTATGAGTACGAATTGCCAACGGCACCGTGGATATATTATCTAATCCTGGTACGACTCTCCAATTATTCGCTGAGCTATTTTTTATTTCTTTGAGCCTGACTGGTGGTTCAATTATAGCTTTTTTGTGAGGCTTAGATGCGGATTCTTTTTCTTTTGTCTCCAAATTGCCTTCTCTTAGTAGTTTTTCGATTACAGCAACTTGATGTTTACAGTTCTCATCAAACGGACAATTACAAATTAAAAAAGGAACACTATCTACAGCTGACATTTTGATAGTCACCCGATACATCATAGAACCACGGACACTTGTTTCATATGCCGAAATTCCATAATTATACATTATATCTCCGACTCCTCTATCGATATATATTCTTTTCCCTCTAGCAACAATTTGCTTGTAGAATAAAGTACTTCGCGCTTTTCTAAGTTGATTTACATGATTTTCAGGAATTAGGATTTTGTCTTTTTTATTCATTTAATTCTAGCAATACTTATGTTGATTATAATAGATAAATATAGAGAACCTGTTCCATTTATTGGTCAACAGTAGATTCTACTTCTAATAGTTCTTCGATGACTTGCTTTATTTCTAATTCTTCTTCTATAGATTCTGCTTCTCCCTTTTTGGACCAAATGTGGAATCCAGCTGAAACAAATTTCATAGCCAGGAATGACCATTTTCCCCAGACTCCATTCTCATCAGCATTCCCTTCATATAACAAGGTATGTGTTTGATGGGTTTTCTTCATAGAAACTTGGTATTCTTTCGAGTAAGTACCTGAAAAAGTAAATATACCTACTTCATCAGATCTACTACCAGATACAATACCATCTGTAAAAGTATGTGTGCATGACATTGGGAAGTGCCTTCTTTGCCATATTCTTCATAGAATCCAGTCCATGGTCCGTCGGGGAGGAAGTAGGGGGTGGTATTTCTTGCATTTCGACTTATTTCTTTTTTAGCACTACTAAGGCTACTGTAGCAAGATTCTTGGCCTCTATTCTTGTAAGGAGATTGGTATATCCTCTCTCTATCGCTCCCAGTAATGGAATTGAAGACAAATATTTATGCCCTACAAAGGAAGAATACGATTCTATTTCATATCCAAGATCTTGAAAGTAATCAATTTGAGATTTTGTGTGCCCTAATGTCCTTCGATAATAAGCCTCGTATTTGGGACTATCATCTAAATCCCTATTTTTTAACATGCCAAGAATAGCATCTCCTAAAGATTCCGGAAATAGTCGATTTACAATTGCTGGTAAAGAATGTCTGCATGCAAAAAAATGAATCGCAACACCCCCAGGTTTGAGGAGACCTAGTACAGCTTTATGGAATGAGTCTGGGTTATCAACATGCTCAAGAACCATTTTTGATATTATGAGATCGTATTCTTTCTCTTCTAGAAGACTTTGAACCGTCCCATTCCTTTTCGCTATATCTTCAGGAGCTTTTGCTAGCTCCTCTTCATCTGGATCTATGGCTGAATAAACGAACATAGATCTGTTTTTAATAGACGGATGTGCTCCTCCTCCAATTTCTAAAATTGCATCTCCATTTTTAGCTGCTTTACCTATTGATTGGTAATATGAATCATAAGCTATATTGAAATTTGAAGTTTTGGTGTTCATAGAATCGATTATCAACTGATAAGTCAAGCCTTTAAAGGTGCGACCAATTCAATTGAGCGTGTGTGCTGTATGTGTTCTTTTTATTGTGCTGTGAATCCCAATTGAAGTGAGATTGACTTTTAGAGGTGCGACCAATTCAATTGGGCGCGTGTGTCGTTTACGTTCTTTCTATTGCCCTGTGAATCCCAATTGAATTGGGAATGCCTTTGGGGATATGTCCAACTGAAATGGATTCTAATTTTTCTATTGTTTGAAAAACAGCTCCTTTTTCTTCTCGATATTTTTTATAATTGATCCAGTGATTTGAGCATTTACATTTAGAGCCTGAGCATAATTTCCAAATCTTGATACCACCTCTACCACTTGGTCAATGATGACTCTATATGATTTCAATCCAAAGTGACTTGCCAATTCTTCAAAATGTTTTAATCTAATATCATTACTTTCTCCAGCTACGCTAGTTGATTGATATCCATGGCTGGTTGTCGAGTATGTAAGATCATATGCAGGTGCAAACCTCCATTGACCATTATCCATCAAAAAAGCAAAATTCTTAGAATGGTCATCTCGGTTGAGTGCAAGGACATTAAATACGGCTACCCGAAAAATATCTTCATAACTCTTCACCGAATGATTAAGTCGAAATCCTGCATCCATTAAATGCCCATAATCCAACGCTGTGTATCTATAATTATCGTGGAGTAATCCTGCCGCAGATATCATATGTAGCCTCCTACCCTTCTGCCGATCAAATCGCTTGGTACCGAAGTATTTACTCCCCGAAACACCTTCAAATAGTTTCGATTCACTCATTTCTATACCACAACCAATTGCCATGAGGTAATAGATGTACTCAATTTTAGCAATATCAACAACATCTTGAGAAGAAGGAAACTTGACAATCCAAGCTTCACTTGAGTCCGTTTTCAGTTGAGTAAGTGAGTCATTTACAGAGTCATATTGCAACCATACCTTGGGTCTAGCTCCTCCAGTTGATCCCCCCAAATGATACATTTCGTCAAGATTAGCAAATGATGCTTCATCATAGATCGATATTGATTTCCTATATATAACATCAATATCATCAGACCCAGATTGATCATATGTCTCTCCGTATGCAGGCCTATAGGTCAACGCACCTATTCCATGGATGCCAACCATTGCTAGTCTATTAAGAACAGTTATATTATCTAATTGAGCTCCTTTATTCATCAGATATCTATCCATCAATAGTCTGCCCCATCCATCAGGTAGCGAATCTGCAAAAACTCCATATAACCCTTCAAAAATGTCAGTTGGTACT
>JBLHWH010000090.1:0-25305 GCA_047628935.1 Halioglobus sp. | reverse complement strand
CTTTTATACTATTATTATTGAATTAGACATTTCTTACTATCTCAACATCCCATTCTGTGGCAGCGCTATGCCCATATATTTCTAGAATTAGATAACCTTATTTTTTTAAACTCGCTCTGAATCGCTGGTCAAACTATTGAAATAGAATAATCAGTGGAAAAGTTTACCTGGATGTTCCAGCTAACATCAGTGAGGTTTAAGAATAAGACTTTGGTAACGGGTATAGGAATGCAAAATAGCATTGAGTACGGACTCATTTATGTAATGAATGAAGGTAATGAATTAGATACATTGATAATGCTAGAACTACAAGACAAACTATCAATAGTGTGGGACGTGGTAGTTAGTGAGAATGGATATCTTTATACATATCATGAAATAGATGAAGGAATACTCAATAAAGAGAGAAGAATAATCAACAAATTTGATATGAATTTTAATCAATTATGGAGGTGCCAAAGTGAAGATACTTTTAAATGGGATAGTGGCAGTTTTGGTGAGGTTCTAGAAGATGAACGGGTACTACTAATTACTTATTCACCGATAACAAATTCGCCACATAGTTCTATCAGGGCAATCAATCAAGATGGATCCATAGCTTAGCAATATAATGTACCGTTTAGTCCGTTTGTGGACGATGGTATTCAGGAAGTGATTAGTCGAGTAACACAACTGCCTAGCGGTGGTATACTTTGCATGGGTAGTTATACTAATCTTATGCTTGGTGAACCCATCCGTGACTCGCCCTATATATATAATGAGAATAGAGGGTGATATCATATGGAAGCGCGTATTCTACGAACTCGATTCAGCAACAGGAAAAAGCCGTGTAGGCTTCGTAAGAGATGCCGTAGAACTTGATAATGGAGATATATACGGCATTGGAGAAATGAAGTACGATGGACAAAATGAAGTATTCATCTTCAAAGTAGATGCGAATGGCTGTTTGGATACTGAGGATTGTGGGTTTGTGCAGGTGATAACAGATGTGGAGGATGTGGCGATAGATCCATATGACTTGATTGTATATCCTAATCCTACATCTGACGTGATTCATTATTCTATCTCGGAAAATAGAAGTGTAAAAAGAATTTCTTTGTTTGACATGAATGGTCAATTATTAATCATGGATACTGGTCAAAAGGAGGAAGGTCAGATGGATGCAACAGGCTTGACTGTTGGTGTTTATTTGATGAAGTTTATGATGGATGATGGGGAATTGGTTTGTCTTAAGGTTGTGAAGCAGTAGAACTAAGAGATAAAAAACTCTAGCCAACAGCAAGGGTGTTATAATTATTAAATAGCATCAGATACTTATTTATGAAAAATATGCTTAGGTTACAAAATATTTTGTTCGGCAAGTGAAAATGATGTCAGATTTGCTATTACCGAATCTGATAAGGTTTGCCGAATTTTTATATAAAATAGGATAAACAATAATGGAGAAAATTTCAAATAGAGCTTTAATCAGCCGACTATATACATCAGCCAATCAACAGTTGGAGGATATGAAGTTTGATATTGAAAGTAGGTCACAATGGTATCAGGCTGTTCAAGGATTGGATGGTCCTGAAAAGATGGTTTATGTGATAGTGAAGCTAAATCAAACTGTAACAAACGGAGGTTTTGTGGAGTTTTATGAAAAGTCAATGGGGATTTTTGCTCCTGAGATAATTTATGTGCTGAACGAAATTAAAGCAGTCGCAACTGCCGAAATTATTTCTAGCTCACTGCCAGTTATAAATCCCAAAGGACTTTTGGATGAAGCTTACAAAGAGTTTGTTTTCAAAATTAAGCTATCAGAACAAGAAAAGACAGAACTTTTTTCTTGCGATCTACGATATGATCAACTACAGGACCATGAGAATTTAGAAGACCTATTAGGAGACTATTTACAAGAGATGGTCAAATGACATTATCTAAAGTAGATTATTACTTATAAATAGAGATTATGGAGTATTTGCTATCTATTCGGAATTTCATTCTGATCAAAGAACGCGACTAGGAATTGAAACAACATGGTTATTTTTTAAGGTTGAAGAGTATCGGTGATGGATTTCTATTTTTATAATAATACCTATAAGTTTTAGGGGTAATACTAAATGATTAAGAATTTTATTTTTGCATCAATGCTATTTGTATTTCTTGTTTCTGTACCCTCTTGCTCGAAGAATCCTATTAAAAAATATCCTCAAACATTTGTCTTTGATAGATCAGTAAAAGAATGTGTTGGTTTATACTTAATAGAAGAGGATTATTCAGTTGTTGAGGGTAGTCGTCAAGGTGGTTTAATACTTAAATTCTCCGATGCTTGCGTCGGAGTCATAAAAAGATGTTTTTGCATAAAAACGCCTTATCACAAAAAAGATCCGAATACCGACCTTTAGGTTTGAAAAATTTTGGCGAATGCTCCATCCGCTTGCGGAGGGGTAGTCAAAATTTAGGATCTTTTTTACTTCTGCATAGTATACTAACAGCGTCAATCAAATTGATGTAGAAATTGAAATAGTTATGTAGTTATCAATATCAAAAGGCGATTCAGCGATTCAATCAATTTACTAATACTCTATTTTCACTAAGCTAAGCTTAAAGTTTCTTTCGCTTGGCACAAGAAGCACATCTGAAGATACTTGTACGGCATCTCGAAATCGTAATTTTAGGTTTTGGTATTCAGTACTGAGCAAACTATTTCGCTCAAAATTTCCTAGAGGATCCATCACATACTCACTTACCGTATTGTTTCTCTTGATCTCGTCATTATAGATGATGCGTAATCGGCTGGGAGTTTCAAACAAGAAATAAGAGCTAAAAACCCCTCCATCATCCTGAGAAAATTGCTTTTTGTAGAGGATCTTTTTCCAATGTTCGGTACCATCTGGTCTTACAGCAAAAACAATGACATCTTCATTATAAATGTCTACCCATCCGCGGCCTCCACCATTGAAGCCACCTCCAGCACGGGTTCCACCATTGAATGCAGAGCGACGATAATATTCTTTGTTCATTTCCACAAGTAGAAGAAAACCTCCATCAGCGCGGAGTACTATATCTCGAGTGACAAAATCATTTAATTTCTTCTTTTTACTTAATTTCTTACCATATAATTCTTCTAGAAACTTAACATCAAAATCCTGATCTTCTATGAGCGTGACTTCTTCTAGTTTATCAATATCTTCAGTGAGGTGGAAGTAACCTGTAGCATCATATTCGCTATCTTCTGAGACTAATCCAGCAAGAATAATCCGACGATTGACATTATCGAACCCAAATTCTAAATCAACGGTAAGCTTATTGTCAAATGTAAATTTGTTCTCATAGTATCCGTCATTATGATCGAACCCAAGGAGCATGAGATGATGTTTTTTACGATCATACTTTGAATTATCTATTTCAAAAAGCACATTAACTTCTCCTTTATCAGAAACGAGTGCACCTCGAAAATCTTTTTTTACATTGAGACCAATCAATTGACTTTCCTTGACCCACTTCAAAGACATTTCATTGTTGTCGATCATGTAGGTATAGAATAGGTCACTTTTTCTTGTTGTAAATAACAATGTCTTAGATCTATCCTCAGAAGTCTCATATCGAAAGTTCTCCAACTTAAACTCTTCGACTCCATCAACTAAGGTCGCCGAATCTATCATCAATCCAAAATGATCATACTTTCGAGCTCTCATGTAGTATGCTCTCCTATCTCGATAACCATATATAATAGTGAAACAAGTATCGTGTGGTACGATAGCGTATACAGCTACACTCTTTTTTTCGAGTTTAATCTCTCGATCAAACAAGTGTTTCATTCTCTTGTCGAAGATTTCAACGACCTTCTCAGTTCCCTTATCTCTATAGAGCAATATATTATCCTCCAACACTCCGATAACATCATACGCTACATCATTTCGAATACTCATCTCTTTACTTACAGTAACCGACTGAGCCAGCCCATCAGATGAAAACCCTAAAAGACAGAAAATGATAAATATTTGAATATATCGAATCATATGATCTAATGTAACAAAGAAATGTGAAGTAATACATATTACTCTTGAAAATGTCGTTAATAGTAAATGGTTAAATAAAAAGACATTGTACGATGGATTAACACCGAACTGTAAGTTTTTGTTTCTACGAATGACTTAGTATTCGATGCTTAAGCGTCGTAAACCCGTATTGTAAGTCGTACATCAAGATGGAGAATATATTTATGAACTTAGCTAAAAGGTATCGAGAATGGTACAAACGCAACTAAAGTCGCGAGTACATTTTGAACGTATTCAATGCATCAACTTCGCGAATTCATCTATCAATGATTACGTATTATTCTTTTTTCCTTGCACTGCTACTTATTGACACCGAATTCATATATATCTGATATCCGAATAATGCTATAAATGCACCAGTCAATAAAGCATTGTTTTGTAAAACTAGACCGAGTAAACCTAATATCAAAATACAAACTGTAAACATGGTCAATTTCTTCTTTTTTGATTCATCATAAGGTGCCAAAAATGAACCCAACGGAATCATCATGCCCACGAAAAAGATACCAGCCATGAGATTGGTATCACCTCCGAGTGTAAGGTATAACCCGAATCCGACCAAAGCGATGAGTAATGATGCACCAGTATATTGCGCCATCTTTTTATCATCATCATCTAAGAGAAGTTTTCCGTATTTATTAGTCATCAGATACAAATTCATCAGTGGGTTGATGATCCATGACAGGATGAAAAATGCAAGTAATATATACATCAATGGAGTAACGATCGGTGAAAGTGCTTCATTGGTTCTTGAAACGTAATTAAGGAATTGATATAGCACATATGTACCAATAACAAACCCCCAAGAGCCATTGGCAGTAAGCCGTCCCATAAGGTTAAAGTACTTATAAAATAGTTGGTATAAAAAGAATTTTGATTTCATAGCTTCTTGCATTCCATAACGAGCAAGGCTATTATTAGGATTGAGGTTTAGAGCTTCTCTGAACCTTTCGAGAGATTCTTTTACATTTCCCTCTTTGAGCAGTTGATGTGCATGATTGGCAATTGTGTATGGGTCTTCTGGATTCTTTTCTAATGCTTCTAAGATCGTATTCTTTGCACTTTGTCTATCACCTAACATACCAGCCAAAAGTGTCTTTTGATTAAGTGCTTCCAGGTTTTCGGGATCTATCTCCAGCGCACTATTTGCATATTTCAGTGCGGTATCATAATATCGTTGTGCAAACTTTATCCTCGACATCAGATTATGAAATTGAACTTCATATGGTGACATTTGAAGTAACATATTCCCTTTTTCTTCTGCAGCGTCTAGTTCTTCTTCTCTCAGATTTATCTCTGCTAATAAAGCCAGATAAGCAGAGTTTTCAGGATCATCTTGTTGCAACTGAATAGCTATCTGCTCACTTTCTTTGCTCTTCCCTTGAAAATATAATACGAATGCCAATAGATACCGTCCATACTCACTTGTAGGGTCATCTTCGAGAAATGACCTGATTTGTTTATCTGCATCTAAGGTTCTTCCTTGGGATATTAGTAACTGTACTCTTTGAAGTATGGGATGTTGCATAGGTGATCTATTATTTTAGTCATGGCAATATCGTGAAAAAATGTTCATGAATTGCTTAGTTAACCACCCAAAGTGATCTGATCGCACTAAGCGATGTGATCACTATTCTGTCAATTTATACCTCAAGAAAATTAAATGTAACACTCTCAAGGCGGTAGACAGGGTGCAGAATCAAAACTACTTCACTCCACTTCCATTCGCAAAGCTAACTTCACTAGGACTGACAAATACGAGCTTACCACTTGCATCCTCAGCCATAAGAACCATACCTTTGCTTTCTACGCCTTTGATTTTTCTAGGGGCAAGGTTTGCAAGTAGACATACCTGTTGGCCTATGATTTCTTCAGGTGCATAATGCTTAGCAATACCAGAGACTACAGTTCTAGTTTCGAAACCTAAGTCAAGTGTCAGTTGAAGTAGTTTATCCGCTTTTTTAACTTTAACAGCCTCAGTAACGGTTGCTGTTCTGATATCCATTTTCATGAAATCATCAAATGCGATTTCTTCCTTTACAGGAGCGATGGTACTTTCAGCAGTGTCTTCTTTTGCAGCTTCGTTCGATTTAGCATTGGCTTGTAATTTTGCTATTTGCGTTTCTATTATTGTATCGTCAATTCTAGAGAAAAGGTGATCTGGAGTGCCTATTTTATGACCGTCTGCTATTGGATGAATTCCTTCCGCTAGGTCGTTAGTTAGATCTAAGTAGCCACTATTATCATCAGCAATTGGTAGATTTAGCAATGCGCGCATCTTATCCGACGTAAAAGGTAAAAATGGCTTAATCGCCACACTTAAAGTTGCAACATATTGCAATGCCAAATTAATAACCACTTTTACAGATTCTGGATCAGTTTTCTGGGCTTTCCATGGCTCATTCGCCTGGAGGATAGTATTGCCGTTTGAAGAAATCTCCATTAGTTTTTGAAGTGCATTTCTGAATTCAAAGTTTCTAATATGAGAACTCACGACATGGATATCATCAAATAGTCGCAATAGCTCTGAGTCATGGTATGCAGCATCCATAGGATCAGCGGCACCTATTAGGTCCTGGTTTTCGTCGAACGCAGGCACAATACCATCATAATATTTATTGACAAGAACAACGACACGATTCACGAAGTTGGCTAGATTATTTACCAACTCAGAATTATTTGCTTCTTGATATGACTTCCAAGTGAATTCACTATCCTTCGTTTCTGGCATGTTTTTGATCATGCAGTACCTTAATTCATCTTCTTTGCCAGGAAGTTCGTCTAAGTATTCGTGTACCCAAACTGCCCAGTTTTTAGAGGTAGAAAGTTTTTTGCCTTCTAGGTTTACGAACTGATTGGCAGGAACATTTACGGGTAGAATGTAATCTCCGTGAGCATTCAATATGGATGGGAATATCAAACAATGAAATACGATATTATCCTTCCCAATAAAGTGAAGAAGTGCCGTGTTTTCATCTTTCCAGTATGGTTCCCAGTCCTTATTATTATCAGTTGCCCATTGCTTTGTTGCAGATATATACCCGATAGGGGCATCCATCCAAACGTAGAGCTTTTTGCCCTCGTGCCCTTTGATATTATGAGGTACATCAACTCCCCAAGAAAGATCTCTCGTCATTGATCTAGGATGCAGACCTCCATCTAACCAAGAATTACATTGTCCTAGAACATGTTTTTTCCATTCTTCTGGATAGTGCAGTTTTTTATCATCTTTTTCACCTTTGGATATCCACTCTTTGAGCCATGCTTCATATTTATTGAGTGGCAGATACCAATGCGTTGTTTTTCTCATTTCAGGAGTAGATCCTGATATTGTAGATTTGGGATTTATCAGATCTGTAGGACTTAATGTTGATCCACAGTTTTCGCACTGATCTCCATATGCCTCTTCATGACCACACTTTGGACATGTGCCGGTAATATACCGATCTGCTAAAAATTGATTTTGTTCTTCGTCATAATACTGCTCAGACTCTATCTCTTCGAATTCTCCTTTTTCATAAAGATTCGTGAAGAATTCTTGTGAAGTTTCATGATGCAGCTCTGAAGATGTTCTATGGTAGATATCAAATGAAATTCCAATTCTATCAAAAGTCTCTTTAAATAAATTGTGGTATCTATCTACTACTTCTTGTGGAGTGATTCCATCCTTGGCAGCTCTTAAAGTGATTGCCGCTCCATGCTCATCAGATCCACATACGAATACTACATCTTCTCCCATCATACGACGAAATCGGGCATAAATATCCGCTGATAAGTAGGCTCCAGCTAGATGTCCAATATGTAATGGACCATTTGCATATGGTAGGGCAGAAGTGATAAGATATCTGTCGTATTGTTTCATATTCTAACGATCCGTTAATAATGGGCAAATAAATAGAAATCAAACCATAAGTAAGACTTCAAAACGAAACGGCAAAGATAATATTTATTCCTATCATAAAAATTTAAATATGTTATAGTTTTTAGGAGTAGATCTTTTAGAGATGCGAATGACATCTCTTGCCCCAAGTTCTTATAAGACGGCGTTAATATTGGCGACATATTGATATTTGAATTGTTACATTCGTTTATTATGGCTAATAAATAGCCTATTATTACAAGCTATTACATTTTTAACCTTAAACTAATTCAAATGAAAAAATCGCTTTTAAATTATTTTATTCTTTTACTTGCCTCATTTTCATGCTTTGAAACCTTAAATAGTCAAGATTCTTCCAAACTAAAAGTAGGATGTCCTGATCCAGCAAATCCAGAAGGTGAATTTGGTTATTTGTTAGGAGAAGATGAAGGCATTTATAAACTTCGAGTAACATTTTTAGTAGATGATGTTGATGAAGGTGTATTAAGCTATTCTGAGTGTGAACAAGTAATGACCATGCTATATGAAGCATATAATGATTATAATATTTCATTTTTATGGGATCGTAAAATTGATAATTATAATTCATCAGCAGATGATCTATATCATGCAATAAATCAACGTGACTAAAGGAGGATTTACAGGGAAGGCTGTTTCTGTGCCAGGTACGGCTATTGCTATTAGCAAAAAAGTATTATTCACTCCAACTTTAGTACATGAAATGGGGCACTGTTTGGGATTATTACATACGCATAATAGTGCAGATGATGATGTAAGTACTAAAACGTTCACCTGTGAAGAGTTTGTTTTTCCCTCTGATTCTGATAACTGTATTAAATGTGGAGATTGTATTTGTGAAACGAATGCAATAACATCCTCAGAACCTTTTGTTACAGAAGATGAAGATGGTAACTGTGTGTATGGTAGTAATGCTATGGATAGTCAAGATGACCTTTTTGAACCAAATGAAAAGACTCTACATAACTTTATGAGTTATTCTAGAAACATAAATCTAGGGGTTGATTGCAGAGATAGATTTGTAGATGAACAAATTAATCGTTTAAAACTTATCATCTTAAAAAGTGGCTATCTAGATAGAGTAAGAATCTATGACAATTTTAACGATATTCCAGAATCTCATGATTTGATCTGCTTAAACATCAACAATGATATCACAATAGATAAGAATAGTAACTTCGATGCTAACACTAGTTCTAACTTAATAGGATCTAGTGAAATAGCTGTGTTTGGCGACCATAAAATAATAATCAACGAGAACGTGAAGGTAGAGATGGATGGAATGAATATCTATAATCCGATTGATGATAGATGGAAAGGCATCATAGTTCGCGGAAATGGCACTCAAGATGATGCTTTTGGACTTGAAACGTTTGGTGGTTGTACAATACGTGGTGCGGAAGTCGGTATATCTCAAAATGCTGGATCTGGTGGTGGTTTTCTATCTATCAATGGGACTGACTTCCAATCATGTGATGTAGGAATAGAAGTAATGGACTATACAGGTGGAGATCCTATATCGATTACATCCTGTAATTTCACAGATGGTATATTTGGAGTGACTTCTCAGAATAATGACATCACATTTGACTTTTGTACATTCACCAATATGGATAATGCGGGCATAAGAGGAATAGGCAGCTCCATCACAGTCGAAGGTCATGGCGGATACCTCACTAACTTCACCGATTGTAAATATGGGATCAGGCTCTCATGGCCAAATGGACAAATACACCCGACCGATATAAATAACAATTACTTTACTAATAACACCTACGATGTATATGTCACAGGTGGTAGTGGGGTCATGGCGGATCAACGTACCAACTTCCAATCTAATCAATCGGATAATAGTAGAATATCGATCCATGCAAGAGGAGAAAATCAGCTGACTATACGTCAAAATACATTTAATAATTCTGGATTTTGCAATTATGTAAGTAATACAGGAGGAGAAATCAACTTTATCGAATTGAACGAGTTTTCAAATTCAAATTTTGGAGATGTCTTAACTGCAAAGAATTTAAGAACGTTATTCAATACTAATTGCTATACAAACCAATCGATTGCAGATGTTTATGTGAATGGTGTGATTCCAAATCAAGGAAGTCAAGTTGAAGCTCCTGGCAATTTTTTTGGAGGTCACGTACAAGAAATCAGATCAGGAGGAAGCGGAGAAAGCTTTATTTATTATGTGCCAGAAAGTGGGGTGTCAGGCGCTGAACCTTGTCATTTGGTAAATAGTACAGGTAATTATCAAGTTCTAGGATCAGAGACAGTTGATGAATTTAATGGCTGTGGTGTAACATTTCCTTTTCCTTCCCCGCCACCAACTACCACAGGCAGTAGTCCGTGTAACCCTGATAGAAATGAACAGGATATTACCCAAGCTATCTCCGATATACATGCATTGATAGCAGAAATAGAAAACAATAATCTACTATCTGATGAGACGAAGGAGAGCCTTATCCAATACGACGAAAGATGCCTGCGTAAAGTGAAGCTTTGGTTGGTAGAAGTATTAGTAAAGAATAACAAACGAACAGAGGCACTCGATCGACTCAGGCAAGATCCCGAATTTGACATGCAGATAAAAGGTTACAACCTGCTCATGCATCAGCAAGATTATGTGAATGCAGATCTCTATTTGAATAATCTCCAAACAGAGACAACAGAAGAACAAGCGTATACATTTACACAGAATATATATTTAGATCATATTAGTAATAGGACTTTTTATCCGAGCCCTAGCCAACTAGCTACAATCTATCAGTATGGCATAGATGATAATGTATTATCAGGAAGCATAAGAGCAATCTATGAATATTTCACGGATATCACCATTGAGTTAGATGTGACTATAGAGGGTGAGAATCCTACTCTCCCAAGAAGTAGTAAATCAGATGAGAAAAATAATATAATTAGTATATATCCAAATCCTGTCAGTAAAGGACAGGTACTTAGTATAAAATTTTCAAGTCCCCTAAAAAGTGCCGGATTTTCAAAAGCTGAGATATTAGACCTTAATGGTAGACAAATAGAAAGTCATAAAATATTGACACAGAATACGGATGTAGGTATATCACGACTGTCACAGGGTGTTTACTTTATACGAATATTTGATGCAGAAGGTGATGTTTTAAAAACAGAAAAGTTGATTGTTATATGATTCGGACACTACTTTTAATACTAGCAATTAGCATTTTGATTAAATTAAATATTAATGCTCAATCTACATGGCAGTATATTATTGAAAATGATACTCTCGCAGAGGCTGGACAAGATGTATTGGAGTTGGATGATTATTTATATTTAGCTTCTAGCTCAAGATGTCAGCCCAATGCCCAATCGTGTGTAATGGTACGTAAGTTTTCTAAAAACGGTACTATAATCTGGAAATCAGAATTTCCAGATTTACGTCATAGTAATGAAAACTTGATTCAGAATTATAAAGGCAATTTGATATTAACAGGAAGAAAGAACGAAATCAGTGATCCCCAGCGTCATTCATTCTATGAGGTAGATACAGCGGGTAATATTCTTGATCTGACGCATATCAATCTACCGTTTGAAAGTAATCTTAATTATGGGTCGTTGATACGAGGAGATACGCTATTTATGTACGGTACAGGTAGGGAAGATGTCTCAGAAGAAGGTATCAATGTAGATGCCTTGATCGTCACCTACGATTTACAAAAAGATACGTCCTCATACGAATACTTTGATTATGGGCATAACTTCGTAGATATATGGGACATGCGCCTGATCGAGGATGGCAGTATATTGTTTTACTCTAGACACAGTAGACAGGAGTATACGGGAGATTCGCTGGATTGGGTGGTAGAGCGGCTATGGCCTGATGGCCATAGAACAAGTATATATAATCAACCCTACAATAGTGAAGGTGGTGTAAGCGTGCCACAGATGGAATATCTAGGAGATGGGTTGATCGCCCTGTTGTTTCCAAATAAAGGTTTATTGAATAGATTTTATCCAAACATTAGAATAATTAATCTAGAAGGGGAAGTAGTACTGGAAAAAAATTATGATTATGTAAAGCAAAATGTATTTGATTATACAGCTGATATACGCAGAACGAATGATGGAGATATTCTAATTTGTGGTAGGTATTATGCAGAAAAGATAAATGAAGAAGATTTATCCTCTAGTGCCAATGCTTATATCTCTAAGATGACAAAAGACGGTACCATCGAGTGGCTCCGACACTTCCGTACCGAAGATGAGGATGGAGAACCTATCTGGAGTGGGTTTTCTTCCATGTTATCACTGTCAGACAATAGTATCGTAGCGGTAGGCAATATAGAGCGATCACCTAGTGACTTACTCATCATGAAACTAGACGAAGATGGGTGCTTCAGTCCTGATGACTGCGGTGGTGGTGTGATTACAGATGTGGAGGAGGTTATAAAAGTAGAAAACCCAAGTCAGATCAAAGTATATCCCAATCCTCTAAGTAAAGACCATCCTCTTCGAATAGAGCTTAGCAACATAATAGAGATCAATGGAGGGTTGCTTGCATCGTTAATAGATGTCAATGGTATACAAGTTATTAATCAGAAAATACTTAATCAAAGTACACATATCGATATATCAATACTAACAAATGGTATTTACTTTTTGAAAGTTATTGATGACAAAGGGGCTGTTCTGACTACTCGGAAATTAATAGTGATATGATATAAAAAAGGAACTCGAAATTTTAGAATTGGAGAAAATAGTACTGTTATGAGATTAATACTTCCAATGTTTTTTCTTCTATCCAGTCTTGTCTCGTATAGTCAAGATACATGGCAGGTCATTATTGAGAATGATACGCTCACTGAAGTAGGTAGAGAAGTATTGCAAATAGAAACGGATTTGTATGTGGCGAATAGAACTAGGTGTCAACCTGATGCTCAGTCTTGTGTGAAATTATTGAAATATGATAGATATGGAAAGCTTATATGGGAAGCTGAAATGCCTAGTATTAAAATGGGGAATGACAATGTAATGCATTTGCATAACAGCAGTATTATTATTACAGGAAGATCAAATGATGGTGCTATTCCACTAAAATATGGATTCTATGAAATTGATACTTCAGGAACAATTTTAGATTTTACTGAAATTATTCTGCCCTACGAAAGTAATTTTAACTATGGCTCCCTAATCAAAGGCGATACTCTCTATATGTACGGCACAGCAAGAGAAGACCTATCAGAAGAAGGCATCAATGTAGATGCACTCATCGTTACATACGACCTAGTGAAAGATACCTTTTCGTACGAATACTTCGACTATGGTCATGACTTCATAGATATATGGGATATGCGGATGGTCGAGGATGGGAGTATACTCTTCTACTCTGCACATCGTAGGCAAGAGTATGTGGGAGACTCGCTAGATTATGTAGTGGAGCGTATATGGCCTAATGGTCATCGCATAGAAACATATAACGTAACATCTAATAGTGATGGAGGGGTGAGTATACCCCAGATGGAGTATCTAGGCGATGACGTATTAGTGATTCATTTTCCAAATGAGGAATGGCATGAAAAAAAGTATCCAAATTTTCGCATCATAAATCTTAAAGGAGACTTACTATATGAAAAGAGATATGAATTTTTGAAACAAAATTCGGTAAGTTACGTAGGCGATATTCGTAAAACAAATGATGGGGATATACTGATCTGTGGTAGATATTTCGATAAGATGGTGTCAGATGATGATTTACCTCTAAATGCAAATGCATTCGTGTCAAAAATGTCTCGAGAAGGTGAGATAGAGTGGTTTCGGCATTTTCGCCAAGAAGAGACTGATGGAGAACCAGTTTGGAGTGGATTCTCTTCGCTTCTTACCCTATCAGATAATGGTATCGTAGCGGTAGGAAATATAGAGCGATCACCTAGTGACTTACTCATCATGAAGCTAGACGAAGATGGGTGCTTCAGTCCTGATGACTGCGGTGGTGGTGTGATTACAGATGTGGAGGAGGTAGAAGTGGAAGATGATAGTCATCAGATAATGCTGTTCCCAAATCCTGTGCAGCGAAATCAGCCACTACGAATAGAGATAAACAAATCGATAAAAGCCAATAAAGTGTTAGATCTAAAGATCATGGATAGAAATGGTAGAAATATAATCAATCAAGAGATATACAGTATAGATATGAATGTTGATATTTCAATGCTCAATAATGGTGTTTACATAGTTGTTATGACGGATCAATATGGGAATCAACTTATAGTAGAAAAACTGATTGTTATTTGATTCCAAAGTGATTCTAAGTTAAGATGTTTGCGAGGTATACAAGATCAGGATAGCAAAATAAATTTTACGGCTGATTCAAGCGATTATGCACAAATGTTTTTTGTAAAACTTATTTATATCAAACACTCTACGAGCACTTACGTATTATAAATTTCTTTTATGTATTTTGCGCTCTTTCAATGTTTACAACCGATTTTACATTGAAGAAGACAGATAATTAAGACTAATACTTAGGAATGGACTTAGATGTAACGTTGGAAAACGATGGTAATGAAGAAGAAGATGGTACTACGCTTACAGGTATGTACAAAGAGTATTTTCTCGATTATGCATCTTATGTAATATTAGAAAGAGCAGTACCTGATATCGATGATGGACTGAAACCAGTACAGAGAAGAATACTTCATGCTACCAAGAAGATGGATGATGGTAGATTCCACAAAGTAGCCAATATAATAGGTCAGACAATGGCATTTCACCCTCATGGTGATGCAGCGATTGGAGGAGCATTGGTTAATCTAGGGCAAAAAGATCTACTTATAGACTGTCAGGGAAACTGGGGAGATATACGAACAGGTGATTCTGCGGCAGCGGCAAGGTATATAGAAGCTAGGTTGACAAAGTTTGCCCTGGAAGTACTATTCAATCCGCAAACTACAGATTGGCAGCTTTCGTATGATGGTAGAAATAAAGAACCTATTACACTTCCTGCGAAGTTTCCATTAGTACTTGCACAAGGTGTAGAAGGTATTGCAGTAGGTCTTTCGACGAAGATCATGCCTCATAACTTCATCGAAATCATCAAGGCATCCATTAAAATTCTAGAAGGGAAGAAGGTAAAGATCTATCCTGATTTCCAGACTGGAGGATCAGTAGATGTGGCAGAATACAATGATGGAAAACGGGGTGGAAAGATCAAGGTGAGAGGCAAAATAGAGGTCATAGACAAAACCACTATTGCTGTCACAGAACTTCCTTATGGAGTGACCACGAATGCTATGATTGATAGCATTCTGAAGGCCAATGAGAAAGGTCAGATCAAAATAAAGAAAGTGGTAGATAATACCGCTGCAGATGTAGAGGTGCGGATCGATCTTACTCCTGGTGTTTCTCCGGATATGACAATAGATGCTTTGTATGCATTTACCAATTGTGAAGTAAGTATCTCTCCTAATGCTTGTGTGATTGTAGACAACAAGCCTCAATTCCTAGCGGTATCTGATATACTTGAAATATCGACTGAACAGACAAAGCAGCTTCTGAAAATGGAGTTGGAAATCAAGAAAAGGGAGTTGGAGGAGAAGTGGCACATGTCAAGTCTCGAAAAGATATTCATTGAAAAAAGAATCTATCGAGATATAGAAGAATGTGAAACTTGGGAAGAAGTAATCGAGGCAATTGATCTTGGTTTGAAAGCGTATATTTCTACTCCTTCAGATAGGAAGCCAGGTGATACACGATTGGCAATGAATCGATCTGTTACCGAAGAAGACATTGTGAGGTTGACTGAGATCAAAATCAAGCGTATTTCAAAGTACAACTCTTTCAAAGCAGATGAGTTTATAAAATCTTTACTTGAGGAATTAGAGAAAGTGAAATTCGATCTTGCGCACTTGACGGAGTTTTCGATTGCTTTCTTCGAGAGATTGCTATCTAAATATGGAAAAGGAAGAGAGAGAAGAACTGAACTCGGAAGCTTCGAGACAATTAAAATGAGACAGGTAGTGGCTAATAATGCCAAGCTATATGTCAACTATAAAGATGGATTCATCGGTACGGGTATGAAAAAAGATGAGTTCATTATGGACTGTTCTGATATCAGTGATGTGATCGCATTTATGAAAGATGGAACATTCAAAGTCGTCAAGGTCTCAGATAAAGTATTTGTTGGGAAAAATATCATCCATACCGCGGTGTGGAAAAAAGGAGATGACAGAACAACGTATAACTTGGTATATATAGATGCTCAGACAGGAAGGTCGATGGCTAAACGGTTCAACGTAAAATCGATTACTAGAGACAAGGATTACGACCTTACCAAAGGGGCAAAAGGATCTAAGCTTCTCTATTTTACTGTGAACTCTAATGGAGAGTCTGAAATAGTGAATGTACAGCTCAGTCCAGGTTGTAGTGCAAAGAAAAAAGTATTTGACTTTGACTTTGGTGAAATCGCAATCAAAGGAAGGGCTGCAGGTGGGAATATCGTAACCAAACACCCAGTCAGAAAAATCACTCAAGTATCTGTAGGTAAATCTTCTCTCGGCGCCATCAAAGTATGGATGGACGAAGTCAGTGGTCGACTGAATACTGCGGAAAGAGGAATCTATCTTGGTGGATTTGACACTGAAAACAGCATATTAGCAATCTATAATGACGGAACCTATGAAGTTAATGAACTTGACTTGAATAAAAAATATGAGGTCAATAGGTTAATGGAAGTATCAAGGATTACTCCCGATTCTGTAATCAGCGTGCTCTACTTCGATGGAGAGAAAGAATGGGCAATGGTCAAAAGATTCAGCATTGAGACTAGTAAATTGGATACTAAATATCCATTCATCACGGAGTCTTCATCAAGTAAATTGTACTTCGCTACATCGGCTGCAGATCCGATCATCAAGTACTCGCATAAGTCAGGAGGCACCAAACAGGAAGAAGAAGTTAGCTTATCGGAATTCATCGATGTAAAAGGATGGAAAGCAGCTGGAAACAAGGTTGGAGAATATAAAGTACTTAAGGTAGAACACCTTAATCCTCCTAAAATAGAGGATGAAATAGAAGAAGTGAAAGAAGAAGAAACTACAGATTTATTTAGTCAGACTGAAGACGACCCTGAATCTACTGAAAAAGAGAAGGGCGCAGAAACAGCAGAAGATAAATTAAAGCCTGGTGACTCGATTGATTTATAAATTCTTGTATTTTTACAATTGTTAAAGCGAATTAAATAGTTTTCCTTGAATGGATTTCAATCATGACCAAATAAGAATTTGAATAATAATAATAATCTATACACTAGCATACTCGAAGCTAAACAACAAGGCAAGAAGAAATTTGTAGTCTTGATAGATCCAGATAATGTCCGTCTCGGAAAACTGGATAAGGTCTTAGAGCTTTCAAAATCTGCGAATGTAGATTACTTTTTTATTGGTGGTAGCTTGGTGGTAAACGACATGCTCGACATGGTGCTTTCTAATATCAAGAAAACAACCGACATTCCGATGATCTTATTTCCCGGTAACTCTTTACAGTTGAGTTATAAGGCAGATGGGCTTTTGTTTCTCTCGCTCATAAGTGGTAGAAACGCCGATCTTTTGATTGGAAAACATGTCATATCAGCTCCTTTTTTAAAGATTAGCCCCTTGGAGATAATGAGTACTGGATATATGTTGATAGATGGGGGAATCTCCACGACTGTCCAATATATGAGTAACACGACTCCTATCCCTGCTAACAAAGATGATATTGCACTTTGTACAGCTATGGCTGGAGAATTATTAGGGATGAAAATGATCTACATGGATGCTGGTAGTGGAGCTAAGAATCCCATATCTACCAGTATGATCGATGCAGTAAGCTCCGCGATTGATATTCCATTAATAGTAGGAGGAGGAATCCGAACTCCAGAAAAAGCATATGAAAATGTAAAAGCTGGTGCAGATGTTATCGTAGTAGGGGATGCTATAGAAAAAGACCCTCAACTTATCCTAGAAATGGCAGCTGCAGTCCATGAAGCCGAAAATGCGCCAGTATAATGGAGACAGGAACAGTTATAAAATCTACAGGAAGCTGGTACGAAGTTCGATTGGAAAATGGAGATGTAATTCCTTGTAGGATCCAAGGGAAATTTAGATTAGGAACATTGAAACTTACCAACCCTGTTTCAGTAGGAGACAGTGTACAAGTAAATATTGAAACAGAAGAAGAAACAGTCGGTACGATAAGAGAAATCAACGATCGTAAAAACTACGTACTTCGTCAATCACCACGTAAAAAGCACTTTGTCCATATCATAGCAGCAAATATTGATCAAGCTGTTTGCATTGTTTCTCTTCATCAGCCTAAGATTAAAGTTGGTTTTATCGACAGATTTTTATTGATGACAGAACCATACGAGATTCCAGTGACGATCGTATTCAATAAGTCAGATCTCAACAAGGAGGAAGACCAAGAATACATCACATATCTCAGAACTGTCTATGAAAACATAGGCTACCAAACACTCCTCACATCCAATGAAACAGGTGAAGGAATCGAAGAGCTAAAAGATATACTAAAAGGAAAATTATCTCTCATCGCGGGTCAATCAGGTGTTGGAAAATCAACCTTGGTCAATTCACTTGCACCAGATCTTGATCTTCGTACCCAAGAGATATCTGATTATTCGGGGAAGGGTCAGCACACAACTACTTTCGCCGAGATATTTTCATTGCCCTCTGGAGGAGAAATCATCGATACTCCTGGTATCAAAACGCTAGGATTCAACTACCTAGAAGAAAAGGATGTCGCTCACAATTTCAGAGAATTTTTCTTACTATCAAGAGATTGTAAATTCAGCGACTGTATGCACATCAACGAACCCGAATGTGCTGTAAAATTAGCAATAGAGGAAGGTAGAGTCGCACCAACACGGCACGAAAACTACCTCGCAGTGTTACAAGAAATAGAAGATCAAAATTATTGGGAGATTCAGAAGGATTTGTAGAATTTGAGACTTTGGTTGCGTTGTGCCTTCAAAAATGTATTCGAGGACTTCAGCCTCGTGAACCCATGTAGGAATGTTTTTTTAACAAATGAAAAATGAATTTCTGAAGATGTTCTACCAATTTATTTCTGCTTGGTTTCAAAACTAAAGGCTACCATCGCTTCGCTACAAAAGCAACATCTCGGTAAGTATAAGAATCGGGCTTATTAGGATCGCCTTTATCTGGACATAGATCACTGATATCTACTTTCATATGTAATCGTCCTTCTAAGTAGGTGAGATCCTCATCTATAGAGCGCACATATATGTAATTCGCTTGATGCGTAGAGTCTAATAAGTAACACTCCGCAGGATCAGTTCCTTCTCCATATCTATTAATCACAAAGTGGAATGGTGCATTACCATCTGCCACTTTTAAATTCTCTAAATATAATGTATCTCCAGAACTGGCATTCGCCAGCTCTAGTCTCTCTATACTTATGATTTGCCTTGGCGCCCATTTTTCATTTTTGTACCATTCTGTGACATGTAACTGAAGCGAAAATAAATGATCCAATCCAGTAGTTCCAAACTGACTACTGGCGAACTCTGTATATGTATCGTTCACATATCCTGCTCCACCATAATACCCTCTATAGTTTTCGTCTATTGTGACAGCTACCCTCTTCGATATACTGATAGGATTAATTTCTTCTGGGGGATCTGTCTTGTCCTGACATCCAACTATGAATAGGGCAACTATAGCCAGAATTAACACTACAAAACAAGTTGATTGATTATTAGTGATCATAGGAATATTTCGTTTTGTCATCGCAGTTTAGCTCTAAAGTTAAAATCTCTAATAATATACTCATCTGGTTTCGTGGGATCATATTTAGGAGGACATAGATCATTTAGACTTATCTTGGCATTTACATTTCCTGCGATTACATTAGAAGATAAATCCTTCTCTGTAATGATAAGTCGATTATCATACTCTCCATCAAATACGCTGTAGCATTCTGCCGCTGCATCTCCATCAAGGTATATTTGATCTAAAGAAAGCATTGGGTCGACATTTAAAAAAGTAATAAAAATTGGAAAATGGATAGTATCTCCAGCATTTAAAGAATCTAAGGGTAAATTTGATAAACTAATAGCTTCTCTATACGCCCAAAGAACGTTTTCATACCATATACTTCTTCTAACTGGTATTCCATATAACATTTCATTTTCATTAATTGAATATTGGTTTATAACACTATACCCGAAAGAAAGTAATGAATCATTAAAATAACCAGATGCCCCACTTGTTCCCCAGTATCCATAATCAATATCTGTGTTGATTGTTAGTTTTTCAATGGAAGAATTTGTTGGGTCACTAGGTATTTCCTCCTTTGTACAACTTAATAGTAAAGCAAAAACAAAGTAAAAACTATATTTTAACAAATTTTGCATAAGCTTTTTTGTTTTCATTTGATATCCTCAATATGTATGTTCCTGAATCAAGCCCTTCAATATTTATAGTAGCATTAAGTTTTTCTTTATTGACAAGTTGACCTTTCAAATCAAAAATTTGAATTATTGAATCGATAGAAAAGTCTTCTGAATATTTCAATTGTAAAATATTCGCTACTGGGTTTGGAAAAATTTCTAATTCAATATTCTTCTTATCATTTCGTGTTTCTGAGTTTTCACAAGCCTTATTGAAAACAAATACTTCTGGTCTTATCTCACATTCCCCACATTCATAATTTACTCTGACAAAAGTTGGTTGAAGCACAATTCCTATAGGCAAGTCAAAACAATCTGTGTTATCATCCATAATTGTCCAATTTATTCCATTCGATGAATATTCCCAAACAATTCTATCTGGTTTATTGAAACAATTAGAAACTTCTAAACAATATCTGTTAACGAACTGACCGTTTATAAACAAAGTTTCACTAGTCACATCAGAGTATACACTTTCACATGGATTGCCGCTATTAGCATAATTAGCTACATAACACCCCCAATTATCAATTGTGCTTGCATTATCATTAGTTCCTTCAATGCCTGTTACTAATCCATCATAATAAACATCAGGATTAGAATAATGGAGTATTCTAGATTCATTCAATAACATTGGTGCCATTATTGTATTAATTGATTCACCATCAATCTCTATTCCATCATCATGAATAGCATTAAAATCATGAGCCCATTCATGTGCAACAGTATAACGGTTACTTGGGGCATTAATTTCTACTATCGCATGTGAAAAATTAGGGTCCCCAAAATTGGATAATGTCGAAACACCATAATTTTCATACACATCACCAGCAAGCAATATAACAACATCAGCTGCAATCTGTTCTCTAAGGACTTGCAATTCAGCACTTTCAATTAATGTTTTCCTATCATTGAAAATATTCCCAGTCTCAATAAAATCAATAAGTATTGGTCCCCCTACTTGTTTTACTTTGTGACAAACCTCACTATTCTGTAGAGCTGTTTTAATACTTAAATTCTCCGATGCTTGCGTCGGAGTCATAAAAAGATGTTTTTGCATAAAAATGCCTTATCACAAAAAAGATCCGAATACCGACCTTTAGGGTGGAAAAATTTTGGCGAAAGCTCCATCCGCTTGCGGAGGGGTAGTCAAAATTTAGGATCTTTTTTACTATCATCTATTCCTATTCCAGCAACTACAGTCGAATTTCCATATTCTTTAGATAGTACTGTATACAAAAATAGAACCGTCGATATGCAACACTGATTATTCCCATCATCATTGGACAGATTTTCATATGGTTCGATTTCACTCCCTACAGGACTAGTTTCCCCATGATCAGCACAGAGATCATCTCCTTCATCAGGTGTTTCTGTAATATATAGATATGCAAAATCGTCACATATACGTCTTATTTCATATGATGTATCGCCTATCTGTATATAGCCATCAAGAGTCCCATCTTGCATAATAAACAAAACAGTGCCTTCTGTACAGTTAACTTTACCTCTCCAAACTATCTTATCGTCTTCAAAAGAGATTCGATGTATTTCAGAAGTTACAACTTCTGACCTGTCTGGTAATTGAAAACATGTATTAGCTAATGATACTTGCTCACTCACTCAATCGACTAGTTTCGATAATAGTAAAATCAATAACACTAGTTAGCCAGGGATTTTTCGTAGACTCAGAACAAACATCCTCCCTATTTTGGTTGTCAGTTAGTGTAAATAATAGATCTTGGCTGTTTACGCCGCTAAGAAACAGTGTAAAAATAATTGATAAACAGATTTTCATGGTTTAGCTATGTATTTGGTTACAAGATAATTGGAATGATAATTATATGTATTATTTTATAAAAAAAATATTATGCGAAATAATATTTCAATTATGGCCTCAATAACACCTATTATGTATCAAGACTGACTCTATTCGCAAAACAGACACTCCCTAAACGTATACATTCAAAATATACTGAGTTTTTTATTGGTTCCCATCTCGGTACAGGAAGCTAAAGCCTCGAATACGTTAAAACTCCTCATCCACTTCATCCTCTTCTTTTGTCTTATCGATTAAATCTTGTTCTGCAGCTTTTTTATCTTCTTCTTCCATGGCTGCATAGACAGAACAGTCCATATTTACTTCAAGAACCTCCGGTACTTTGAATCTAGCATTCACATCATAATCCACTTTTGAATCTGCTTCCAATTTAGAAAGAAAACTTGTGCAGAATGGTCTTGCCATCACCCCACCTTGCCCATCTACAAGACTTAGGAACCGAATCCATTCGTTATCTCCACCCACCCATGTTGCCACGACTAGATCAGGAGTGATACCCATGAACCATCCATTTTTATGATCATTGGTCGTTCCAGTTTTTCCTCCGAATTCACTTTTGAGACCCGCTCTTCCTCCTGCAGCACCTTGCGCATACTTTAGCATACGTACCATAACGTAGTTATATCCAGAACTTATAGCTCTCTTTTTCGATTGATTACTTCTATAAATCAAACGGCCATTTGCATCTTTGATGCTCTTGATATATATAGGTTTTGTGTAAACTCCGTCATTTGCAAAAGTAGTATAAGCACCTGCCATCTCCATAACGGATAACTCTGGAGTTCCTAATGCGATAGACGGGTACGGTGGTATCTTTTCTTTAGGGATTCCCAAGCTACTGGCCAATTGCCTGACGGGCTCTACATTGCCAATCTCTTTCATAAGATAGACAGATACGGAGTTGAGTGATTTTCTTAGGCCATCTTTTAGAGTTAGCCACTCCCCAGAGAATCCACTAGCATTCCTAGGAGCCCATGCTTTTGTATTACCGAATCCTGGATCATTGGCCGCTACTACATACTGTTGATCTTTTACTTTCTGGCAAGGAGATGTTCCTCTTTCTATGATTGCTGTTCCATATACAAATGGTTTGAAAGTAGAACCTACTTGTCTACTACTATTAATATGATCGAATTTAAAGTAATTATGACCTACGCCACCTACCCATGTTTTGATATTTCCTGTCTTGGGGTCTATACTTATTGATCCCAATTGCAAGTGCATATTATGATACTTGATGGAATCGAGGGGACTCATGTTTACTGTTTTTTCACCTAGGCTATTGTAGGCAAAAACCTTAGTTTTTACTTTTTTCTTGAATACTCTATCCTTTGCTTTTTGTAGTTTATTCCATTGTGATTTAAGCTTTGGCCAATGTTTGCTTGCAAGGATTTTCTTATAAACCTTAGCTTGGTCTCTTTTTATGGTGTTCCTTTTTACCATATTAGCCAAAGATCCTGCTTTTTTATCTTCAGCAAATAGTCTAAATATATCCGTATCCAACAAACGTACATTTTCTATCTCTGCTGAAATTTGTGAACTTATTTTTCCTATATAACTTTTTCTCATTTTTAGAAATCGACCTGATTCTCTAATCTGACGAAGTAAGTTGGACTGCCTTATTTTCTTCTGTTTAGCATCTGCTCCATACGACCATGGATCTTTATTTTTCCATCTACTGAAGTAAGTATCTTGTAGTTTACTCATATGTTCATTTGCAGCTGCTTCGGCATGACGTTGCATATCAAGGTCTATAGTAGTATTGATCACCAATCCATCAGTAAAGAGGTCATATTTAGTACCATCTGGTTTATAGTATTTGTCTTGTTCCAAGATACTTTTTACAGTTTTAACCAGTTCTGCACGAAAATAGGGAGCTACACCACCATAATTTCCTTCTCTCTTAAATCCTGATACATCGATAGGTTCAGCATTTAGCTTTTTATACGTTTCGAGATTTAGTTTATCATTTTTCACCATCTGCTTCATAACAACAGCACGGCGCTTATTCGCATTTTCTGGATGCTTGACGGGATTATATATCCATGGGTTCTTATGCATACCTACTAGAAGTGCCGCTTCTTCTACTTCAAGTTCTGATTGATCTTTTCCAAAGTACGTTTTTGCAGCGGCGGCAATACCATTAGCACCATACAGGTAGTCATACTTATTAAGATACATGGCGAGTATCTCCTCTTTGGTATATTGTTTTTCGAATTCGATGGCGATGACCCATTCTTTGAGTTTTTGCCATACCCTAGGAATGAAGGATTTTGATCTTTGGGTAAAAAATAATTTGGCAAGTTGTTGAGTAATGGTACTCGCTCCACCTTTACTCCCTAGAAATGCTACAGCTCTAGCCAAACTTCGTGCATCGATACCACAATGGTCAAAATATCGTTCGTCCTCAGTTGCAATTAAGGCATCTATTATTTTTGGATTTATCTCTTCATATCTCAGCCATTCCCTATTTAGTATGAATACCTTGCCCAGTTCTCGACCATCATCAGCTTTTATTATAGTAGCTATTTCGTAATCTGGCTGTTCTAGTTCTTGTGTATCAGGAAGTTGGGTTTTGGATATAAATATAAATAAACATACCACAAGGATTAGCCCAGCTAATATGGCTGCCCACAACAATTTGATATACTGTCCAAATTCGTTTTTGGGAGCCTTGGTCTTTTTTTTAGATGTGATTCTCTTTGTCATACGATTTCTTTATCAATCAGCGGTACACTTTTGGCAACGCACTTCATTTGCAAAAGTATAGAAAATATAACATATTAATTAAAATAGCAATATGTTTCACGTTGAATATTTGCTGATTGTTTATTTAAATAACGTTCGAAGCAAACTTAAGTAGAAATAGAACTGATTTTGGTAGCTATCTATTATTCGTTAATCAATAGATATTTTTCGTCTGTATATAGTTATTTACTGTCAGCAGATTAAAATTCATATTTGTTAAACTTCTTCTTCTTTAATACTTAAATTCTCCGATGCTTGCGTCGGAGTCATAAAAAGATGTTTTTGCATAAAAACGCCTTATCACAAAAAAGATCCGAATACCGACCTTTAG
>JBLHWH010000089.1:0-25583 GCA_047628935.1 Halioglobus sp. | reverse complement strand
ATTGGTTTATCGTGATAGAAGAGGTTAGTGACGCCAGTCCTAACCTCTCTTCTTTTTCACCAACTAAAATCTAATTTAAAACACTCCTACTTCCAAAATACTTTCTCTCATTAGGCTCACATTTGTTAAAACCATAATAATTTCATTCCGGTAAAGCAGGCATAAAAGTTCGAAATAATATTACCACAAATATAATAGCTATTAGAACTTCATAATATTTCCTTTCTCTCATTAGGAAATATAAAATCATGGTGATTACAATTAATATTGGAACTTCAATAATAATTGTCAAGCTTTGGACTCCATACCCAAATAATACCATAGCGCACCATGATATTATCGTATATAGCAACAAACCAATAATTTTCAACTCTTTCACCTTCAATAAATTATCTTAAAACCTTTTTCTTTTATATTACTTCGATTATAATTTTTCAAATAATTTAAACTACTATTTTTAGTCTCACCAAAATGATTGGAATTTAAAGCATAATAGAACTTTGCATCCTCTATTTTCATGTATTCTCTAGTTAATGTATCAAAAATTAAAAACCCTGTATATTGCTTACTACTCGTTACAAAAATATAATATCTATTTCCTGGCAAAAAATATGACATTTTGGAATTATGATTCGAAAATTTAAATTCCTTGAAATTCTCACTTGATTCCGAGGCTTCTAATAATAATTTAATACTATCAGCATAGAGTATGTAGTTACCAGGCTTTAGAATTAGGTTAGAATCATATTTCCAACTGTCCACAATTACTTTCTCAAGGTTTGTAGAATGGTTATATAATCTTGAAGGGAAAATGTTAACAAATAAATTACTGTCTGGATATGACGGATATTCTTTATTTTTTTGACCAGAGAAAAGAACAATTTCTTGTATTGATGTGCTATTTGGGGTGTCAAAATATTTGTAAAAAACACTTTTTCCATCCTTGGAAAAAAAGAATGACAATACGGATGGCAAGGCCAACTTTGATATCATGGCATCAGCTTCTACATCATATATAAATAAAGAATTTTCTTTACTATATAACCCATCTTCCTCGCAAAGAATGCCTATAAATTTCGAATCTTTTGACCATTGAATCATACTATACTGATTAACCAGATCAATTTCCCATTTTATCAGACTATCTACAGAGATAGTGTTTTTATTTAAATCATTTATATTAATAAGATGTAATTCATTACTGTCTTCTATCAATACACTTTCAGAATCAGGAGATACATATGCATCATACCTGTATAATTCCTTAGTATCACTATATGAATAAATAAGCTTTGATTCGTTATTTATATCTTTAAGAAAAAGTTTATTTCCTTTCTTTATAAATATTGGTTGATCAACTGACCAGTCAAATTTAATTGGTTTAAAATCATTTATAATAGCTTTTTCCGTACAACTACTTAATGACACTATTAATAAAACAACAAATGCTAAATTCCTCATTATTAGACTTTGATATATTTTTACTTTCATAGAATATTTAAAATTGCCAATTTTGATATTTTAATTCTGTCATGTTCATTCTAAATTTAAGATTGAGCTGAGATTGCCTGACACTATTCCATGTAATAATTGGTACTCTTGACCTGACATAATTTATACCAGCTTCATCTAAAACTATTTTACACATATCATCACAGTTACTTGATAGAAAATTATACTTAAAACTGGCCTTACTTTTTACCCACTTATAGACTTGTAATGATTTTGTTGGCTCCATTGCAATTCTAATTCTACTTTCATACCGTTGGCCATCTTCTGACTTATAAAAGTCTTCAGGAGAATCATAGCTTCGTTCCCCATGTTGCACATCATCAGAATATATAGTTCCTTTTCCAGCTTTAGAAATAAAAAACCACTTACCTCCTTCCCCTTGTATTAATATTGCAGTATGTCCTACCCCAGTATTCCCAACACCTTCTCTGTCCAACAAATATATAAAATCATCAGGCTTAGTTAATGAATGAGCCAAATGATTCAAGCCCGTAGTAATTAGGCCTCTTCCTACTCCTTGCCAAAAATCTCCCCCTGCAAGTTTAGCTCCTATACCTCCTGTAAACCCTCCTGATATTAATGTTGTTGCGTAACCAAGACCTAAATTACCAATGCCAGAACTAACTATAGAACTAGCTGCACCCCCTACAAAGCCACTAAGAGGACTATCTCCTTGTGCCATAGCAAAAACAGCCCCTGTCCAACTATGTCCTACAGCTTGAAATATCGCCACACTTAGTTTACTTGCTCCTAATTTATTAAAAGCATAACTAGCAACCTCACCAATGCCACTGCTCAACGCACCTCCTATAGCACCAAAAACAGCGGCTTTACCTGCACCATTAAAAAATGGTTGATTCTGTATCGTATTTGATATTCCATTAGCTGCCACCGCTATTGCTACACCTTTGATAATAACTGCAATAGTTGCTGAGACGACTAATTCACCATTTGGATCAGTGAAACGTAGTGGGTTATTCAATGCATAACTATATCTATTGTAATTTTGAGTATTAAATGGAAGCTGGATATTATTATCAGGGCTAAGCATCCTTGCTATTACTGGATCATAAAGTCGTCCATTCATGTTTATGAGCTGAAAATCATCTAAATGTTCATGCCCTGTATATCCCCTATTCATCCAAGAAAAATTCGTACTTGGTACAACATAAGTATAATTTGCTGGATTTCTTCTCCTGCCCCATGCATCATAATTATAAAACTCTTCATTTCCATTTGTGTCTCCTATATATACTATTGAACCTTGGTTGTCTGTCATTGTTCTATAATACGCATCGGACCCATTCTCCCTTTTTATTATCATGTGTATGCCTCTACCTACATTTACGTAATGCAAATGCTTGTCAACTCCATTCTCGACAAGCCTTTCGTAGTCTCCAAGATAATACCTTGTGGAAACATCCCCATTATTCAAAGTCAACATCGATTTCATTCTTTGCATTTGAGAATTGTAATTAAGCGTCAATTCATTGCCGTGCTCTGTGATCACTTCTGGCTGATCGAACGAAGTGTATTTGATATATTGATTATACATAGAAAGGTTCGCATAATCAGCTCCTACTATACCTGATACTGCATTAACTCTTGTAGCATCATAATTGTAAAGCGTACCCACATTCGTCCTGTCAGAAATATTTCCATTGGCTGAATAGTTTGTATTAATCGCAGGATTAGAACCTATCGCCTGACTTTTTAGTCGATTTAAATTATCATAAGTGAACACTTCTGTTTCGAAACTTACTCCTGTATAGTCAGTAGTTCTATGCATTAGGTTTCCACTGGAAAAATCCCATGAATAATCATGTACCGTTTTGTTTCCATTTTCTATATATGTTGGGGTCACATTATCATATTCGACGTCTATTATTTGTGTATTTCCATTTATTATACTTTTATACTTTGTATTAAGATCCATCGTACTCATACTTATATTCTCAAAGATAGTTTGACTATTTGTTCCATCTTTTATTGTTTCGAGATAGCCTTCACTATTGTAAGTGTAATTAAGAGAAAGACCTGAAGGGAAGGTCTTGGAAGTCACATGGTTTTGATTATCATAATTATAAGTGAATGAATTTGCAATACCATCAATCGTATGTGTTTTACCAGCCATCCTACCAAACTGATCATATGAGTATACTTCAGAATCTCCATCAAATCCAGTAATAGTATATAGTTGATTTATAGCTGGCCCAGTACTTTTGTAGGTAAATGTTGTCGTTCCTTCTGGGCCAACCTTTGATTCTATTTGTCCGAGATTATTATAAGTTATTACTGTTTCTTGGCCTTTTGCATTGGTTTCGTTAACTAATTCCCCCCATGCATTATATTGGTAAGTTAAAACCCCAGCATTTACATCTATCAAGCCTGTCTGATGTCCAAATGCATCATAGGACGTAGATACCAATTGAGTACCACTTTTAGTAACCGTTGCTAAATTCCCATTCGAATGATAGGTATACGATTGAGTCCCTCCATAATCAGTAGATCCTACAATTTTGCCCGTAGCATCTTTTTTTGAGCTAGAAACCTGCCCTGCAGCATTTGTAACATTTATTTGTAATTCACCATTACTATAGCCATATGTCATCGAGCTACTCCCATAATCATTCGTAATAAGTGTTGGTCTATTATAATCATCAAAAATGTAAGAAGTAGAAAAACCAGATGGTAATACCTCTAATGTTTTTAATCCTCTATCATCGAATTCTACAGTAGATATTTTTAATTGCCCATATCCTTTCTCTGTATTTTTTATAATTCTATCTAATTTATCATAGTACACTGATGTTTCAGTATCTCCCGGCTTTATTGTTTTGTGTATGTATATATTACTACCAATGTCCCATTCATATTCTTCGTCTATAATATAGCCTTGAGGGGCAGTTGTATGAAGTAACCTTCCAAAGAAATCATATTGGTAACTTGTCGTTAAGCCATCCAGCCCCGTTGTAGTCATTGGTTTCCCCCATACTGGGCTGTACGTTGCAGATGATATTTGCCCTAGCGTGTTAGTAGCTGACTCGATATACCTTCCTTTTGTATCAAAGACATTCGAGCTTGTCCTATCAACTTCATTTGCTGCACTTATAGTTGTAGTATTTACATTACCATTCTGGTCATAGGTGTATGATGTTGTCGTTGATTTGGGATCACCAGGATTTATAACATGAGACATTAACTGACCAATACTATTATGAGTTAGTGTTTCATATTTTTGAAAACTTGTAGAACCACTTCGACTAATAAAATTAGCAACAGTAATAGGCGTTGATGGTACTGGCGTAGAAAATTGACCAAATGCTGTGATTGTAGATCTACCTTCCACACCATTTATATCAATATTACTTATTATAGCATTTCCATGTTCATCATATGTTGTCGATGTACTCGTCTGTGTCCCTTCAAAATCATTGATATCTGTACTTCCCGTTACATGGTGTGTAAAATAATCTATACCACTTTCTATTGCTGTATGAGTCGTAATAGTGTGTTCTATTGTTCTCGTGCTTAGGACCGTTTCCAGCTTTTTTCTAATTGATGTTTCTGGAAGCAGAATACTATGGTCATTATTTAGAATAAAATTAGTTTCCTCTTTCATTCCCGTTCCATCCAGTGTTCTAGTTTCTATTTTTTCAAAACCCAATAGACCTTTTCCCTCCTTATGAAGCTTAGCATTAGTATATTCATATCTTATAGTTGCATAACCTTCTTTCTTTAATCTCGTAGGCAGCTGCATTGGGACTCTTATGGTATTGATTGGATGATCAGAAAATGATGTGCGTGTATATTCACTACCTAATTCAGTCATATTCTTATAGGTATACGTAGTTTCATGACCATGACCATTTTTTATATTTGTCAAAAGCATTTCTTGTCCTCTAGGTTTATACTTGAGCACTCTAGTAGTACCACTGGCATCAGGTTTTCTATTCATTAAGTCTGACTTACCATCCCCGTTAAAATCTTGTACTCCGAAAGTATTATTTTCAGCATTCTCATCAATATTATAGGGATCATAATACCAATTATTCCCTCTACTAAAATAGAACTGAATTTGCTGATCATTTAGATAGTTGGCTCCTCTTGCAATGTCAGATTTACCATCTCCGTTATAATCTCCAATTAGTAAAAGTTCACCAACATAATTTTCGTCTATTTCTGGTTGAAGACCAAGCCATTGGAAATTTTCTGCATCCTCAATAAAACTACTCCCTGTACCTCTTCCTACCGTCCAAGGCGCTCCATTATTATTTAGATCAGTTCTAGTTAGTACATCCGTTTTCCTATCACCATTAAAATCACCAAAAAACATGAGGTGGTATTGAGTTGGATAACCAAGAGCACTACCATTTACACTTGTAACCGTGGTATCCTCAAAAGTGTATATTTCTGAATATAACCCATTGGTAACCATAAGCTCATTCTTACCATCACCATCTATGTCAATAGTATTGATATTTCTTACATTCCAATCCTCAATATCTAATGTTGAAGTACCCGTTAAAGTAACTTTCTCAAACACTGTTGACAAGCTACCATAATAGATATAGGCTTCATGGTTTTCCAATGAAATGCTTCCACTAAGATCAAATGTAAAATCACACAATATGACGATCATATCCATTACCCCATCGCCGTTAAAGTCACCAATATTCAGCGATTTATCTTCATGATCAAAAAACTGTTTGGCATTTGCAGGAAATCCAATATCTTCTGTAATCACACCATTTGCATTGGGTTCCATCTTATGTAATTCTATGTTCCCAATGAGTCTAAATTTGTCACTGTTTACCTCCGTAGAGAAAGCATAGACAATATCATCTCTACCTTCACCTGTGAAATCTCCAGAATAGAAATTGTATTGCCCCTTCTCATCCCCAAGTCTAGCTTGACCATTTAGTGTTTGGGTAAACTTATAGAAAAAGTCATTATTAGTTGGACTTGGTGCTTTCGTTTCTATTATGTAGGAATCATGGTAGGTCTCTCCATCTTCTTCAACTTTGTTTGCAATGAGCTTATCTGAGTAGCCATCACCATTAAAGTCACCTGTATATATTTCTTTAGTGGCTACAGGATGAAAGCCTACAAAATCATAGGAAAATTCATCTGTGTAATCCCCGTATTTTAATATTGTAGGATTGAGCTCACTGCCATCGCTCCCCTCTTCCGTTACCTTCTTAAGGTATGCATTAATATCATCACTACCATATGACAGTTCATACCTTTTGACCAATAAGTCACCTTCCGTTTTGACCTCTATGTTATCTAATAAATTATTTAGATTAATTGTGGACCCAGCTTCATAGGTTTTATTTTTAGTTACGCCTCTATCTTTATAATTAAATATCACTCTATTATAAGGACTAATACCACTGACACTATTCCCAGTATAGCGTATTTCAGAGATTCTATGATCTCTTGCACTACTATTATATTCATATTCCATGTAATTGCCATCCTGATAGATAATCTTACTTACTTTCCAGAATATAATTTCATTGCCATCTTCGGATAATAAGGTAGAATTATTCTCCTTACCGACTTCCATAACTACACCGTATTTTGTCTCCATTCTAAACCATAAGGGACCAGACCCCATACTTCCCATCATCTCAATCGTGCCATAATCATGATTTTCTTTAACAAACATAGTTGGTGTTGATTTAATCATCCTTGTTCCATCAATAATGAACTTATCTTCACTTGATAGTTTTACCGCTTGTGATTTCCCATCATGATACAAGGTGTTTAGACCTCTACTAATCGTAGAAATTCCAGAAATATTCCATCCATATCCTACATGCCCATCTCCACCTTGACTATTATATACTAAAGAAATATCCGGAGAAACATTATTTGTCCCTGCAGGAATCTGTATTGGTATCATGTAACTACTGGTACCATTACTAACATCAGCTGATCCTCCTATTGCTCCTACGCTCAGTCCTGTATTTATACTTTGGGCTTCATACGTTTCCTGCGTATAGAGATCTTCATATGATATTTCTTGTCCCGACAGGATACAAGTTTGGCTTACAATTGCGAGTATCAATACTGCAATCGTTAAAAATTGATTGATCTTTTTCACTTAATAATGTTTTAGTTATTTAGTTCTATCCACACAGCCCCACCCTCGACAAATTATTGAAGTCCCGTCTTCTCTAGAAGCATAAAATCGAAAACGGAATGCTCCTTCGTGTTCTTCTAGATAGGGTTCTACTATGTTGTCACTGAATCCATCCCATGCCTTTAAAACCTTATCATCTTCATATGTTAAAACAGGCGTACTGTATAAAATTCTGACCTCGCTCCAATCATTTTCAGGAGTGTAAATTGAGTATGATGAAATCCAAATCTCTTCACCACTTCGGTCAAACACAGGATAAAAGAAATCAGTATCACCATCATCATCAGGAGTAAATACCGATGGTAATTTTAGTATGTCTCCACCCAAATCAAAATACATAGTATCTACTTTGATAGAATCATGCATACAAATAGGTGCAATCATTTCTTCTTCAAATGGGTCCATATCTGGAGTAGTGCAGCTGAAATAAAATATAGCTAGAAATATTATAGATATCATATTGTATTTATTGATAGTAAGCATAAATGAGTTTTACAGTTTCTTGAATGTTAAGGGCTCCGGTGTTTAAGAGTGTACTATTAGTATTTTGAAATTGTCCGTCATCGACTAAGTCTAGATCTTGCAGTGTTAAAGTGCCATGATTAATAAGCACTCTTGGGTTATTATCAAAACCTGCATGACTTATCATATTTACTTTCTGAAAGACAACTGTATGGTTATCTAATATTTCGAAAACTACATTATCTGATTGTGCTTTGACATCGATATCAACTGGAGAATACATCAAATCTGATTGATTTACTTGTATCGATTTATCGATGGTAATTTTGCCAGATTCCAGATTTATTGTTTCGTTATCTAATGTCTGATCGAATGTGATATAATCACCATCTACAGCACAAAATATTGCATTCCGAAGTGTACCTAATCCTAAATCTTCTACATTGGTAACAACAGTACTACATTCTGGATCACATTCGTTCCCACGAAATATTCTGTTTCCTGATTCATCATATTTTATAATGAGATCGCATTGAGAATATCCCACTTGAAGGAAACCAAGGCATATTAATAGAGTAAATATTTTACTGATATTCATGACATTTGAAATTGGTTGAATATATAATACAAAGCTAAGTGGTAAATATTTATTATTCATTCACCTATGTTAAGAAATGACTACTAATTCATTTCTTTTCTTATTCTACTCAATGAAGGAGGCGTAATACCCAAATAAGAGGCGATATAATATTGTGGAACTTTCGCCAATATTTCGGGACTATGTTTTGCTAGATCAATGTACCTTTCAGTAGCATTCATAGTTAACATCCTTCTATCATGACGACTTACACTCGCGAAAGTCTTCTCAACATAATAAGACTTGACGCTTAGATATTTAGCATTTTCGGAGATCAACTCATCCATTGATACCAATGTTAGATTTAATACAGAAGAGTCCTTTAGCGCGACTATTCCCATTTCACTCTTTCTATCTTCATTTACAGCGGCAATGTCCGTGTTCCATGAATTCTCGAATGTGAAATCAATTGCCGTTTCTTTGCCATCATTCATTTGATAGTACATAAAACATCCATATTCCAAAAATCCAAAGTCTTTTGGTTTTGATCCAATTTCTAAAAAATGCTCCCCTTTCTTAAATGTTTTGAGAATAAGATGTTTGTAGAGTCCATCTATAAGTTCATCATCGAATGAAAATTGGTCTTTGAGTATCGTGTTGAGATCGGTCATATCCTTTTTAGTTAAGATTAGTAATGTAGGATCTTAATATAAGCATCCCTTATACCCATATGAAATAACTCATCCGCATCGCGG
The DNA here is from genome assembly GCA_047628935.1 of Halioglobus sp. Lineage (GTDB taxonomy): Bacteria > Bacteroidota > Bacteroidia > Chitinophagales > Saprospiraceae > CAJXUU01. The sequence continues at coordinate 16,126 of JBLHWH010000089.1, read as the reverse complement.
CTAAGAATTCAAAATGGACAATCTAAAATTAAAAGGTGTAATACAATGATAGAGAATTTTCTCTCAATGTTCAAATTCAGGTTATCCTTGTGATTAAAAACGGTAGATCATGTAAATGAAATAGGAGAAATATTGCTCAGTATATACGAATTGATTGTCTCTGAGGGCGTACAGACCCATCCACCCACTAATCTCAATGCTGAAGAGATAGAAGCTCGTTATAGAGCAAGAGTGAGATCACGGCTAAGAGCAATGTTCAATTTGATAGCGTTCAAAGGAAAATGACTATATCTTACAATCGAAATTGGTTGAATTTCATAAGATGAGGTTTAGTTTGTGCAGAGTCGAAAGGCTCTGCATTTTTAATTCAAAAATAGATACTCATCTAATAAACAAATTCATCAAATCTAAACTAATCTATTATTGCTTTGAAAATTTCACTGTCTATTACAATGTTTCTTCCTTCTACCATTTCGATATGTCCTGACATATAATCATCGGTAATTACACAAAGATTTAGTTTTCTGCCTAATAGCATAGTATCTACGATTGAAGGATCAATGACTTTTTCCATTTGTTCAATATATTTTTTCTCAAAATCCAACCTAGCCATTGCAGATTGAGGCTGTTGAAGGTTTTGTTCAATCCAAAGTAAAATGTTTGGGAGCTCCACAATCATTTCATTCAGAATATTGCTATTGGTTTCGAGTAGTACCTTATCATTATTATCTATCCTGAAATTCCAAGAGTTGCTTTGAAAGTTGTCTTTATTGTAAGTCATTAATCTTATCAAATCGACTGTTGATTGAGAAACATGAACATTTTGGTTGCCTATTTTAGTGTTTGACTTGTACAGACTTATTATCCCAGTTATGTCTATACAATATTGCACTTTACTCTCCGCTCCTAATCGCTTAACTATTTCTTCTTGGTATATGTTAGCTCTATCTGGAAATTCACCTAATTTATCAAACAACGTATAATAGAAAACAAAGGAATGCAATTGGTAGTGTTTAATTACCATTCCAGACGGAAACTGCATGTTTAGATATGCCTGATATGCTATGCTTCGATCTACAGGTTCCTTTGAAACTTTATCAAGTTTCAGTATTGAATCTAGCATTGATTTAAGATGGTCTTCATTTTCACCTTGAATCATATAAAAACTAGACTCCTCCTTATGAATACTACCTGCAGCAGAAGTTGCTATATCAAAAAGGTATTTACCTATCGAATGGACAGCTATTATTTCATATTCTTCCTCATGCATAATTTGGTTGCGAGACTTCACCTTGAAGGTATGGCCTAAAGCTTGACCTATGCAATTATCATATATAATGTGACCTGGTCCTACCTCATCGGAGTATTCATTTTTATTATCACCTCTATTTTGTAGAACTAATACTCTTCTTTCTTTAGAGAAAGTGTTAATAATAATTATTGCTGAATTATCAACAGCTTTAGCAAGAAATATTTCTTCCTCTTTAAAACCACAGGCAATATATGTTTGCAAAATAATATCGGTGCACTCATGATCGAAATTACGTCGATATCTTGAATATAATGTACCCACTATTTGATCATATCTTTTGAAAAATAATAATTGAGTCATCAATCTCATAAAATAAGTGTAATCCAATTCATTACTATCTTCTCCTTTCAAATCGATGCTCTCAGCTTCATTTACTTTACCTGATTTCATATAAAATTGACATAGATCAATCTTTGCAATCAGTGAATTTGGTTCATTAACCAAGTGTTTTTGGCAGATATCTATACCTGTATTGTAATCTCTATATTTATCCAGTAAATTCCAGTAATTGATTGTGAATCGTTTATATTCAAACCTTTTCATCATTCTAATATAGAAAAGGAACCTATGTCTATCGTAGTTTAGTTGTCCAAGTGCAAATTCAAAATACTGTAGCTCATGCAAATCCAATTCGGATTCACCGATCATATTACATGCATTGAATAACAAATGATACTCCTTCATTTCCCATAGCTCTCTAAGAAGATCAGATTTAACTGGACTTTCAAAAGTAACCAGTCCATTAACTGCCTTCTCTATGCTTTTTATAGCTTCTTCTATATTACTATCCGCTTTATAAGCTTTAGCTGCGATGATATGAAACCTTGCATTAGTAGGTGCATTTTCTTGTAGTTTTAGAGCCCACTTTAATGCTTCCTGACTATCTGAACAAAGTAAAAGAGCTATGCCTTTTATGTAAAGTAAATCTTCGTCAGAAGGTCTCTTTTCGATTGCTTTCTCGATAATCGACAAAGCTAGTTCTTTATTCTCCCTACTACTATTCATTAGAATCTGAACATATACAACTAGACTTTCTTTCATCTCTAAATTAAAGATGTTAGAAATTTGACTACCAGCTATTATTGCTTTTGTAAAGTCTCCCTCTAAGAAATGCCATACCATTGTCCTAGAAGACGTAAAATCTGATGGTATTAACTCATGTGCTATTTGTAAATACTTTAATGACTCGTCTTTCTTACCTAGTGTATAGTATATGTTGCTAAGGTTGATCAAATGTGGAGCATACGTTTTGCTAGAGCTTGAATTCTTTAATTTAGACCATATCTCCATATAAAGCTTTGCTGCCTTTTCAAGTCTTAATTTTTCATCAGAATTAATTTCTACAGGACTTCCAAGTTTAATTGTATTGCATATTTCATATTGCAATCTCACGGCATGCTGTGTACCCACTCTAACTAGCGAATCTGGATGCTTCATTACAACTTGATCCATTTCCTGTGAGAATTCTTCAATCATATTATGCTTTAGATATACTTGAGCTATTCTGTAACTTATTTCAGCACTATCTGGAAAAAGTCTCTTGGCCCCTTTGAAAAAGTCCTCAGCCTCACTATCAAGCTCATCAATCTTATCAAGTTTTGCACTATAAAAATCTTCAGACATTGAATGAGACCCTTTCAGAATTTTAAACATCTCTTCTGCCTTTTCTTCATATCCTGTGGCTGAATATGCCCAATATGCATTCAAGATTGTATTAGAGGAAGGATTGCCACATTCTAAGGCTTTGATAATACTCTCATAGTACTTACCTTGTTGATTTAAATACAAATATCCTATGGCAATATTTGTATAAAGAGAAGCATAGGTTTCAATTGCATCTATCTTACATTTATTCAATTCTTGAATTAGGCCTTCAAGCAGATCAATTCCAGCTTGATAGTCATAACTTCGCAGAAGATTTATAGCATTTTTAGAAGTCTTTTTAACTAATTCTAATGTTGTTTTGTTTTTTTCATTGTTTAGGAATTGCTCGTCTATCTTGACTGGGTTAATCACTGCAGAGTGTATAGTTGCAATACTTTCAGCTAGATCGGCTAGTTTGCTACTTAATTCGTTAGCCTTTTCTATTAAGATCTGGATACCTTGTTTTTCAGATCTTTCGTCTGAAGCTACTTTACAAAACCCAGCAGTTATTTCTTGGATATAGTCTCGACACTTAGTTTTATCCAAATCATAGTTTCCCTTACTAAGTATATCCTCCAGATGTGCAGTAAGTTTATTTTCGAATTCTATTGTGAATATTTCTGCAAAACTTCCTGAATCTTCAATGTATTTCCTGAAGTTGCTTAATAATTGCGAATAGTTAGTACTAAAAATAGTTCTGAATATTGCTTTGATATGTTTGTCTAGTACAGAATTCTCTAAGGATCGAACTAGGGCATCATAAGCTAGTTGGTCAATTTCACTAATCTTACCTGACTTACACCAGATATCTATTGTGGCCTTTAGCCCTTTCACATTTCCAAATAAAAGTCTGAATGCTAAAATTGTACTCATCATAGGATTAGAAATTTTTATTGAATGAGATATTTTACTAAAGATTTTGAGATATAACCCATAAAGTCATACTACAATTAATCACAATGCTTATAACTGTCATCTACTTATTGAAGTTCCAAGTGTTAGGTTTGAGAATAATTCACTCTTAATATTCGAAAATATGGCTGTTTGGATGCATTAATTGTACTTCCATAGTATTCAAATCACTCTCCATTTTTCTTCATATCTTACCACCTTAATGCAGTTCAAACAATCAATTTCAATTATAGGGGTGATATTATTTGGACCAAGAGATATGATTTAGAATCTCCTAAATACATTTCAATTCTAGAAGATGGTCGGTTTTATTTATCTGGAAACACTGAATTTTATTTATTCAATTCACATGGAGAACTTCAATGGGGAAGTTCTGTGCCTACTTCTCAATCCAATATTCATGACATTAGAGATATTGAGTCCTTTTCAAATGGTGACATAGGTTTAACCGGATCTATTGACATTGGCCAAAGGTATTGTTTTATTTCAAGAGTTGATACTTTAGGAGACCTGATTTGGACCAATAGTTTTGGGAAAGTAAACGAAACTCATATAGGAGAAGATCTGGAAATTTATGAAGACAACGCTTATAGTTTTGGTGAAACAAGGAACTTCGGTGGAGGATTTGGAAATGTACCTGATGTTTTTATTTGGAAAGTTAATTCTTCTGGTCAACATAGTTTTTTAAGAACCTGTGGAGTTAAAAATGGCTCTACTAAAAGAAGAGATTATCCAATAGATTTTGAGATTAATTCTGGTGGATCTATATATATACTTATAAGACATTCCAGTCAATATCATACCTCAATTAATAAAACCAACTCTAGCTTTACTTCCTCTAATTGGGATTATCATTATGATAAAAATTGGATGAACCAATATGAGCTTGAATTTGACAATGAAGGAGATTTGTATATTTTAGGTAATCAGTTTTCTACAAATCCTTCTAAAAGACATCAATTCAAAGCCAAACTTGGAAGTAGTGGAAGTTATGAGGATTCAGAAATAATCAAAGATGTCAATACCACTTCTGAACCTTTAAATTATGCACTTGATAAAAATTCAAATTTTATATTTTTCAAAAACAGTGACCTATATAAAATAGATGATACATTAAGTTGCGGCAGTGAAGATTATCCGCTTGACCCAGAACCCGATGAAAATACTGATTTTGAAAATGTTTTTAATCATAGTTATTATGTTGATACTCACGCTTACACTCAAATCTATGTAGATGAATTACCTTTCAATCCATCAAATTATTTAGTTTGTCCTGATTGTCCTAACCTTCAGACTACAATTTCAGATTCACTACCTTGTACATATGAGGAAATAATCTTGTCATCTACAATTCTTGATGGAGATATTTATTCTTGGACTGAAGATGATATTTTAATTGATTCGACAAGTAGCTTTACCACTTCCTTCTCTAATAATATAGAGCACATTATTTCACATACTGTCTTAGATGGTGCTTGCAAGCTTGAAACTAAAGACACTATCATAGTTTGGAATACCTCAATTGTATTTGACTTAGGTGAGGATATTAGTATATGTGGACAACATCGACTTGAAATTGACATTGACTCTCTTCCAATACTTTGGTCCACTGGAAGCACCACTACATTTATTGATATCTTTGATTCAGGATCTTATTCAGTTACATTAACAGACTCTGAGGGATGTCTTTATTTAGACTCTATCAACTTAATTATCTTAGATGACCTCCTCGTCAATTCAGAACTAATTGATAACACATGTAATTCAAATGGTCGAATAGTTCTAGATATAGAAAACGGAAATCCACCTTATTCTTACTCATGGTCAAATGGCGAATCTGAATCAATCATATCTGGATTAGAAGGAGGACTTTTTACTGTAACTGTATTTGATAGTGGCTCCTGTTCGGCAGAGTTGTCATTTAACATCGAAGATTTAGATACTGAAGTAGAGCTCATCGTAAATGATAGAGCATGTTTTCAAGATTTTAGTGGAACGGCAAATACCAATGTTTCTGGACCTAATGGGCCTTATAGTTTTGAATGGAATAATCAAGAAACCAGTAATAATATATTCAACTTAAATTCTGGATATTACTCCGTTACTGTCACAGACTCGATAGGTTGTGAGACTACATCGACCATATATGCTGGAGGATCAGCATTTTTTGATTTTGACACTATTCAAGCTTGTAATGGTGATACTGTAGAACTAAGAATTCCCAACACTTCTCTTTCTATGTACACGAATCCTCTGTTATTATTTGATAATCCTAAATATTATGTAAATCATCATCCTGAATTAGATCTTACTGAAAATCTAACTCTTGAATTTTGGATAAATCCTGACTCTTTATCATACAATTCCTCTAGCTACATTATTCATAAAGGTTCAGCATTATTAATCGGGGAAGGTTACAATTCTAATGCTATTTCATTAGAGATTCAGAATACGGATAATCAATTTTTAAATTTTCAATCTAATTATTCATTGCCCTTTGACCAATGGACTCATGTTGCAATAACCAAATCAGTTGTAAACAACGAAGTGAAGTTTTATATCAATGGCTTACTTGAAAATACTATTTCCTCAAACTTGATATTGACAACTAAGTCTACAGTTACACAGCTTTTAATTGGTGATGTTTTTGGTGACTTTAAAGGATATCTAGATAATATCAGATTATGGAATTCAACACTAGATGTTCAACATATCAATAAGTGGTATAATACTACCCAAATTGATTCAACTCATCAATTTTATGATAACCTAATTGCATCATATACATTCGATGATAATTTCGAAAATGGAGAAATTGTAGAAAATCAAGCACAATCAATTCATAATTTAGTTACAATTGATCCTCCTGACATTGTAGAAAATAGCCCTTGGCACAAAGCTTCAGATTTCATATGGTCAAATGGTCAAAATGGCTTTTCTACTACAGTAGTTTCAAATCAAACCATTCCTATAAATGTAATGTTTGATAATGGTTTAATTAGTTGCCAAGACGATATTGTAATCTCAGGAGATTATTATTATGATTATGACCTTACCATTAGCGATCCCACTTGTGCCAACAGTGCTGATGGAGTTGTCTCTTTAGTGTTAAGTCCAAACTGCAATGTTTGCGAAATCCTTTGGTCAAATACTTTTCCAATTGATAGTGCTGGTAATTATTCAGTGTCTATAACAGACAGTACTGGGTGTGTTCAGACAATAGATTTTCAATTAGTAGATCCTGAACCACTTAAGGTTTTAGTCGCCAAAGAAGACGAAACAGGATGCGGATTTTCTGATGGAACAGCAACTGCTGTTGTTATAGGAGGAACGACTCCCTATAATTATGAATGGTCCAACAATAAAGGAGAACTTGAAACTGCAGATAGTTTACTAGGAGGATTATATTTTGTCACAGTTACTGATTTAAATGACTGTTCAACCGTTGATTCAATTAACATAGATTTCATTTCAGGTACAATAATTTGGATATCAGAATCTGACTCTTGGCAAAATGCAACGAATTGGGACAAATCTCATGCTCCTCTTCAATGCGAAGATGTAATACTAAGATCTTTAAATGCTCAGCCAGTTACAATTACCTTTGATGCAAATTATACTTCTGTAAGAAGATCTTTAAAAATTGAAGAGAATGTTTCTCTAATTACTAATGGATTATTATCTATTGAAGATTCTGATGGTGTAGGCTTTGAAATTGATTCTGAGGCATTTATTATCAATAATGGAATATTAAATATCACACAAACTGAGTTGGAATCTATTCTTTGTCATGGAAACATAATCAATAATGGAACAATAAATATATATGGTATTGACCCTATTGTTAAATTAGGAGACGGTTGTGAATTTAGTATAGTTGGCGGAGGTCCAGTAAATTTCATTAAAGGTTAGTAATTCAGGAATAGATAAAGTTGTAAAATCATATTGTAACTGATTCTGGTTCACTTTCTCTTCTACTATTCCATTGTTATTTTGTATCTTTAAAATAACAAATCAATACAAACAGATACAAGCAATCGGTTCGTGATTCGGTTCGTAGATTCCTTTGAGTGATGATAAACATCTGATAATCAGATATTAAATACAGTGAGTTCTCTTTCTGGTGCCCCGACTACTTAAGAGTTCAACATTAATTTGTTGGACTCTTTTTAGTTTTGTACACAATCAATTACATGATATGCACACTACTTATTATAATTTACTCGAAATCAATTAATCGTTTTTACTGCGGCTCTAGTTCAATGTCAATTATTGAAAGATTGAAAAGGCATAATTCAAATCATGGGGAATTTACAGGATTTTGTGGTTTTAAAGGGTTCATATGAACACATCTATAACCATATTACGGGCAGAGAATTGATCAATCGAAAAGGAAATATAATTTCAATTGAAAAAGTTCAAAAAGAAAATAAAGACAGATCTGTTGAATTAATAAAATGCCAGAATTGAATAAATTGAAATCATAATGAATCAGACGAACTAAATTTATGATCAACTGGGTCTACCAGTCATGAATTCGTTCAAATTGCGCTTATAAGATTTGCTAATAGGAATAATTGTTCCGTCTTTTAGGATTAGGCTTCCTGCGCTACCTTTTCTATAACTACGTATATAGGCAGTATTGATCAGGTGAGATTGATGTACTCTTATAAATCCACGTTCAGTAAGAAGATCTGCGAAGTGCTTTAGCGGTTTACTTACTACTAGTTTTTCACCAGTCGAGATATGTATATTACAATAGTTAGCATCTGCTTTACAATGGATTATATCATCTATCTCTATGAATTCGGCACCTTCTAATGTAGGAATAGCAAGTGTATGATTTTCTTTGTTCCCAAATTTGATATTGTGTAGAATAAGGGATAATCTTTGTTCTAGGTCATTGCTCTTTTTCTTTTCTTGAGCTTTGATCACAGCTTGTCGTAACTTGTCTGGTTCTATAGGTTTTACGATATAGTCGACAGCACTAAATTCAAATGCTCGCACTGCGTATTTGTTGTACGCAGTTACTAATATAAGTTCGAAATCTGTGAATGCCAGTTGATCTAGCATTCTAAATGCGTCCATTCTAGGCATCTGGATATCGGTCATCACGATATCGGGTTCATGTTTATCTATGAAGAGTATTGCTTCTTCAGGATTATCAAATTTTCCAATAATTTTGATCTCTGGACAATACGTTTTTATATCGTATTCTAGAGAATCGAGTGCCATTACTTCATCATCTATTATTACAGCATTCATGAGCTAGGTATTTGATTTTTTGAGGTTGATTTTTATTATTGTTCCTGGACTTGGTCCGTTGGGATCTTTATCGATTATTGTTGTGGTTATGTCTTGCTCTCTAGTAAGCGAAGAGAGTCTAAGTCTATCTATTGACAGGGATTGTCCTTTTGACCTATGTATAGCTCTCTTATTGTTTTTATGAAGGGAGGCAGATGCCTCGCGACCGATTCCATTATCTTCGATACGGATGATGATACTATGGAGATCATCAATCACATCAAGATAGAGCTTTCCTTTTCTGTCAAGGAGCGGCATGATTCCGTGCCATATTGCATTTTCTAGATGAGGTTGCAATATCATAGATGGGGTACTATACTCATCTAAGATATCTTCATTCGATACTTGCACTACGAAGTCGAAGTTTTTATCGAATCGCATCTTTTCCATTTTCAGATACTTTGTGGAGAAGTCTAGTTCTTCTCTAAGCGTTATTGCTTTCCTATCACTAAAGTCCAATACATTTCTGATCATAGCGGAGAAAAGTAAAAGATACTCAATGGCTGTCTTATTTTCATTGATCTGAATGAGACGCTTGATACTATTGAGGCTGTTGAATATGAAGTGTGGATTTAGCTGGGCTTTCAATGCTTTTAACTCTAATTGAGCTAATCGTTTATTTAGTTTGGTTTTTTCCAATAGTCTATGGACTCTGTATCGATATATTAGATAACTGACTATCATTCCAGCTAGTACAGCGAGTGCGATAAACCACCACGAAGCGTACCAAGGACTTAATACCTCAAATTCTAATAAAGTTTTCTCTACCGTTTGACTTTCTGATGAGATTGCTTTTACATGAAACTTATATTTGCCAGGAGATAAGCCAAGGTAGAGTTTACTGGTTTTATTTTCATTGTACTCCCAGATATCATCTCTACCCTCCAGATGTGTATAGTAACGTAGATTTGTATTCGAATCATAATACGGCGCACTCCACTTGATTTCTAGTGCTTTGTGATCCGCTCGGAATTCCTGGTATTTGTCAATTAATATTTTTCGTTTGCCATCATTGATGGATTCTATGTTGATGGATCGTATGTTGGCTGGTGTCCGATTTATAGGTATCTTAAACAGCATTTTTTCACTGTACAAATAAGCATCATTATGTGTGAATGCTGTATACTGTGTCAAATTACGAGGAGCTAGCGGTATACTGTTCACCATGTCATATGACTCACTATTCATATTGAATACGCGTACATGATCTCTACAGATGATCCAGATCAAACTATCGTTTTGCAGATTGGATTGCAGACTGGAATAGTCAGCGTCATCATAAGCCAGAGAAGTAGACTCGAACTCCCTAGTCTGGGTGTTATATTTGTATTTTGCAATACCTGACCTCTCGATGATCATATAAAAGTTTTGACCATCTTGAGAATAGCTTCGGCTAGAGCCTAGGTATTCTATTTCTTTATGCTCTTTGTATTTGCCAGAATGTAGATTTACGGATAGGGTGTATTTAGGATTTTGTAATAAGATCAGCGTATCATTAATATGGTTTATTATCAAGCGTTCAAGGCCAGAATACTGATAATATTTCTCTGGTATTTCTACAAAATTGATGACCTCTCCGGTTTCCTTATTGTATGATGATATAGTATTGTTTTGGTTGATGATATATACATCAGGTCTTATGACGATATCAAAGATCGATCGGTCTGATTGCAAGGTTAGTGTTCTCTTTTTAGTGTAATCTATAGCGGATATTATATCTATGGTGCTTCTGGCTGTCTGCAGTAAAAACTCATTTTCATATTTGTCATGATGTATTTCTAGTGATTTATCTTCCGATTCAAAGTTTCTAATTGTATTCGTTATCAGATCATATGTATATAGTTTCTCTGTCTTGGACGAGAGTAATACTTTGTCGCCATTATTGCTGAATAAAATTTTCCGAAGTTTTTCCTCATTGGGTAGTCCGATAGGATATTGAGTCTCTAGGGATGTTTGTATTTTCAATAGACCTTTGATAGTTGTAGCCCAATATGTACCTTCCCCGAAAGTAGTATAATCAAAAACATACGGAGTCAATCTATCTAATGTTCTTGCTTCTCCTGTGAGCGTATCTACCATCACCATAAAGTCATTATAGCTCGTAGAAGCAATTTCACTTCCTATAAGACAACTGGAGTGGGTAATTCTAAATGGTATCTCTTCAAATCCTACACTTGATTCATTGTATAGGACCTTTGCTATATTGCTTCTAGAATTATATTTGAGTGTCCCTCTTCCGAAGCTCGAAAGAAAGAAGTTATTCTGACCAGTTTGAATGAAATTTTGGATGGATACTTGGTGTTTATCTTCAAGACTGAAGGTGTTGGATTCAACAATCGATTTGGATTTTGTATGGAATTTCGCGAAAGAGTATCGTCCAAAAATGATGAGAATTGATGGATTGTATTTATCAACGGCTATACACCAAAGGACTTTTTTTGAATGATGATTATGCTCATGTGTTATATTAGGAGATAGATCATGATAAATCCATGTCTCGTCTATCATATCATAGCTATGAAGCCCGACGAATGATGTAAAGTATAGCTTATCATCGACTTTTGCCGCCGATGTGAACTCAGGAAGGAATTGCTTAGGATGGCTAGAGAAATTATTTGATAAAGAAATAAATTGATCTACTCTTTTATCATATATATATGCACCAAGATTACTACAGATGATTATGTCATTATCTGGAGAACAGTACATTCTATGGATGTTGAGATTTTCTTTTTGTCCAATTGTACGAGGCTCTGGGTGATACTTTTTGAAATTTGTACCATCAAATCTGTGGACCACGTTAGATCCATATGTCCAAATGTACCCTAGAGAATCTTTCATGATGAAACTATGCGCAACTTCAGTGATCCCATCAGCACTTGTGTACGTTTTGATCTGCTGTCGTTTCTCCTGACTTAGACCTATCGCCACCATGCTCATAAGTATAATCAAAACAATATATACTTGACTTTGCTTCATTAATGTAAATATAAGGTTGCTTTCCTACAATTCAAATTAGGTTTTTTATTTACTCAGTATCATTGATTATTGAGCCTTGTTAAGGATTAAGTTGGAATTGACAACTATGGTTAATAATCATTATATGAGTGCAAATAATCATTGGAGTTGGTAATCGATCATTCTGTATCTAGTTTTGCATCATAATCTAACCAAAATATTGCACATTATGAAATGCATTTTATCAATTTTCATCTTATCTCTACTTTCTATTCCTGCTTGGAGTCAAAGCGTAATTGCCAGTGGCGGGCAGGCGGGATCTAATAATAATTTATCAGCAAGTGCTACTATCGGCGAGTCTATAATTGGCTCTAATTCTATCCCAGGTTTATCATCTAATCAAGGATTTCAGCAGCCGCTTCAAAGTGATATATCTACATCTATTTTTGATATAAATGGACAAATGGTAGATGTATTGATAGCACCCAATCCAGTGAGGGGTCAACTTAAGATAACACTTAGTAAATCCTTTGACGATATCAATATCATGATCTATACTTCTACTGGAATTTTAGTGACTTCGAATCATTATCATAGCAGTTTGTCCATTATAGAAGATGATATTTCTGATCTTAAAAGTGGTGCATATTATATAGGGATCAATGATAGAAATGGCCATCGACTAGTGAATATTCCAATTATAAAGATTTAACCCGGCGGAGGGATAATAGCTTGTCGCTTCACTATTCAATAAATAAATAAAATTTCCCAATAAGTAGTTTTCTGGACGCGCTCATAGTAGCGGTAGAGAACAGTATTATCCATATTTAAAACTCTATAATAATGAAACAAATCGTATTGATATTAATCTTGATAGTAAGCGTTAATATAATCCAAGCCCAGGTGCCTGGAGGTATCAATTATCAAGTAGTTCTAAGAAGTACCAACGGAGAGGTCTTAAGTGACGAAGCTGTCACCATATCGGCCACTATTTCGGATGCTGAAGGAAACAGCTTTAGCGAATCTATATCTTCAATAAGTGATGCTTTCGGAGTTGTGAATGTAATAATAGGTACATCAGATACAGAAGGAGAGCTAAATGATTTAGAATGGGGAGCGGGCGCTGTGACACTCGGAGTAAATATAAGTAGTTCTAGTGGTTCGATAGATATGGGGACTACTCAGCTATTGAGTGTGCCATACGCATTCTATGCAGCGAATTCTGGCAGTAGTGAAGAAGGACCGCAGGGTGAACAAGGTCTACAAGGTATGATAGGGCCACAAGGCCCTCAAGGGCAGGAAGGACAACCTGGTCAAGATGGGACGGGTGTTAGTATAGTAGGTTCCTTGGCTTCTCCCAACGATCTACCTCTTTCATATAATGGGAGTGTAGGTGACATGTATATTATCGAAGAAAATGGCGAAGGATATATCTGGGACGGGAATACTTGGATCTCTGCAGGGCAAATACAGGGTCCAGCTGGTCCTTCAGGCCCTCAAGGAGCTATCGGACTTGTAGGTCCACAAGGAGATCAAGGACCACAAGGCGAGAATGGAGCTGATGGTCCACAAGGAATACAAGGAATTCAAGGTGGGCAAGGAGTTGATGGGGAAGACGGAAATGAAGGGCCACAAGGACCTCAAGGGGAATCAGGTGCACAAGGAGATCAAGGTATTCAAGGAGAAGATGGGGCACAAGGTCCGCAAGGAAATGATGGTCAAGATGGACCTCAAGGTGTACCTGGACCGGAAGGCGATGAGGGGCCACAAGGACCTACTGGCCCAGCTGGGACTTACACTGCGGGACCTGGGGTGTCACTTGATAATGGTGAGATAACAAATACGGGGGATACAAACGCTGACGATGATATTACAGAATCGACAGATCTTGGGGGTGACTTGTCAGGGACTATGCCAAGCCCCACCGTCAATGGAATCACTGGCATAGGCATAGATGGTACTCCAACGGATGGTAATGTGCTTAAGTACTATGCTCAAATAAATAGTTTTGGTTATGCTCCAGATGCAGATAGTAACCCTTGGCTTGCAGTACCAGGAGGAGTAGACTATCAGAATGTAACCGTCACAAGCGGTAGAGTAGGTCTAGGAGGGAGCTCATTTGGGAGTATAAGGGGTACGGCTCAATCTCTAATCCTCGATTGGAATAATCAGCCAGCTATGGGATATTATAATTCGATCAATGAGTTTGGTCCTAATAATAATAATGCGATCCAGCTAGGAAGTAGTAGTTTCAGATGGAGTGAGATCTGGTCTGTAAATGGACTCAATCAATCTTCGGATCGACGTCTCAAAAAGAATATCGCTCCATTAGCATATGGGCTCGAAGCGGTCATGAATATGGAACCAGTATCATACAAATGGAAAAAAGGAAATACTGATAATCAGCTTGGATTTATAGCACAAGATATGGAAGAAGTGATCCCAGAAGTAGTAAGTCATAAGACGCTGACTCCTGAGCAACGCACTGTCGCAGAGACAGAAGGAAGATTGCCAGGAGATGATATGTACGCGTTGAATTATTCTAAGCTTATACCTGTGCTCGTCAAGGCAATCCAAGAGCAGCAAGCAGAAATAGAAATCCTCAAAGTAGAAATCAAGAAATCACAAAATTAGTCATATAAAGAGGGAAGTATATTGCTTCCTTCAAATTTACTTATGAAATATATAATCACCATATCATTCTTGTTTTTGTTGACCTATTCGCATAGTCAAAACCTTGAGAATATTGCTTCTGCAAAGCCAATAACATTGACAGGTTTTGTTAATGCCGGGGCTAGCTTCTTAGAAGATAATAGAGCAGAGACTAATTTTGAGTCGCCCATAGGATATATGGCCACTATTGGCCTTAATCTAAATATATATGGAGTATTACAGGTTCCGATTTCATTTACTTATTCAGATCAGCAGACTAGATTTCAGCGCCCTTCACTAAGAACATTTGGAATTAGTCCCTCCTATAAATGGATTACGCTCCATGCGGGCTATCGATCATTTAATATCTCGCCACTTCTGATGAGCGGTGCACAGGTCAAAGGTGTCGGACTAGAGCTGACTCCAGGCCCCTTCGAATTACTGATTTTTAAAGGAGATCTTACACACTCTTATAATTTTGGGTTCAACACAGCAATCATAGCTGGAAATGATATCGATGTACACAAGAGAAATAGTCTAGGTGCTAGATTAGGAATAGGTAAAGGGGAGAATTTCATCAGGCTATCAATACTGAAAGTAGAGGACGATGAACTAAGCGGAGATTTACTAGCACTTGATACTCTAAGTATAGAACCCCAAGAAAATCTAGGTTTAGCACTAAGTGGAAGTATTAGTTTATTCGATAGGTTGACCGTCCAGACTAATGCGGCAGGATCCGCATTAAATAGTGATACAAGAAGTCCGCTGATTGCTACTGAAGGAGCATTGGCCCAGTTGTCTGATGCATTCATGGAGATCAATGAAAGTACCAGATACTCATTTACCTACGATGCATCTGTCGCGCTTCGTATAGCAAGCTGGACTGTAGGCGCTAAGTATCAGCATGTTGATCCAAATTATGAGACATTAGGATACGTTTTCCTACAACAAGATATCGACAACTATACTGCATTTGTAGCTGGAGCGATGTTTAAGTCCAAGCTCATCGTCAATGCTAACATAGGATATCAATACAACAATACGGATGATCGATTTGGACAGAAAGATAAACGTGTTATTTATAATGGTAATGTGAATTGGTCGATACAGCCTCGATTGCAATGGTCAGCCGCATACAATAACTTTAACTCTAGTGGTAATCTATCGGTCACAGAAGTCGTTGATTCTCTTCAATTTACTACTGATAACGTAGGCTACAGTTCTAATGTCAGCTATAGTTTTGGTCCTAGAAAATCTCAGCATTCTATCAATATGAACTTCTCTAGTAATTCATTTCAGATATTAAAAGGATTAAAGCAACTAAGTATGAATACGTCTAATAAT
>JBLHWH010000088.1:0-25622 GCA_047628935.1 Halioglobus sp. | reverse complement strand
TGACAAATGGATGGAAAAGACTTTTCCAAATCTTATGTTTGTAAGGTATGCAGATGATATCATCGTGCATTGTACAACAGAAAAAGAAGCGGAGCGAGTCTTAAAAGCCATTAAAAGCCGCATGGCAATATGTCAATTGAGATTACATGAAGGCAAGACAAAGATTATATCTTGTAAGAAATTCAATAAACGGTCAGCAAATAAGACGGTTAAGTTTGACTTTCTAGGGTTTAGTTTTCAGCCAAGACCAACTGCCAGAAGAGACGGCAAGATGTTTTTGGGCTATGACTGTGCCATAAGTCAGTCTAGTAAGAATAAGATAATATCAGAAATTAAATCAACAAAGTTTCAAAGGTGGACTAATAGGAGAATAGAAGATATCGCTGAATTTTTCAATGTAAAAATACAGGGATGGATCAACTACTATGGAAAATTTAGGAAACATAAATTGTATTCGTTATTTCGTATTTTTGAGGGCAGGCTTATTGAGTGGGCAAGAAGGCGGTATAAGCGCTTAGGAAAATCTTATATCAAAGCGAGCAAATGGTTTTACAGATTCAAGAAGAATAATGTTAGATTATTTGCTCACTGGGAAAGAGGATTTATAAACGCTTAACTTTATGTATAATAAGAGCCGTATGATGGGAGACTATCACGTACGGTTCTGTGAGAGGTTTGAGGTGAAATTCCTCTTACCTACTTGACAATAAAAAAATGAAGAAAATGAAGAGCATATTATTTGTCACCGTACTTACATGTACCATATTTGCATGTCAAAGTAAAAAAGGAAATGATACAATTTCATTTTCTAAAAATCAAATTATCATTTCGGATGATATCACTCATTTTTGGGAAGCTTATGATGCCATTTATTCTACTGATGATTCATTGAAGCAAATGGGATTTCTACAAGCCATGTTTTTGGATAAGGCATCATTAGGACAGCAAAAGATGATAGAGGCAAGAAGGTATACAGCTGAAGAATATCTCGAATCTATAAAAAAACGTCCTTTGTTTTGGAACTCAATAAGGTCTAATACAGAAAATTTGGAGGGATTCAATAATGATTTGAGAATGGGAGTCGACAAATTAGCTGCTATATATCCATCCTTAGAAATGTCCAAAATATATTACACAATAGGTAATTTTAGATCTCCAGGTACTGGATTTGATAGTCTGGTTCTTATTGGGACAGAATATGCTTTAGGTGATTCAACCATAAATACTTCTGAATTACCTGAACATGTTCAGAATTACTACAAAATTAACCCTGTTGACAGGCTTGAATTTTTAACTGTTCATGAATACATACATACCCAGCAGAAAGCTATGGTGCATAATCTACTGTCATTGACTTTGTATGAAGGTATTGCAGAATGGATGGCTATTAAAGCTACAGAACAAAAGTCTCCATGGAAGGCCTTTGATATAGGCACGAACAATCAAGATAGAGTAAGGCAGCGTTTTGAGCAAGATTTGTTTCTGCCTAATACAATCTACAATTGGCTGTGGAACTCCAGTGATAATGAATTTCAAGCCAATGATATGTCCTACTATGTAGGTTCTAAAATCTCTTCTCTCTATTACGAGAATGCCGTTGACAAAGAACTAGCAATTAAAAGACTTATAGAAATAGATTATTCAAATGAAACTGAAGTTGAGGATATCGTGAACGGAACGAATTATTTCAGTGGAACTCTTGAAGAAATGTATGTTGATTATGAATCGCAAAGGCCGACTGTTATTAGTATTGATCCTATTAAAAATGGAAAAGAATTGACCGCAGGAATGAAAAGAATTACAGTTCATTTTTCTCAACCAATGAATACTGAGCGAAGAGGATTTGATTATGGTCCATTAGGAGAAGATTATGTTTTAGGGGTTGAGAAAGTAGTAGGTT
Organism: Halioglobus sp.; assembly: GCA_047628935.1. Taxonomy (GTDB): domain Bacteria; phylum Bacteroidota; class Bacteroidia; order Chitinophagales; family Saprospiraceae; genus CAJXUU01. Next base: position 23,722 of record JBLHWH010000088.1, on the reverse strand, counting down.
TTTCTATAGATGCAAAATCTTTTACATTTGAAGTGAACTTAAAAAAGAACCAACACTACCAGTCTACGATAACAACTAATTTTAGATCTATTTCTGGGTATCCTGTACAACCCTACTTGATTGACTTTAAAACGAAATGAAAAGGCCGAACCGCTAACATAAAGCGAGCAGCAAGGAATGCATAGCATTACGATGTTGGTTGTTGCTGAGCGGCACCTATACTTATTAAAGATACTCAATGTTATATTTGGTTTTATCAATAAATATCAATTAATCTACTGAAGACTAGAGTAGGTTTTGTGAAAAAAATATCTTTCAAAGAGGAAGAATAGACATTCCCAGAACTAACTTATCTAAATCTAGTAAATATTATCAATGAGTGAAAGGATACAATTTTTACAATGGATTATTCTCACTCCTCATAAACAGCTTTCCTCTTCTCCATATGCGCCTGAAACGACTCCATCAAATCATTAGACAATAACATAGCAGCATTATAATTAGCCATATTCTCCAAACTATCATTCACCGTATGATCTCTCTTATAAAGCAACATTTCCTTTATTCCACGTATAACCAATGGAGATTTCTCAGCAATAGATTTAGCGATTTTCATAACACCTTCAATCATTTCCTCTTTAGTGGCAAAAGTCTGATTGACCATTCCTATAGATTTAGCTTCGGGGCCGTAGAACTTCCTTCCTGTAAAAGCCAATTCTGACATGATACCCGGATTGATGATGGTTGGTAGTCTCTGAAGTGTTCCTATATCTGCGACCAATCCTAGATCTACTTCTTTGATTGTAAAGTAAGCATCTTCAGTACAATATCTCATGTCAGCTGCTGATATAATATCCACACCTCCACCAATACAACCATTATGTACAGCGGCTAATACAGGTTTTCTGCATTTTTCTATAGATGTGATTGTCCTCTGTATTTTAAGAATGAACTGCTTTATGTCCTCTCTTTTGTGTGCTTCACAACTGCTCGTTGATTGATTTTGGACAGACATAAGAGCCATCAAGTCTATTCCAGCACAAAAGTGTTTCCCTTCTCCAGAAAGAATAATAACTCGAACTGTTGGCTCTGAATCTAAATATTCAAAAGCTAACTGCATTTCTTCCCAAGATGCTATATCCAGAGAATTGGCTTTATCAGGCCTATTAAATGATAAATGAGCAATATTATCTTCTATTTTTAATTTGAATGATTTGAATTCCATTTGTTATTTTTCTGTTCTGATTTTTTGAATTTCATCTGCCTTTATAGTTATCCATCGCCTAGCATATGTACTCAGGAGATAGTCAATTACATCATTAACATCCTGATTGCTCATATTGGGGTCATTGATATAAGATGGCATTTGTATTTGATACTTGTCACTTTTATTTTTATTCCCATGAAGTATAATTCGTGCAATTTCTTTTTCAGGACCGACTAGAATTTTAGAATCTATAAGTGAAGGTGCAACATTTTTCTGACCTCGACCACCGATTCCGTGACAGGATGCACAATAACTTTTGAATATTTTTAATCCATTTGTTCTAGTATCATCAAAAGGCTCAGAGTATAATTTAGGAGCTTGAGAATTATTGTTGTTCTTATTTTCTAATACTTTCTGCAATTGAGTTTTTAGAAGACCTAGTTTGGTTTCATTTGTCAACATTTTGGCGAATTCTTCTTCTCTTGTTAAACCACTGATTATTGACTCTGTTATCAATTTGTCTTCTGAGTACTTTCTTGCCATCCTGATTAAATCTTTCCAATAGTGTGGTACTGCGGCTAAATTAGGTGCCAACTGGAAATCGATATTTCTATCATTTAAATTTATCAATTCTCTATAAAGATCTATGAATTGGCGATCCGCTTCATAGACCCATCGCGTATCATATTTTCGCCAAAGCGGAACGATGGCTGGAAGCGAACTAAGACTAAATTTTTTAGCATTTTTATTGAGCAAGATTTTAGCATTCAATAAGCCCAATTCATCTAATGTCCAAAGTGCATGAACAGTTGAAGGAGCATCCGATGCATAATAACTAAACTTATGCAATAGCTCATTTGGGGATTCAAAACTTGCTTTTAATTGTATCAATTTTTGCTGACCTAATAATCTTACGTTGTAATTACTATCCAACAATACTTTAGTCCACAAAGAGTCTGAGATACTTGACATTCGCTTTTTATTATTGTATACAGTATTGGATTTAGCTATTGCAGTGACTTTATATATCCGTCCATTGCCATTAATCTTATCTAGTCCCTTAGCTAGTATTTTCTCTCTAAGATAGCTAGACAAATACGCAGTGTGCTGAATGACTCCTTTTCTAAGATCTGTAATATAAAGACAGCCATCATAACCTGTCATTAGGTTCACAGGTCTGAATGATTCGTCTTTTGAAACAAGAAATTCCTGGCCTACTCCTTTTGAAGCACTTTGATTGATATGATCAATGTCGTATTTGGAGATTAAGTTGGCTTCTGGAGCGCAAACGAAAAAGTCAGAATAATCGCTTGCCTTAAGGCCTGTTCCATAATACATGTGAGGTGCACAAGCTGACGTGTAATTTTGCACACGCCCAAGGCTATCAAGTACTCCATCTTCATACCCACGATTCACTGATGTAGCTTGGGCGGCATTGATGCTCATATCATTTGTGTAATATATTCCTGTGCCGTGGTTTACTTTTTGAAATTTGTTATTGATTAACATATTCGGCAGAGTCCTATCACCAATTATTGGTGCGGAGTTATGATTATAAATCAATCGTCCAACATGATCTGATGAAATTCCCCATTGGCCTCGAAAAGTTGTCGCTTCCTTGATCCAATTGCCTTTTCTTCTCTTGATAGTCTCCTTGCGGTCCAAATTCTGGGAGTTGGAGTTCATGTAAGATTGGTTGCGATTGGAATGAATAGTATCTGTCCCATGAACAATCCTCTTATACCTCGCATTTGATTTTGCACTGTATATCCAATTGTCTAGGTTGTAGAATAAGCCATTGGGTTGATGTTCTATATTACCGCCGATTACATAAATAGAATCTACTAATTCTCTTTTTCCTGGCAGATCGTCTTTAATACTTGTCCATATAAGAGCAGTACTATCTGTGTATAAAATGCCATCATATACAAGTGATATAGCTCTAGGATTGAGTAATCCATCTAGGAAAATTGTTCGCTTATCCATTTGTCCATCTGCATCTGTATCTTCGAGAATCACAATCCTTCCATCTCTAATATCTTCCCCGTTTCCATCAATATCACGCATATATCCAGGCATTTCTACTACCCATAGCCTTCCATTAATATCTTGAACGGTAGCTACAGGAGAATCTAAAAGAGGTTCATTCGCTACCAGTTCAATTTTATATCCTTCTTGAATGATAAATTCAGAAATGTCAATTTTTACTTCAGGCGCACAAGAACTTAACAAAGTTAGGAAGAAAGATAAATACAGAAGACGAACGTAGAGGTGAGCCATAGTTATAATCCCTTATTATTTGTATTGATAATTGGAGCATGAGAATCCGAGGTCCATCTATGTTTTTTTACATTTTCGGTAAGTATTTTTAAGTTTTTCCATTTTATTAACTTTCCTTCTTGTCTATTTTTAGATATTCCGTGAACTTGTAATCCAATAATTCCTTCAGATGTCACATTGTCAATCAAATTAGCGCACTGAACTCCATTGATCCATGTTTTAATTTCTAACCCTATAGCTTCGATTCTGTATTTGTTCCATTCATTAATTTTAAATGCTTGCGCCCCTTTTTTATTGTTGGTTAGAGGGTAGAGCCATCCTCGTCTTGCTTCATCATAAATTCCACCAGCCCATTTTCTAGGACTAGACTCAATCTCTGCCTGGTATCCGTGCACTCTTCCATTTTTTATATCAGGATCACTGATGGATCTGAATTGTACACCAGAATTGAGACTGGTGTCGGCCCAAACTTCGAATTCGAGTATGAAGTCTCCGTATTTTTTTTTTGTTGCTAAAAAAGTGTTTGGGGTATTTAATTTACTGATCCCAACAATCATGTTATTCTCGATTTTATATTCAGCATTTCCATTTAGAATTTCGAAATTCAAGAGATTTTTACCATTGAATAATGGCTCCCATAATGCTTTCTTCGTACAAGATGACAAAACGATTGTGAAAGAAATAATACAGATAAGGAAGTTGAATTTATTATTCATATCTCGGATTTGACAATGTCAAGAAGTATAAAACTAGTATGAAAGTAAAATATTAAATTGAAATAAAAACTATTACTACCTTGGTTCTATAAAAATCTATAACATGAAAAGTATACTTTCTAAGAAAAAGCCATTTGGAGTTAATCGGAGACGATTTTTAAGAGATACAGCTCTTTCTTCTATGGCGGTAATTCTTGGGACTGATATAGTATTTGGTCACAACTTACCAAAAGGAATGAGTATCCTTGGTCTTGAGAACATTTCTGCTTCCTTACCAGGAAAAGATGGTCGAATGACAATTCTAAATGATAGACCTATCAATGCAGAAACTCCACCTTATCTATTAGATGATAAGATAACTCCAGGTGAGCTATTTTTTGTTAGAAATAATGGAATAGCTCCGGTTGATGTCGATGTTAATAATTGGACACTTACAATTGGTGGAGAATCAGCAAAGAAAGAAATGGTATTCAGTTTAGCTGAGTTAAAATCAAAGTTTAAACAGTATACCTATCAGCTTACATTAGAATGCGGAGGTAATGGTCGAAAAGAATTCAATCCTCCTGCCAAAGGTAATCAATGGGGACTAGGAGCCGTGGGTTGTGCTGAGTGGACAGGTGTTAGATTAAAAGATGTACTTGAATCTGTAGGCATGAAGTCAAATGCAGTCTATATTGGATATTATGGAGCGGATAGTCACCTGAGTGGAAATTCGGATAAAGATGCGATCTCTAGAGGAGTACCTATTAATAAAGCAATGGAAGACGAAAGCTTGATAGCATGGGCTATGAATGGTGAAGATATTCCAATGTTAAACGGGCATCCTCTTAGATTGGTTTTTGGTGGATGGCCAGCCTCATGTTCAGGTAAGTGGCTTAATAAGATTGTAATCAGAAACAAAGTGCACGATGGAGTAAAAATGATAGGGCAAGCATATAGAATTCCTTGTGATACTGTAGAGCCTGGCAAGAAAGTTGCCGATGAAGATATGTGTATTATTGAATCAATGCCAGTCAAATCACTCATTACTTTTCCTAAGTCAGGGGGAATGATTTCGCTTAGTGAACAATTACCGATAAGAGGTCATGCATGGGCAGGAGATCAAAAAGTATCAAAAGTAGAGTATTCGATCGATTTTGGAGCTACTTGGAAACCTTGTGAAATGACCAATCCAGTCAATAGACATGCTTGGCAACATTTCAATGCAACTGTCTCATTTCCAAAAGTAGGATATTATGAAGTATGGGCCAAAGCTACAGATGAAAGTGGGACATCACAACCAATGATACTACCTGGCTGGAATCCTAAAGGCTATCTTAATAATGCTTGTCATAGGATAGCTATAAAAGTTAATAAGTGATGAAGAAAAATAAATCGGTTAGCTATGAAAAACGTTCTGCCGCATCACTATTTAAGGCCATTTCATTAGTTAAAAGCAGTGCATTAATGGTTTTATTTTTGGTATTGGGAGGGATTGTATATATCAGTTTTCAAAATAGTATTGATAAAGCACTTGAACCTAGTCCAGAACCAATAAAATCTATACCACACAGTAGGGATGCTAATGCTTTGGATCCAAATAGGATAGAGAAAGGTATTCATGTTGAGACAGGAATGGTTTATGATGATAATTTTGAGATCGTCAGAAGGTCGTGTACCAGTTGTCATTCTTCTAAGTTAGTTATACAGAATCGGGCTACAAGAGATGGATGGAAACAAATGATTGATTGGATGCAAGAGACACAAGGTCTTCAAGATCTTGGTAAATACGAAGTGAAAATTCTAGATTATCTAGAGAAAAACTACTCACCTACAGATGTAGGACGTAGACAGAGTCTAAAAGTAGAGGTTGAAGATTGGTATGTGATTAAATTGGATTGATCAAGTGGCAAGGGTGCTTATTTTTTGAATAAAAAGATTAGAACAAAAAGTAGATAGAACTCGTTTGGTAAGTAGTTTTGAGGATTAAAATAATCCAATATTGAAATCGAAAACCAAAGAAAAATGGACATGCAAATTCCCAAAGTATCTAATTGGAGAGTATTTAAAAACCTTCTTGTCATCTTCAAGAATCCTTTAGATTTTCATAAGGATATATACAAACAGTCGGGTGATTCCTTTATCGTAAATTCATTGAATGGGGAGGATCTTATTATTACGAGGAGTTCTAATGTGATCCAGCATGTCTTGCTGAAGAATCATAAAAATTATCAGAAGTCAAGATTTCAGACGGTTGACTTGGCTAAGTATGTCGGTCATGGATTGTTGACTTCTAATGGCGAGCATTGGCTGACGCACCGTCGGATGATTCAGCCTGGATTTGGAAGGAAAAAGCTTCAAGGATTATTATCTATAATTAGAGACGCAGTGACGAATGAAGTTGAATGTGTGGAGGTAGGAAAGGCGATTGATGTTCTACCGTTGATGTCTGATCTAGCATTCCAGACTGTTGCAAAGGGGCTCTTTAGTGCGGGTGATATTAGGGAACGAATGGCTAGCCTTCAAAAAATAACTCATGCCGCTCAGAAGATGTTGATTAAAGAGATACGTCAGCCTTATTTGAGATGGTGGTTTCGTCTTTCTGGGAGCCTAGATAGGCATGTGAATATGGGTGGCGAGGCGCGAGGAATATTAAATGAACTAGTATCTGAAAGAAGGTCATCCGGCAATGAAGAAAACGATCTTTTGGATATGTTATTAGCCGCACGATACGAAGATGGCGAATCAATGTCAGATAGACAATTGTTAGATGAGGTTATGATTCTATTTACTGCGGGACATGAGACGACTGCAAATGCACTCAGTTTTACATTGTTTCATATTGCAAAAGATGCAGTAATTCAACAGAGAATATTTAATGAAATAAGCGATTTTGATTTTGGAGACGACAATCTTCCTAATGTGTTTAAGGATCTTACGTTTACACGTCAATGTATTGAAGAAGCCATGAGATTATATCCTCCCGCCTACATGATTGATAGAGTGTCGATTGAAGATGATGAAGTTGATGGGTATAAGATACCTGCGGGAACGATGTTCCTTCTATCGCTTTTTGAACTTCATCGAGACGAACAATACTGGAAAAAATCGTCATCTTTTGATCCAGACAGATTTCATCCGGATCAAAAAAGTGAACGGGTAGGAAGATATTTTCCTTTTGGTACAGGTCCAAGGATGTGTGTTGGGAATCATTTCGCCATGTTTGAGATGATAGTGGCTGTAGCGAAAATGGTGAAGTCTTATACGCTGACGTGTGAGCTAGATCATATTGAATTAGTACCATTGGTTAGCCTCAAACCTAAAGAAGTACCGATACGTTTTGAGAAAAGGTAATTAGCGGATAGTGATCATATCACCTTGGTATTTAGATTTTACGAAGCTAAGAGTGATCAGATCGCTCCGAGCGATCTGATCACTCGTTGTATTGATTTTACTGAGATGATAGTTGTCTCATCGCATGGAGCTAACATATTATCCTTTTATTTTATACGACAAAAATTGTAAGGAGATAACTTATAAAGAAAGATATGTCTTAGAATGATAAAATATAATCATGAAATTGTTGGTTAATTAGAAAAATAAACGAATTTTGTATTGTTAAATTAAGTACTAATTGAGTGCTGGAGAAGCGCTTTTTAGTAGACCTATGGAATTATTAGGGTAGCAGTCTAAGAAAGGTGTGTTTTTTGAAGTTTAGCCCCCTTGTTTTTGGCAAAACATTGTGTTTTTGATTCAATTAGTGGGTGAGATAAAAGAAGGCTTTATTAGTATTGAATTAGAATACTAATAAAAAACTATTTAAATCAATAAAATAGTAGTTGATGAAAGGACAAAATATTAAAATATTAGCATTGCTGATGTTAGCTAGTTCGACCACATTAAGTGCAGAAAGTGGCGCTGTAGATTTTTTACGATCTACGGGTAAAATTTATTCTGTGATTGCTGTGATAGTTGTAGTTTTAGTAGGCATCGCTATTTTTCTTTATAGAATTGATAATAAGCTAACCAAACTTGAAAATCAAATAAATAATGAGCAGTAAACAAGCAAGTTTTTTTGAAAGTGTACAGCGAAATTTTGATAAGGCAGCAGTACATACGGGTCTTCCTAAGGGACTGACTGATCAGATTAAAGCATGTAATGCAGTCTATCAAATGAGATTCCCGGTAAAAATAGGGAGTGGATATGAAGTGATAGAGGCATACCGTGTACAACACAGTCATCACCGATCTCCGACCAAAGGAGGTATCAGATTCTCTAGCCAAGTAAATCAAGAAGAAGTAATGGCATTAGCGGCACTTATGACGTACAAGTGTGCTATTGTGGATGTACCTTTTGGAGGTGCGAAAGGTGGCGTTAGAATTAGCCCTAGAGCTTATACTCCAGCCCAATTAGAGAGAATAACAAGAAGGTATACCGTAGAATTGATTCGTAAGAATTTTATAGGACCTTCTGTAGATGTACCTGCACCGGATTATGGAACAGGAGAAAGAGAAATGGCTTGGATATTGGATACTTACCAAACATTTAAAGGTGGTTCTGAAATTGATTCTGCAGGCTGTGTCACAGGAAAGCCGGTAAATCAGAGTGGAATCAGAGGGAGAACTGAAGCTACTGGTAGAGGAGTATTCTACGGCCTTAGAGAATTCTGTGATCAGAAACCTGAAATGAAGAAGTTGGGGCTTTCTCCAGGAATCGAAGGTAAAACCATGGTGATCCAAGGTCTTGGGAATGTTGGGTCTTATGCGGGGCTTATCTCACAAGAAGAAGGTGGAGTAAAAATCATCGCAGTAGCTGAGATGGAAGGGGCGATCATGGACAAGAGTGGTATAGATATTCCATCATTGATTGCTTTTAGAAAATCAACGGGTTCAATTCTTGGATTTCCAGGAACTGAAACATTAGATGAACCTAACGATTGGATCAAAATTGAATGTGATATTTTATTACCAGCGGCATTAGAATCTCAAATCAGAAAGGATAATGCAAAGTACGTAAAAGCTAAGATAATAGGTGAAGCGGCCAATGGTCCAATCACAGCAGATGCTGAAGATATACTTTTGAAAAATGGAATAGTTATAATACCAGATATGTACCTTAATGCTGGTGGTGTGACAGTTTCTTATTTTGAGTGGTTGAAAAACTTATCTCATATGCGTTTTGGAAGAATGGAAAAAAGATTCAACCAGAATAAGAATATGGATCTTATTAGTACTGTTGAGAAATTGACTGGAAAAACATTGTCAGCTAGAGATAAAGCTCAAATAGCGAGAGGTGCTGACGAAGTAGATTTAGTAAGGTCAGGTCTTGAAGAGACAATGGTTAATTCATTCTATCAAATCCATGATACGCTTAAAAAAAGGAAGAAAATTGAGGATTATAGAACAGCAGCTTTTGTAACTGCTCTTAATAAAGTAGCAAATGACTATATGACATTAGGAGTATTCCCATAGTGGATTTCTAATTCGGAAAATATTAAATGGTAGCTCAGTGGAAATTGGGTTGCCATTTTTTAGCTGTGCTGTTATTATTGTGGTTCTACTACCTTTTTAATGGGAATGGTATATTATTGGGATGAATAATCTCTGCCTTCTTCAATCACAAACAGTCTCCATTTATCGTTATCAACTTAATCCAAACCAGTTACTATGAAAAATGTGGTCTATGGAATAGGTCTATTTGCTTCAATATTGGTTTCTACTTCTTGTGAATGTACTAGAGCAGAATGTATAGATACGCCTAGTCTGTACATTGATATAGAGAGTAACCTGACAGGAGAGAGCCAATTGTTTGGAATGAACGCTTCATTAGATGTTTCTGATGTGAATGTTTTTGCACAGGAAGGTAATGAAATGGTAAGTTTTCCGAAGGTTAGATTTAAGAATCCGTCTATAAGTCCAGATTCCTTTTTACTTGTCATACTCGGGCCTTTGACGAGTAATACGATATTTTTAAGTATTGACCCTAACATAATTGATACCATTGATTTGTTTATTAGCGTGATCCCAGAGTCTAGTTGCTGTGATATGGGGCAAGAATTGGATAGCATTTCTGTTAAGGGAGTGGTATACTTCCCGTCTGATGGACCATTGGTGTTTTTTAGATAATATTGAACTAGCCTCTGATTCATTTTAAGCGTCTAGTTGATTGACCACTACTTTTAAGATGAAAACAATAAATATGAAAAATGTATATTATTTACTGTTTGTAGCATTGGGCTTTAGTTGTTGCAGAGAAGATCCATGTAGATGGATACATGATCCAGCTTATACGTATCAAATACGGATTTTAGATACTTCTACAGAGTTCGATTTGCTTTTTGGAAATCAATCGATTTATAACTTTGATAGCATTGAATACATTAATTCTAATGTTCCCTGGGATCTGTATAAATCAGAATATCATATATCTACTCTTTCTGATACATTATTGTCATTAGAGATGTTTAGAAATACCGAGGAACCCTATTATCTAAAGTTGAGTAATACTGATACTGACACAATAGCGATCAAAATAACTGATGATGGTATAGGTTGTAATGGTTTTACTGCGGATAGCATCTCATTAAATGGTACGGATTTTGTAAAATATGAAAGCCAATTTGTGATTTGGAAGTAATTTAAGATGCTTATTTCATAAGTAACGGTGCTCGACCATTGACAAGCTTCTTTTAATTAGTTTTATTTTCATTGTTTAAGAAAGGTCGATCGATCATTTTATTTGCTTCAGATAACCTTTTTTTACTCGCTTATAGACAGATCTAATTTGTTTTCATTTAGCTTAAATACGCGTCCAAATCTATCAAAATAAGCCTTGTTAAAATTCATTTTCTTTCCTCCTAAGAGCATAGCCATATCCTCTTTGTCTTTTGGTAGAATTATTTTGACATTCAATAAGTCATAAGCGGGTGATAGTATCCATCCTATGTCGGTGAGTCACATCAAAAAGTTCTTTTGAAACATATCGTTATTCCCAATGATATAGTTGAAAACTGTCAATTCAAAAAACCTTAGTTTATCTAATAACCCATGCATTGATAACTCTCCAATAGTTTTACTCAGTGTTTCCATTGTCCCTTTATACTTGTCTTCCATTTCTGATATCTGCATAAAGTCAATCATATGGTTTTTGTTTCCATCGACTTTACGATCTATTCTTTTGGTTATCTAGCAAATTTCGCCAGAAGCCAATCGAATCATGTTCGATGGTGCCACATCAGTCTTAAATAACTCCGCCAGCTCAATAGATAGATGCTTGTTATCTGACATTTGCGAATACTCCAAATTCTGTCATTATATATATATAATGACCATCGAGGGTGTTCATGATAGCGAGACATGGTATATGTCCATTTTCTAAATTGTGTTTTAACCAACCAAGTGATAGTTTAGGTTGTACGTCTGGTACTGTGATGGATAATTCTGCTGCTTCTTTGGCTAGATGTTCCATTTCAGTTCAGTTCAGTTCAGTTCAGTTCAGTTCAGTTAAGTGTAGTGTAGTGTAGTGTAGTGTAGTGTAGTGTAGTGTAGTGTAGTGTAGTGTAGTTCGGGGGCGTTTTATCCCATGAAACTCCTTTACACACTTTGTGTGATGATCGCTCATATGATCTCCTTCTATCTCTTTGTAACGATATAAACATCTATGCATCTATGCTGATTATTTATAGAGTGAACATTACAACACCGATAGCATTTTACAGCTTGCTAGGAGTAATCCCATTCGATTGTTTTTATTTATTTTCCAACTTTCAGCTGCTATGTTTAATAGCCATCCCTCAGGAATTAATCCATCAAAGAATGGAAATAAGGCCTACTTCTGTAAGACTGTTTGGACACACGCATTTCGAATGTTATGAATTGATTGGTATTTTCTTGGGTATACTGATCATCATATGTGAATATATATTCTCCCTTTTCATCTTCCGTTAATAGACCTGCTATTTCGTTATTATTTTTAGCTATCGCTTGTCGCATCCTTTACGTTTTTTTGTGCTAAGACATTGCCAAACATGATCAAAATTTGGTTAACTTTTTCGAGATTAAGGTTAATTTTTCCTTGCTCTATTTTTCTGACAACAGTAAGTGCTGCGCTTGCCTTTGTCAGCAAGATATACTTGAGTCATGTTTAGACTTTTCTTTTATATTTTAAAAAAGTTGATAATTCATTCATTTTACATACAAATGCAGGATATAAAAAAAGATGGAAGTACCATGTTGTATGCATGTACATATAAAACAGCTTACAATTTCCTATTATATACTTTTGTGTATAGTTATATGTTCAATTATAATCATAAATGAAATCAATAGACAGAAATTACTGATTCATCTTTTCAATAACCGTACTAAACCTAGAAGCCCGATCAGTTGAGAATGACTTTATAATCTCGTGTTCGTCCTTGTCGATACCGTTTAATGCAGCTGCAATTGTATTTATAGAGATTATTAATTCATTGTAAATAGGAGATGGATCTATCCTGCGGCAAGCAATAATAACCTTGTCATACAAATTTTCAATAGAAGGTTGTTTCGATTCCTCAAAGTTAAATGACTACTCGATATCACTGGTTCGAGAATGATCTTTTTAGAAGTTCTTTGAGTGATCTCTTTCTTCATGTTGGATGATTCCACCCGCCTTTGCGATCACAAATAATAGTTCGTCGAGTGTTTCATATAACTTTTCTTGATCTGTCATTAGTATTTATACAAATTGCATTTTTAGATGCCGCATATTTAAAATTGATATATTTAAGTAAAAAACATGAGTCAAGATATAAAAAGTCAACATCATAAAGCGGTTCCACGTTTTAACGATTCTGCAAAAAAAAAATAAATTAGAATACTTGAAAATATAATTATCAAAGCGCCATTCTGAAATGCGCCCAGTAATAGTACCCTAATGACTTACAAAATATAATGCTTTGCTCCTTTAATCAATTCTAACCCTAGTTTTATCTGATTTAGCTAGACTAAATATTTTTGTTCAGCTTTCAATGAATTGTAAGCGACATTGGCAATCTGTATTTTAACTCAAAAATGAAATCAATACCCCAGCAGCAACTGCAGAACCAATCACTCCAGATATATTACTACTCATAGCATATTGAAGAATATGATTCTTAGGATCAACCTTTAAAGCGATCTCGTTGGCCACTCTTGATGCCATAGGAACTGCACTAAGTCCAGTCGCTCCGATAAGTGGATTGATCTTCTTTTTGTTGAATAGGTTATAAACCTTTACGGCCATGATTCCTCCTAGAATAGATATTGCAAATGCAATAAATCCTCCAGTGATAATGAACAATGTATCTTTATTCAAAAATGATTCGGCAGTCATAGTCGCACCTACGGTAAGGCCTAAAAAGATTGTAGCAGTATTCATAATTGTTTCACTTGCGGCATGGGCCAATCTAGACGTATCCGAGCCTATTTCTTTGATTAAGTTACCAAACAACAGCATTCCAACCAATGGGACAGAAGATGGAACGAGAAGTGAAACCATCGTTGCCAAGACGATAGGGAATATGATTTTCAAAGTCTTTAGATCTTTGATTTTTGTTTTGCTAGGGAAGAGTTTATCCTGTTCTTTCATGTTGATAGCCAACTCTTTCTTAGTAACAGAGTATTTAACCACAAATGGAATGATAACAGGCACAAGTGCCATATACGAATATGCCGCAATTGCAATCGGACCCAATAAATGCGGAGCCAACTTAATTGCAGTATATATAGCGGTCGGACCATCTGCGCCACCGATTATACCTAATGCAGCAGCTTCTTTTAGGTCGTAACCCATCCAAACCGCTGTAATCAATACTGAGAATATTCCTATCTGCGCAGCAGCTCCGAAAAATGCCAATCTTAAATTTCTGAGCATAGGGCCGAAGTCAGTCATTGCACCTACACCAAGGAAAATCAATGGTGGCAATAATCCAGTCTTGATCAACATGTAATATAGCATATTCATAATGCCATGTTCTTTTGCGATTTCTAGGATTGTCAAATGAGCAATGTTATTTTCCTCAGTTGCTTGAATTACAGCCATATCTCCTCCAGGGAAATTGGCCATTAATACTCCAAATGCAATCGGAACTAATAACAATGGCTCGTACTTTTTCTTTATGCCCAAGTACAATAGAAAAAATGCCAAAAAGAGCATTAATATGGTCAGCGGTGAAGAGAACAAGTCTCCAAACGCCGTCATCTCAAAGAGTTTATTTAATGCCTCCATATTATACTATCTTGAATATCTGATCATCTTCCTCGATTTCGTCACCATGCTTGACCATTACTTCTGCGATCGTTCCGCTTACATCAGCTGCGATTGCATTGATTACTTTCATAGCTTCGATGTATGCCACCGTTTCTCCTTCTTTGACTACATCTCCAACTTTTTTACCTTTTTCAGATGTTTCTTTGGTCAGATAAAACTTACCTTCTAGTGGAGCTACTATATATTTAGTATTGGCATCATTAGAAAGTACTGGGGGTACAAATTCTTGTGTAGGTGCAGAAGCTACTGAAGTATTATCCTGTGAAGTTTCGTTTGGATAGCTGATATGCACGTTATATTTTTCACCATTTACATTAAGGTTAAGCTCTTTGGGCATTGAATTAACAGAAGTTCTAGCTATAGGAGTGGCAAGATCTGCGGGTGCTGAACTAGCTGTTTTTGCAGCCCTTCTTTCAGCGAGATCAGCTTCGAATTTCATCTTAGCTTCACCAGACTTTAATGCTTCATATTGAGGAGGATGCATTGCGTATTCTAGTAGCTCTTCATCATCTTGACCGTATGCCCATCCTTTTTCGTCCATCTTCTTTCTGTAGATATCCAATTCGTCTGGATATAGGTCTTGTGGATTTCCAGTGTAGAATTCTCTATTCTGATCAGAAGCCATTTTTAAGATTTCTGGATCAAGATCACCTAATAATTGACCAGAATTACCGAGGATCATTCCCCAAGTATTCTCATCTATCATGGCAAATCTCTTTTTACCCTTGTAGCTGTTGATCACATTCATAAGTGAAATGTTCTTCACGTATTGGCTGAATGGTGTTACGAGTGGTGGATAACCTAACTTAGGCCATACTACCTTTACTTCATCAAATAAACCTAGAAGAAGTTCTTCTTGGTCTACAGTTGGTTTGTTATTTTTAGTAAGCCACTTATTGAGACTCTTTACATTATTTTCTAAATCCGCCATCAATGAGCCCATCATGCCACCTGGTAGTCCTGGTCCGATCAGTAGCGAATTCATATATCTATTCTTAGGATTGATATATTCTCCTAAGAAATCATCCATGAATGATTGCGTGAGACTCCTTACATGCATGTAAGCTTTCATGTCAATATCGGGAAGACTAAATCCTGCATCTTTCAACATCGCATGGATTGTCAATAGATCTGCATGGCCAGTTCCCCATGATAGCGGTTCCATTCCTACGTCAATGATATCTGCTCCATTTTTTGCAGCCTCTAACGAAGTAGCAACAGAGAATCCCGGTGTAGAGTGTCCGTGATATTGAATGATGATATCTGGATGACGTTCTCTGATTCCTTTTACGATCTTACCTACAGATACTGGACGACCTATACCTGCCATATCTTTGATACAGATCTCTTCGGCTCCTTTTTCGATGTACTGATCCGCAAGGTTGATATAGTAATCTATAGTATGGATAGGGGAGTGTGTAACACTTAATGCTCCTTGAGCAATCATCCCTCCTTCTTTGGCATATTGAAAAGATAATTCCAAGTTTTGCGGATTATTCAATCCGTCAAATGATCTTGAGATATCTGTTCCTTGAAGTTTTTTGACTTTGAACATGAGTTTTCTCACATCCTTGGGCACAGGACTCATACGGATTCCGTTCAGCCCTCTTTCTAACATTTGCGTTTGGATGCCAGCATCATTAAATGGTTGCGTCCATTTTCTTACGGCCACATTTGGATTCTCTCCAAATAATAGATTCACTTGCTCGAATCCACCACCATTGGTTTCTACTCTTGCAAAGCAACCCATGTCGATAATAGGTTGAGCAACTTTTGTGAGCATATCCACAGTAGGTACATATTTACCTGCTGCCTGCCACATGTCTCTATATACCAGTGCTAATTTTATTTCTTTCATCAATCTTGCATTCTTAAAAGTCGCTCTTTCATTCGACTTTTTTGTTAATCAATTTTTATCATTGATGGTTAGTCAATATTGTGAGATTATATAATCTCTACTTCATTGGTTGGGTTGCCTAAACTTTTTCAATGGATTCGATCTTTCCTTTTCCCATAGTGATATGGTCAACAACAGCAGTCATCACTGCAATCTCTTTGTTAGAAATGAGAGGTTTTATCAATTTTACCTTTTTTATTGGGTCTGGCGCATACTTATTTACAAGCTTGATTAACAGTGATCCACAGAGGACAACTAGTAATAAAACTATAAATACAGTAACCATACCGATAGCTAGTAGTAAAAAAGCATTTGATATATTTGATTCCATTTAGTAATATTCAGACTGCGAATGTATAAAATATTATCTCATTTCAACTATGTGAAATAACCAATGTTTAGACTTTTGTTGTTAGAATTACATTTATACAGTAAACTGTTTTTGTAAAAGAATATTTTACCAAATTGTTGAATGGTTCATTGTTTTTGTTGATTTACTGATGAAAACTTTCGACAAATAGGGCTGTTCCAAATATGGACTCAGTATCTTGCATTTTTTTTAAATAATAATCAGATTTTATGGATTTGAAAGTTTTTAAGTTTGGTGGGGCTTCAGTGAAAAATGAAGAAGGCGTATCTAATGTTGTAAACATCTTAGATGCTCACAAAAAAGAAAAAATAATAACTGTTGTTTCTGCAACAGGGAAGACGACTAACGCACTTGAAGAAGTCGTAAAATCATATTTTTATCAAAAAGGGGATGCTGATCAATTATTGCAAAAAATAAAGGATGATCACATTAAGATCATGGATGCATTGGGTATTCTCAATGAAGAATCATTTGCTGACTTGAGTGATACTTTTGTTGAGATCGATTGGATGATCGAGGATGATGTACAGGATGAATTCAATTATATATATGATCAGATTGTTTCAGTAGGAGAATTGGTATCGTCTAAAATTTTATATCATAAAGCACTAAAAGAAGGACTTAACGTTATCTGGCTAGATGTAAGAGACATCATCATAACAGATAATACTTACAGAGAAGCAAAGGTAATATGGGCAGATACACAAGCTCGAATGGATACAAAAGTCTTAGAATTGATAAAAACATATGATGTTGTCATTACACAAGGATTTATTGGATGTAGCACAGAAAACTTAAATACTACGCTTGGAAGGGAAGGTTCTGATTATTCTGCGGGTATATTCAGCTATTGTCTTGATGCTAAGAGTTTGAGTATATGGAAAGATGTACCAGGTATTTTAACAGCTGATCCTAGATTATTCGAGAATGTAACTAAGATTGATCGCTTATCATACCGAGAGGCCATTGAAATGACTTACTTCGGGGCTAAAGTGATACACCCGAAAACAATCAAACCACTTCAGAATAAAAGTATCCCAATGTATGTTAGGCCATTTAATGATCCTGAATCAATGGGCACGCTGATTACCTCTGATGTGGATACGGTCTATCCTCCAGTAATTGTAATCGAATCAAATCAGTCGTTGATACACATTTCTACCAATGATTTTTCATTTGTGGCAGAAAAACACTTGAGTGAAATATTTGCCAAATTGAATTATTATCGTTTGAAGGTGAATATGATGCAGAATACAGCCATCAGTTTTTCGGTAGCTGTTCAAAATGATCAAAAGAAGATATCTAAGTTTATCAGTGATCTCTCTGATAAGTATACAATCGTTAAAGATGACGATCTAGAATTAATTACTGTTCGTCATTATGATATAGCAACTGTAGATCGAATGAGAGTGGGTAAGATTGTTTTATTCGAAGAGACAATTAGACAAACGGTAAGGATGGCGGTGAAGGATGTGCCGGTCGTGGTGAGGAAGGAGGTGTAATGTATTCTGAGTGGAACACGTTTGTTCATTCGACTTTAGTCGAGGGCCTTGGATACGTATAAAAACGAATGAAGTCTCGTAAACCCGCAGGACTAGCTGATCATTGGGCATCTAGTCCAGTGGGCCAAGTCTTTTGTTCACTCGGCTCTTGAAGTAACGGTGGCTTTAGTGTAAAAAACAAGAACATGTATCTGCATAAAATAAAACGCAGAGAAATTAGGTTTTATATGCCATTATAACCTTTCGCCAAACTCCGAAACGCTTCTTACTTCTTTACCTCCACCTTATGAAACGCAGCCGTCAATTCATTAGAAACGGAACCTTTAGTCATACGTACAAAAGTCTTTTCACTTACTTGTATTGTAATTTCTTTGTCTTCTAGTTTAGTTATCTTACCAATGATACCACTAGCGGTTACTACTTCTTTACCTTTTTCAAGTGTAGTAAGGAATGTCTCTTGTTCTTTCTGCTTCTTAGTCGTAGGTCTGATAAAAAAGAAATAGAAAATAGCAATCATGATAGCAAAAAGAGGCATTTGACTTAATAAACTACTTCCGTCTGCTTGTAATAATATGTATAGCATTGTATTTTTTTTTGTTTATTGCGCAAAGATAGTTTTTGTTTAGTTATGGAGGGTATAGGAACACATATAGTATTGATTGGATTTATGGGCAGTGGAAAGACTACTGTGGGTAAAATGTTGGCAGATGTGCTGCATATGGAGTTTCTT
Organism: Halioglobus sp.; assembly: GCA_047628935.1. Classification (GTDB taxonomy): domain Bacteria; phylum Bacteroidota; class Bacteroidia; order Chitinophagales; family Saprospiraceae; genus CAJXUU01. Next base: position 4,750 of record JBLHWH010000088.1, on the reverse strand, counting down.
GATATGGACTCATATATTGAGAAACAACAAAATTGTACGATCAAAGAAATCTTTGCAGATAAAGGAGAAGCATATTTCAGAGAGTTAGAATCTAAGACTCTATCCGATATACTTTCTAAGTCTAAAAAGATGGTCGTGTCAACAGGAGGGGGAGCCCCGTGTCATTTTAATGGCATGGACAAAATAAAATCTGAATCGTTATCCGTTTATCTTAAAGTTGGTAGACAGAGATTAGTTGATAGACTGAAAGAGGATACTCAAAGACCACTTTTACAAAACAAGACAGACAAAGAACTGTTAACGTTTGTGAAAACAACGTTAGGGAAACGAGAAAATGATTACCTACGGGCAGATATTCGAGTCCGAGCTATTGATTCTCCTAGTAAGTTAACAAGGAGATTAACTAACTATATTTTGAAAACCGATTTATGAAAGTAGATATTTTAGCCATTGGAGTGCATCCAGATGATATAGAATTGGGTTGTGCAGGTACTATTTTGAAGCATATAGAACTGGGTTATATTGCCGTTGCGGTTGATCTCACTGAAGGGGAATTAGGAACACGAGGCAGTGGGCCGATTAGATTATTGGAATCTCAGGATGCTGCCAAAATTTTAGGATTAGCGGCAAGAGAAAACTTAGGAATGGCAGATGGATTTTTCGAACACTCTAAAGAAAATATCCTCAAAATATCGGCAATAATAAGAAAGTATCAACCAGATATTGTATTGGCAAATGCAGTTAGAGACAGACATCCAGATCATGGTAGAGCTTCTAAGTTAATATCTGATGCATGTTTTTATTCTGGACTCCAAAGAATAGAACAAGTAGATGAGAATGGAAATGAATTAAAAAAGTGGAGACCAAAAGTTGTTTATCATTATATTCAAGATCGAAACTTGAATGCTGACTTTGTTGTTGACATAACTCCATATATGGACAAGAAAATCGAAAGTATCCTTGCTTATAAAACCCAATTCTATGATCCAGATGCAACGGGACCCAAAACACCTATTTCTGGTAAGGACTTCTTAGAATTTAATCGTGCAAAGAATAGAACTTACGGGAGAGATATCAATGCAGAATATGCAGAGGGATTTACGATTGAGCGTACTATTGGGGTGAAAGACTTGTTTGATTTGATTTAGTAATAGATTATAATGATTACTCAACCTGTTCTGCAAATATGAGCAACAGCAAAATTAATATGCTATGTCTGACATCTCAAAGAGTGTCTGACATTTATCATCTTAGTAAACCAATAGTGGGAAATTAATCAGTATTTATTATAATTTACTATCTGATAAAAAATATGGATCAGACACCTCATTGGTGTGCAGGAACTACTGCATATCAAGTCTAACATGATAGTTCCTTAATATAACTCCCCTGCAAAGGATCAGCTGTGGATTTACAATTTCAAACCCCTTATAAATAAAAAATGGCTTAGCGGTAATACTCACATCACTAAATATCTCCTTATGGCCTAACGACTTAGCTCTTTCTATCATTTTGGATAATAGAGATTTTGCAATTCCCATTCCTTGATATTGATGATGGACATATATCACATCAAGATATCCACCATCATCGATTGACGCCATGCCCACAAGTTCATTCGCGATTTTAGCAATTATAAAATAGTGTGTTTCTATTCTCTTGACCCAGTTGTCGATATTGTCAGCACCGCGTGACCAAGCATCTATTTCCTTTGGAGAATAGTCTTTGGTGTTTACCGTTTGAATTGTGTTCCTAAACAAAGAAGTTATTTCTTCAATATTCGAAAGTTTTGCCACAGAGTAAGTTACATTTGTCATTTGATAATCGTTGTTTCTTAGATTAATCGCTCCATAATATCCAACATGCAAGATAGAATTACATATTTAATTTTAGTACTTTTTATATTCTCTATTTCTTGGGCACAGGCACAACTGTCTGGAACCATCTACGATCAATCTGGTGAACCGCTATCATTTGTGACGGTTTATAAGGAGGGGACATCTAAGGGGACGGTAAGTAATATTGAGGGAGAGTATTCTTTGAGTCTGGAGTCCGGTGATCACACTATCGTATATAAATATATAGGCTACGAAGAACACAAAGAACTCATATCGATTTCTGGCAAGTTAGCTAAAGATGTAATCTTAAATGAAGCAAGTATTGAGATCCAAGAAATAATTGTCTCTGCAGATGCTGAAGACCCAGCATATAGAGTTATAAGAGCGGCAATAAAGGCAAGAGATTCGAACAAAGAATCCGCAGAGAAGTATCAATTTGATTTATATGTTAAAGGAGTATTTAAAATGCTCAAAGCACCTAAGAAGATTTTAGGTCAGGAGGTAGGAGATATGGAAGGGATGCTTGATAGCACAGGGCAGGGTATCGTTTATCTTGCGGAATCTCAATCAATCGTTTCGTTCCACCAACCAGACTTAATTAAAGAGGAAATGTATTCTTCTATTGTTGCTGAAGATGATGGATCATTTAATTTTAATAGGTTTCTCGGATCGAATTATGATATCTATGAAGAGTATTTTGAATTCAATAGATCGCTTATCAATCCTCTAGCTGACAATGCTTTGCTATTCTATAATTATAAAATGATAGAAACCAAAGTTGATCAAGACGGTAGAATGATCAATAGGATACAAGTCATACCAAAATCTAGTGCGAGACCTACCATGTTTGGTGAGTTATATATCATTGAGGATAAGTGGAAAGTGAAGGAACTGGATCTCTCATTTACGGGGAAAGCGATCAAGGAACCGTTTTTTGATACCATAACAATAAAGCAAGTTCATCTTCCAGTTGAAAAGGACAAATGGAAAGTGTTTTCTCAAACGATGAGTTTTTCGATTGGAGGGTTTGGGTTTAAGATTGGCGGAGGGTTTACCTATATCTTCTCTGATTATAATTTCAATCCAGATTTTGATCGGTCATTTTTTGGAAATGAAGAATTTAGAATGGAAGAAAGTGCCATCAAAACTGATTCTTCATTTTGGTCGAACGTTCGTCCGGTAAGATTGACAGAAGAAGAACGATATAACTACATCAAAAAAGATTCACTCAAAAAGGTTTGGGCAACGAAAGAGTACAAAGATTCTGTAGATAGGGTTAATAATAAGTTTACGTATGCCAATTTACTATTCGGATACAGCAATGATAATTCTTACAGAAAGAGATATCTGACATTCCCATCTCCACTCGGTACTTATAATTTTAATCCTGTAGCTGGTCATTCTGTAAATTTAGGAATGAATTATGTGAAGGTTGACAGTAGCGAAAATCGAAGGTTCAATATAGCCTCGAAACTAGGATATGGCTTTGGAGATAAACGGATTAAAGCGGAAGCATTTATCAACTTAAGAACCAACAGGAAGTATTGGGAGAACTGGTCTCTTAGAATAGGTGATTCCAATCGTCAGCTTAATGAAAATAATCCGGTTCCTGCATTGATCGATACGTGGACATCATTATTAAATAAAGACAATCAAGCTCGATACTTTAGGAAGAAATATATTGGTGTTCAATATCAGAGAGAAGTAGCAAATGGTATCTTCCTGAGGTCTGGGTTGATGTACTCTAACCGATCTGCCTTGATGAATACTTCTGATTATAGTTTTAGTAATAAAGATGAAGAATTTGCATCCAACCATCCATTAGACCCTTCATCTTCTGGATTGTTTTTTGAGACACATAATGATTTAAAGTTCACTGTGAATATGAGATTTAGAATAGGGCAGAAGTATAGCTCATTTCCAAAGTTCCGAATGAGGAATTCTAGTGCATGGCCTGATATATGGCTTAGATATGATAAAGGAATTGCTCTTGGTGATACTGATTATGATAAATTGACCTTGAGAATCAAAAAAGACAAGATTAACTACAAACTCTACGGTCATAGTAATATTAATATAATTGCAAGCACATTCTTAACCAATAAGAATGTTGAATTCATTGATCAACATCACTTTATGACGAATATCAATCTTGTGACACTAAGAGGTAGATATATGAGTGGATTTAAGATGATGCCTCATTATACTTACTCTACTACAAATGATTACGTCGCTGGATTTTATGAACATAATCTGGATGGATATCTATTAGATCTGATTCCATTGGTAAATAGATTAGGGTGGAAAACAGTCATCAGTGGTAACGCACTTGTTAGAAAAGATGAATCAAATTACTATGAAGTAGCGGCGGGGATTTCGGATGTGAAAATAGGTAAGTTTAGTCTCTTTAGGCTAGATTATGTTTGGTCATATGGGAATGAAGGTTTATTGGATAGAGGATTTACGATTGGCTTGAGTGCAATCTTTGAATAGAGAAAAATAATTTACAATTATGAGACCACTCCGAAAAGTCAAACTACCTCTGCAATTTATTTTTAAAAAAATACTGTAAGCAATTTAGTTAATTGATTTCATTGCTTAACCAAGAGGAACGCCCAAATTGTGGATTTCTGGAGAAAGAAGAATTGTTACAAAATAATATTGGATATCTAAGAGGACTAGTAAATAAAAAGGTATTTTATAGACATGTTTGTAAGAAGTGAAAATAGTCAAGGGGATCTGTTTAGAGGGATAGGAAGCCATCTATCAAAACGAAAGAGTACATTACTGAATGAGTCATCAGGATGGCATAATGTATTTTAGGAAAAGGTAACCTCGAGAATAGATGAAAGCCCATATTCAGTGCTGTATAATGAAACTAAGGGACGGCCCAATGCCTCGATTAGAGTACT
>JBLHWH010000087.1:0-25912 GCA_047628935.1 Halioglobus sp. | reverse complement strand
AGATGTTTTTGCATAAAAACGCCTTATCACAAAAAAGATCCGAATACCGACCTTTAGGTTTGAAAAATTTTGGCGAATGCTCCATCCGCTTGCGGTGGGGTAGTCAAAATTTAGGATCTTTTTTACTTCGAACGCAAAAAAATGTTGAAATGGAAAACCAGATAGACGAAATGCAACGGTTACTTAATAATGAATTACCTGGGCTTGGTTATGTAATCTGGACAGTCTTTATCGGACTCCTCGTAGGTTTAGCTTACGGACTCATCAAACGAATATTACTTCCCGTATTAGGTCAGGGAAGAAAAGGTCGGCAATGGCATTGGAGATTAGAAATTATTGAGAGACTCTACCTTCCTGTTTTGGTGTTAGCGGTATTAGTAAGTATTCTGGTCAGCAGACCTCTTGTAGGAGTTGTCGTTACCACAATTTTGGTATTGGTCTTATATAGGCCAATGAAGAACTACGTGCTTGGTGTGATCCATCATGCGGGAAATATTTATTCAATCGGTCAGATCATTAGCGTTAGCGGTCAGCATGGATCCATTCATTCCTTTAACGCATTGAGCTTAGAGATGGAACTAGATGACGGTTCTATGCTTGATATTCCATATGCCATTTTTAGCAATGCCATTGTTGTCCGCAGCAGTCCTAAGTCAGGTGTACTAGTCACAGCATTGAACTTTCGATCTCAAAACCATGTGATATTGCTCAAGTGAAGCAGTCCATTCGTGTAAGTTTATTATCTATGCCTTATGTATTGCCGAACCAAAAAATTACGATAGAGCACCTTTCTGATGAGGACCATCGCTATCTAATCAAGGTAATTATACACGGTTTAGACAAGCAACAAATGTATGAGGTAGAAGTTAGGCTAAAAGCAGCTTTTACCAAAGGAGAAATGAAAAGAGTAAGTTGACTTATTTTAGAAAATGGGTGAAATAACATGAAGCCCAATGTTTCGAAAATTGCTGCAACCTTAATTGTTACAATTGAAATTAAAGTAAATCTAGATTTTCGTTTTTATAATCAAGGTTCTAGTTTTGTGTTAAGCCCAAATTGAGGAATTCATTTGGCTACTTCTGAGTCATCTCTGCGTTAAAAATATTCATATCTATTATCAATGACATGATAATTTTAACGCAGAAAAAACGGACATACTATAGATATATACGGCATTTGTTCATCTGGCTTTTGCAAGAAACAGTGAGTTTTAGGCAGAACTGGTATAACATATTAAGGTCAACGCCTAACTAAATAATGCCATAATATCATCTTGTGTAAGCGACTTTATAAAGCTCTCTTCCACTTGTATGATATCTTTCGCCATCTTACGTTTCTTCTGCTGAAGTAGCTGTATTTTCTCTTCTATAGAGTCCTTGCAAATCATTCTATATGCGAATACTTGATTCTTCTGTCCGATTCGGTGAGCTCTATCTATCGCTTGTGATTCTGCGGCAGGATTCCACCATGGATCTACTAAGAATACATAGTCTGCTGATGCAAGATTAAGACCTACACCACCCGCTTTAAGGGATAGTAAGAAGACTCTGTAATCATCATTTTCATTGAACTGATCTACAACCGCTTTTCTATTTCGAGTCGAACCGTCAAGATATGAATATGGAATTTGAGCTGCTTCTACTTTTTCTCTGATGAGAGACAGCATCGATGTGAATTGAGAAATTACCAGCACTTTATGACCGCCTACCAGTTCAGATAGTCGCTCCATGATTACATCAATTTTTACGGATTCGTTCGGGTAGTCTTTGTCCTCGTTTAGTAGAGCAGGGGAGTTACATATTTGTCTCAATTTAAGCAATGCTTCGATGACAAACATCTTAGACCTCTGGATACCGTTTTCGCTGATCTTCTGACTTACATAATCCTTATATCTCTGCACGAAAGCATCATAAATCACCCTTTGCTTCGCAGTCATCTCTACATGGATGATACTCTCCGTTTTCGCAGGAAGATCTTTTGCTACTTGCTCCTTAGTCCTTCTTAAGAGGAATGGTTTTACCAGTTTCCTTAGTTCTATACTTACAGCTTGATTTCCATACATATCGATCGGCTCTGCAAAGTGCATTTTGAACTGATTTGCTGATCCGAAGAATCCAGGATTTATAAAGTTAAACTGTGCATACAAATCGAAGGTCTGATTTTCGATAGGAGTACCTGTCATCACAATCTTATTATCAGATTTGACAAGTCGCATGGCTTTGTATCGCTTGCTTGTTGGGTTTTTTATAGCTTGACTTTCATCCAATACACAGTAAGAGAAGTGATGCACCATGATGTCTTCTATATCATTCGTCACCGTTCCATATGTAGATAGGATCATGTCATACTTCTCGAAATTTTTCAACTCCAGCTTTCTCTTACTCCCATGATAAATCATATACGTTAGATCTGGACAGAATTTACGAATCTCATCTTCCCAGTTGAATAACAGTGACTTAGGGAGTACTATTAAATTAGTACCAGCCCCTTGTGATTTTTTATAAGCTAAGAATGTAATTACTTGCAGGGTCTTTCCAAGTCCCATGTCATCCGCCAAACAACCACCAAATCCAAAATCATCTAAGAATTTCAACCAATAAAAACCCGTTTTTTGGTAAGGTCTCAATTCTGCATTTACAGTTGCTGGGAGAGGGACTTCTTCTATATTGTCGAAATCCATCAAGAGACGCTTTCTATAGTCGATCTCCATCTTAAGTTGCTCATCATTGATTTCATCAAAAAGCGAATCTATAAGATTGAACTTCATCTTACTGATCAATAATTTACCATCTACTACATCACTATTTCTAAACATTGCAGATAGTCTCTCTATCCATTCTTCTGGAAGCAGACCTTGTGTACCGTCTGTTAATTTTACGGTAGTATCATTATTAAGGATGGCGTCTCTCAGAGATTTTAGCTCTACAGATAGTCCTCCAAAGGTCATGTCAATATCACCTTCAAACCAGTCAATCCCTGAACTTAAGCTTATATTGATCTCTGCTTCGTTAGGATTGTAATTTATTTTTTCGAGATTTTCATAGCCTGTAATAGTGATTTCATTTTCTTTACAGAATCTATATAAATCAAAAATCCAAGGCGTATTGATCACCGAATCTAAGTTTTTATAGAAAAAACCTAGGTGAGCTTGCTTTTCAAAATCAGTATCAAATTCAGCTAGAGATTTGATGAATTCCTCTTCTTTTTCTTTATCTCTTTTGATAGTAACTAGGCCTTCTTTGCTATCTGTAATATGCTCAGCATCTATTATCGGTCTATAGTTCTTATCGTCTTCATACTTGATAAATGGTTGGAGAATAAGACTTTCGGAGTTTTCAGATAGATCTATACTCTTTTCTGTGACCTCCAAATGTTTTTCAGCTATGACAATGTCTTCTCCAGAAAATTCTAGATTAGCAACATGAGAAAGCTGACTTACTTGCTGATTAAACGATTCTTTAGACTTGATCGAGTATTTCAGTATTGGTCGCTCTATTAATAGTTGAATTAATCGACTCGCTCTCAAACTATCGATCACATAAAACTGATTGTTATGGAACAATAGCAAAGAATTGATATCTCCGATCAAAGACTTAATTGGAACTTCTTCTTGACCAAACAATATGAAGCCTTCCATCACATATTGAGCCTTGTTTGATCTTGCTTTGATCAATACTTTAGCAGTCGTTTCTGAGAATTCTACATTTCGCATATCCGCTCTCCTGAAGCTGAATTTCTCCTTCATATAGTACAACGGCACTGAAAGTAGTGTCTCTTTGTGCTTGGTTAGGAGATTGAGCATCTTTGGATGCACGGTATCAGGAAACTGATTATTATATAGACTTTTTATCTTCTCGTAATCAAGAAAGATGCTTCTCAACGATGGATTGATCTGAGATGGATCATCTACGTTGGTTACGCTACTTACTATTTTTTCACTTTTTTTGTTTGACTTTCCAGATATGATGTGCAATCGGATAGGAATAGTATCAGATTCATTGTCCAAAAAGATAGATACCCCTTGAAGATTGTCATCATAATTATCAGTTTCGCTAATCGCATTATATGGAGTGGTAGAATTGATTTGCTCCAGTTTTTTGACCAAATACAAATGGTCAGAGTAGGATACCAATTCCTTGTCCTTTGGCATGAATTCAGGACCCTTATTTGTCAAGGTAAGCGTAAAGAACTTATCTACTTCCTCAGGACCAGATAATCCATATTCAGTTGCCGCTATTTCCTTTAGATCATCTACACTTGGGAAGTTTTTCAATAATTCAGGTAAACCCAACTCTATGAAAATATGATGTACCGCCTTCATTTGATGATTACAAAGCTCCATTACTTGCTTGTTACATGTACAACGAGTAGTAATTTTGTCTTTTGCCATCAAAAAGTTAACAGTCTCGTACTCGTACTTTTCTTTTTCCCAACGATAAGCCTTTTCTCCTATATCAAATGAGAGTATGTTCTCAGAGATCGTATTGTACTTTACGATCATCTCAGCTGTCTCTCTAACCCTAGGAGGATACTGAGCTTCTAGCGTATATTTGGATAGGATGTCATCATCCATCTCCAGCTCGCTAGAGCTATTGTGTATTGTGTTTGTTTGGTTTATGATATTGATGATCGCTGCAGAATTGTACTGGAATTTTTTCTTCAGTCCATGGAGTGCTGCAACCTCATGCTTGCACATGCCATTTTCGTAATCACAGTTGCATTCTGTGTTTATATTACGGAAATCTTGGCTTACACCGTTGTTGATCTTTACAGTAAAGACCTCTCCTGAGCTTACTTCAGCGATACCTTTATTATTCTGAGTGTCGTAATCTACTGACCTCAAAGCACCGATGTTAGCCAGTGTTTTCCCTCTCTGCTGTATAGCTGGAGAAGCGAAATGTTCTATGTATTTATCTATGTTGTCTAACCAGTACAAATTCGGTAATTTTTAATGATTTTGGGCTAAGTGGCAAATATGAGTAGATAAAAATTAAAAGAGTAATTATTCTGAAAAGAATTCAAAAAATAGTCAATTGTTGCACTAAAGCCATACTTTTAGGGCTTCAAATGATGGGAAATTAAATCCATCTAAAAAGTACAATATTATGAATGCAATTGCTATTACAGACTTCAACTTTCCGAGACAGACTAAGGTATATAATGGTAAGGTGCGAGATGTATATTTTTTAGATGATAAAATAGTAATGGTTGCAACCGATAGGATATCAGCGTTTGACCATATTCTTCCAAGAGCAATTCCTTATAAAGGCCAAGTACTAAATCAAGTAGCTAAGCATTTTTTGGATGCAACGAGTGATATTGTACCCAATTGGCTAGAAGCAACACCAGACCCTAATGTTGCTGTAGGTAGACAATGCGAGCCTATCATGCTAGAAATGGTAGTGAGGGGATATATGGCCGGTCATGCATGGAGAACATACAACAGTGGAGAAAGAATACTGTGTGGAGAGGTAATGCTAGAAGGATTAAAACAAAATGATAGATTTCCTAGACCACTTATCACACCAGCCACCAAAGCAGAAGAGGGGCATGACGAAGATATCTCAAAAGAAGAAATACTCAAACAAGGAATCGTTACGGCTGCCCAATGGGATCAGCTAGAAGACTATACGCTTCAGTTGTTCTGGAGAGGAACAGAAATGGCAGCAAAACAAGGCCTGATCTTAGTAGATACAAAATATGAATTTGGATTGATCGATGGTGAAATCATACTAATGGACGAGATTCATACACCCGACAGTTCTAGATATTTCTACGCTGACGGATACGAAGAGCGACAAGCAAACGGAGAAGCTCAGAAACAACTCAGTAAAGAGTTCGTAAGAGAATGGTTGATGGATAATGGATTTCAAGGTCAGGATGGGCAGACGATGCCTGAGATGCCGGATGATTTTGTGAATCTAGTTTCTGAAAGATATATCGAGTTATATGAAGTGATAACTGGTAAGGCGTTCGAGAGAGCTGATGCTTCTGATGTGAATGCTCGGATTGAGAAGAATGTAGGGGAGTATTTGAAAGGGGAGATGATGTAGATCATTTTCAAACGAAAATAAAAAAATGACATTTATCGCAATATATTTAACTTTTATCCTCTTGGTCGTTATAACCAGACCAGTCACGGTTTTATTTCATGAGCTAGGTCACGGTATTGGAGCCTTACTATTGACAAAAGAGAATGTAACGTTATACATTGGATCTCTTGGAGCCCCTAAACAAAGTTTACTTTTGCGTTTGGGTCGACTTGAGATGTTTTTTAAATACAATCCTTTTCTTTGGAATATTGGGCTCTATGTTCCTCACAGCAAAGAGATTACAATTAACAAACAAATAATCATTACTATACTTGGTCCTTTGACCTCATTAGTAATTGGAGTATTGAGTTGTTATTTTGCTTTTGTAGAAGATGTTCATGGTAGTCTACAATTAATTAGTGTTTTTTTTCTTGGCTCATCTTTTTTTGACTTCTTCATTAATATAATTCCAAGAAATAATCCAACCCTACTCTACGATGGTTCAATAGTATATAATGATGGACAACAATTAAAACAGCTTTTAAAATATAAAACTTTTCCATCTCAGTATACAAGTGGTGTTGAGAATTACAACAAGCAAGACTATAAAAAGGCATCAAAAGAGTTTCATGAAATTTTAGATAATGGTATTACAGAAGAAATGGTTTATCGTTTAGCAATTTCATCTTATTTACAAAAAGGATTACAAGACAGCGTTGTCTATTCATTTAGAATTTGACAAAAACTGCAATCTTAATTCTGATGATTATTCAAATTCTGGAATAACAAAATCTAATATTGATAATTATGAAGATGCAATTTCTGATTACAAAAAATCCCTTGATTTAAATCCACGGAACAAATACACTTTAAACAATAGGGGATATACTTATAACATAATTGAGCAATATGAAAAAGCTATTGATGATTTTGACATAGCCATAGAAATCGAACCCGAATTCGCATACTCATACAATAATCGAGGGTTAGCAAAAATTAAATTAGGGAATGAAGCTGAAGGACTAAATGATATTTTTCATTCTATAGATTTAGATAATCTGAATTCTTATGCTTATAGAAATCTTGGTATTTATTATTTCGATAAGCATGACTTCGAAAATGCAAGACTACAATTTGAAAAAGCTCTTAACCTCGATAAAGAAAAACATTTATTACATGAGTATATAAAAAAAAAATTTAATAAATTAAAATAGAAAGCATGGTACTTGTGGTTGCATCAATAAGCTTTTTTGTTGTTTGCACTTTTTATGATAGACCAGTGATAATCCTAAAACAGTCCATCCGAAACCAAACTACAACGTCTTCAAAAACGACAACCCCTTCAAATCACCATCAGCGGTAAGCAATACCGCATCATACGCCAAAGCTGTAGCAACAATCACTCGATCTGCAGGATCACCATTTATTTCATTTGCATATTGAGCAACAAGATCTGAAATCTCAGGAGTCATATGCAAAACCTTATATCCTCTAAGTCGAATCAGATCACTAAAGAATTGTTTGATAGAGTAGGGAAGCGATATCTTTTTTTTGCCAACAAGCATACCTAATTCCCAAAATGAAATGGAAGATATGTATACTTCAGCTCCATATTTTTTAAGATGAGGAAGAGCGGTTTCAAAACGTGAGTTTCCTTGCAAGTCCCAGATCAGATAATGCGTGTCAACTACTAATTTTGGTTTACTCATTTGACTCAGCAGCTTTAGATGATGAATAAAATGAATCGTCTATCTCATCATATTGCTTGAGTGGCTTATCTACAATGTTATCATGAACCTGGATGCCACCATTTCTATACGCCTGTAGTCTGGCTTGAAAAGCTACTTCGTCATCATCCTCTTGAGTAGGATTTACTGTCGCGATGACTTTTCCTCTCTGGGTGATCTGTATAATCTTGCCTTGTTTAACATGGTCGAGTACCTCTTTGAGGTTACTTCTTAGGTCTGTGATACTTATTTCTTTCATTTGTAATTAGTATTTAGTTCAAATGTACGGTTATTATGTACGTTTTGCAAGGTGAATGAGATAATTGGGGTGTTAAACTGAAACAAAACTTTGATTTAAAAATCTAAAATTGGGACTTAATTAAAATAAACAATAAAATCATTAGACGAATTACTAGTCAGCAACGTCTTATTGATAGAAGTGATAAATGGAATCAAAACCAATACAAGTTACAGTAAACACGAAACACGAAACAGCTTTATTTAAATGTCAATCACAAATTAAACGAATAGAAAAATGAAAAAAATCTTCTTTTACTCAGCTATTACACTTATGTTTTTTGCTTGCCAAACTTTGGATAATGATGGCTCCTATCCAAGTGGAGACGCCGCCGTTGGATCTGATAGCCCTGTAACTAGTTGGGGTGAAGATGTAACATCTGGAGATGGTTATAACGAGATCATTGAAAACAGTTTTATCAAAACTTCAGATGAAACCACTTCTACTTTTAGTATAGATGCAGACGGTGGCTCTTATAGTAATATTCGAAATCTCATCGAATTTGATCAAGAAATTCCAAAATATGCAGTTAGAACAGAAGAGCTCATCAATTATTTCCAATATGATTATGCAGTTGACAATAATGGTCACCCTATTTCACTAAATGGAGAAGTCGCTACATGTCCATGGAATAATGATCATAAAATATTAAGAATTGGTATAAAAGGTGAGGATATAGAATTCGAAAACCTGCCTGCAAGCAATATCGTATTCCTTATCGATGTCTCTGGATCAATGTCTAATGAAGAGAAACTTCCACTTCTGCAGAAGTCCTTTAAAAAACTCGTGGATAAATTAAGAGACGAAGATAGAATCGCAATAGTAACCTATGCATCTAATGCTGGTATAGCATTGGAAAGTACATCTTGTAGCGAAAAAGAGAAGATTAAAAATGCCATTGACAACCTGACCTCTGGTGGATCTACCAATGGTTCTGGTGGTATAGTTGATGCATACAAAATAGCAAATGATCACTTCGTTCAAGGAGGAAACAACAGAGTGATATTAGCATCAGACGGGGATTTTAATGTAGGTCTTACTTCACAGGAAGAATTGCTAAAACTTATAGAAGAAAAACGAGAAGAGGGTATTTTCCTTACTACGATCGGTGTGGGGAGAGGAAACTATCAAGATGGTCAAATGGAACAAATAGCCAATCACGGTAACGGAACTTATGAGTACATAGACAGTGAAAAACAAGCCGATAAGGTATTTATCGAAGAATTCGGAAAGCTATATACTGTAGCGAAAGATGTAAAAGTGCAAGTCGAATTCAACCAAAGACTGGTAGAGCAATACAGACTTATCGGTTATGAAAATAGAGTCCTCAACAATGAAGATTTCGAAGACGACAACAAAGATGCAGGCGAGATAGGTGTAGGCCAAACAATTACTGCTTTATATGAAATAATCCCAGCTAACATGGGTATAGATCCACTTACAGAACAGACATTTTCTATAGATTTTAGGTATAAATTGCCAAACGAAGATGCTAGTCAACTTATTACTCTTGACGTTGATGACGAATTAGTATCATTTGATAATAGTAGTGAGAATACCCGATTTGCTGTGGCTGTCGCTGGTCTTGGTATGATTCTTTTTGATTCAGATTATAAAAATGACCTCACAATAAATGATGTAAAAGAATGGGTGGATAAAGCTGATATATATAATCCATATGGCTATAAAGATGAATTGAAAGATCTGCTAGATAAGCTCGATTAAGCGTTGTGAGGATCGAGTTTTGATATTTAAAGTTAGTAATGTACTTTTATCTAGACTTAGATCGAAAGAAGTGAAAACAATAAAGGCTACCCAAAGGCAGCCTTTGTTGTTTTTAATATTTTAAATATTAGGATGTATGTTTATGGAGTTGACTCAAAATAGGAGAAAGTAAGAAATAGTGGTTTAAAGGTCTAAATTATCCGTAAATCTCTTTTCTACTAGACTTCAGGGTATTCATAAGGAGTGAAGTTACTGTCATTGGACCTACACCACCAGGAACAGGAGTTACGTAACTAGCTTTAGCGGATACACCATCAAAATCTACATCACCAACTAATCTATAACCTCTTTTTCGTGTATCATCTTCAACACGATTGATTCCTACATCTATTATTACAGCACCTTCTTTGATCATGTCCGCAGAGATGAAATTCGGGATTCCGATTGCAGCAATTACAATGTCAGCTCGGCTTACTTCCCCAGCCAAATCCTTGGTTCTACTATGGGTTAGTGTTACAGTAGCATTTCCAGTTTTAGATTTTCTAGATAAAAGGATACTCATCGGAGTACCTACGATATTGCTTCTCCCTACAACAACTACATGCTTACCAGAAGTCTCGATACCATATCGTTCTATCATCTGAAGTATGCCATATGGAGTAGCCGGAAGGTAACATGGTAAGCCTTGTGCCATACGACCAAAGTTTACAGGGTGAAATCCATCTACATCTTTTTTGGGATCTATGGCGAGAGTCACTTTTACTTCGTCGATATGTTTTGGCAGAGGAAGTTGAACTATGAACCCATCAACATCGTCGCTGGTATTCAATTCATGGATTATTTCAAGTAGTTCATCTTCTGTAATAGAGTCATCTTTTCTGATCAGTGTAGACTCGAAGCCTACTTGGTCACACGATCTCACTTTAGACCTTACATAAGATTCGCTGGCCGGATTATGACCAATAAGTACAGCCGCAAGATGAGGAATATTACCTCCAGCAGCTTTAATGACAGCTACTTCTTGAGCTATTTCATTTTTGATTTCTTCTGATAACTTTTTGCCGTCTAATATCTTCACAGGATCTTGCTTTATGGATGTAAACTTAGAGAAAGCGAAAGTAAGAAAATAGTTTTTGTGAAATGAGTTGTCTTCAAATTAAAACGGAATTGAAATAGATAATTATTATACAATTAACTAATCCTTCATATTCACAATTTTGATTGCCATATCTAAGAGCTCATCTTTTCCTTCCTGGATACCCTTTACCGTAGGCTTTATTTCAATGTCAGGAATGATGCCTATTCTCTGTGTTTCTCTGCCATCTGGATAATATACACCAAGTCCAGATATCATAGTTCTGATTCCACCTGGGAGCACTATTCGAGATACATTTCCGTCTGCACCGGCAGTAGTACTTCCTATGACAGTGCATTTTGGTGCGTTTCGCAATGCCATAGTTGTATATTCAGCTTGACTCTGTGTTTCTTCATTTATAATAATAACAACTTTTCCTTGATAGTAGTCAGGGTTTGATTGTCCGTTTTTTAAAGTCTGTCCCATCATAAATGCTCCGGGTTTTTCTATCATTCCTGCGGTGAACTTTACAAACTCAGTCTCATAGGGCAGTAGGTGTTTTCCAAGACTAAAAACGAGAAAATCTGATGGGTAGCATCTCATGTCGATTACCAATCCTTTTGTAAATTTGAAGGTGGTCATTATATCTTCGATCTCACCTTTTTCAAGCGCAGCGGGGTAGAGGTAACCTATATTTCCATCAAGAATTCTGTGAGATTCAGTTGGTCGTTCTTGCGAATATTTAATTTGATTGTTAGGAATGGTTTTTAGTCTTTCTTCGAATGATGCTCCCTGTGCATTTTCTAATGTAAGATTTATATCAGGATTATTGGTTCGTAATATCCTTCTTGCAACATTCCTTAGCATAGTGGGCCCATTAGAAGCGGTACAATATTTCATCTTTTCTTTTACGATAGAAGCTATAGGTCGATTGTCAACTTTTGTAATGATGTCACCTACTTTTATTTTTGAATCTGGATTATCAAAAGGGGAATAGATCTTAGTAATTACTGGTTTTTTTTCTATGAATGTAACTTCTAATGCGGTACCATTCACACCATTATGTTTTGATAGATCTTTGTCTCTCATCCATATGTTGGCGTGAGTATCTTGCACTTTTTTAATCATTTCTAGAGAGGCTAATTTATAGCTAAGTCCATCATCTGCCTTTATCATTTGAGGAATCATTTCAGTTAGGGCATCATCCCATTTTTGATCGGTCATATATTTGTATGGAAAGAAATATTCAATCATATTCCAAAATCTGAAGAGTGAAAGAACTCTCATTCCGTCATCATCCATTGACATATTTGGATATGATTCCTCATTGTCAAATGCAGGGTTGCCAATCTGTTTAGCGAAACTTATATAATGGTTTGAATCTTCTTTTTTACAAGTGTTCAGTTTCTCAAGCACTGAAACTAATTCTGGGGAAAGAAACCGGTCATCATGGATCCAATCCGTAGTCGGTTCTGATTCTAGTTCAGGTAATTCAATCGCTTTTTCGTCACCTATGCCTCCAAATTTATTGACCCATTGGAGTAGTTGATTTTTGAAGTCAGCAGACTCAATAGAGGGCAATATTCTGAATAATTCAGCATCCATGTTGTAGTTACTCTTTGCTACTTCTGGGTGGTGGTACTTTACGAATCCCCATACTTTACCTAATATATTTAGATTTTCTAAGGCTGATTCATCAAGGTTGTCTAATGAAATATTTGACCCATCCGCAAATTCAGTATCTAACTCGGCTTTTGTTTTTGGTTTCTCTACAAATGCCATTCCTTGCACAGACTTACCATCGATTAATACCTCAAGATTATCAAACCAAGCTTCCCCACTACCTTGGATGATTCCACCAACAAATATATTCTCTGTTTCATCAGGAAATGGTAGACTTATAGAATATGCTTTCCAATCGTGATCTCCTTGGATCGCTTGATTTTGCATATTGTCAAATTCCAATACTCCAGACTTTCCATCAAGCCTCATAATCAAACCAACGGAACCGACTACACTTTTAGTTTTGAAATAGCCTTTTAGCGTTACTTCTTCACCTTTGTATTTAGCTGGTATTTTTAAAGCTACGCTGCCAAATTCACCACTGTCACTTGCTGTTATCTTGCAAGCGTTTTTTCCAAATTTCTTTTCAGTTTGACTGATGCTTATGTCATAAGTCCCCCATTTCATCCATCCATTTGGTAGCGGTTCATTTTTAGTTATTTCTTCAAAATCTAGATTGAAAGTATTACTTGTAGTTTGAGTATGAGCATGAAAAGACAAGCCTAGGAGGAGGAAAATAGTAATTAGAGCTTTCATTATTTGGGTTTAGTTTCAGATATATAAACGTGATGAAACTAAAAACGTAACCATGAAATGTCAAATTTTATTTTTAACGAAAATGATCCGATGAAAAATGGAACAGACTATTCAACCACTTTGGCGCCATTTGATTTTGCAAATTTAGCATCAGTAAATTGAGTTTCTGAAACCATAGCCTTCTCGAAGTTTATAGTATGGCTAGGTTCTATCAATTTTTCTTCTTCGATTGTGAACCATGTAAGGCTATTTGGTGATTTTACTCCATTGAAGTTTTTCCAGTCATTATATCTGATATATGATCTTTTTTCGCTTTTCTTACCAGAGAAAAAAGTAACAGTATAACCTAACCAAGCCATTTCATTTGTTTCTGAATCATAATGAATGAAATACTCATCTTCAGGACTAACACCTACACCATCTCCATAAGATATTCTATATCCAGGATAGGATTCACCTTCGAATTCGATTGGCTCAGTCTTCTCATAATTGATTCCTGCATCAGCCAGGACAAAAGGCATTGCGTAGAAATAAAAAATAAGATTGGTATAAAATTTTGCATTTCCTTTATATGTTGTGTCGGCCTCAATCCAGTATTCTTTTCCATCATATCCTGAAGTGAAGTTACTAGCTTCTATGCGTTCTCGTCGATCGTGTAGATCTATGAATTGCTTCTCGTTTCCTTCTTCTTTTACGATTTCATATGACATTGATTTCATAGAATTCCACTTATCTAATCCGCCATGATTATCAAATATCTTCACGAGTTCTGCAGGATATTCTATTTGGGGAGTCTTATCAACAGTAGTTGTTTCAGGTGGTACATTTTCACAAGATACAATGAGAATGACTGCTAAGAAAAGGAAGATATGTTTCATTTTGTTGTTTTGATTGAGGGCAAAGGTATGGTTTGTAGTCAGCTCATATTGTCTTTTAATTGATAGTATTGTTTTGTTCCTTTTTTATTTCAGGTTGACCATTCACTGAATAGTTAAATATATCATCTCGGGTATAATGCCCATTTGCATCAAAGTCAAGTTTGCTCCTTGTGACATCATCCAAATTTATTTCAGCTTTTATTACACTAGATTTTCCAAACACGGGGTCGGCTAGGATTTTGCCCAAGGGTGATACAATCATACTGCCACCGGTACACATTTCTTCTTCCTCATCTTTGACTAAATGTTGATATTCGTCAGGATACATTGATTTTGTAAAATATTGGTTGCACCCAAGTACAAAACATCTGCCTTCAAGAGCAATGTGTTTCATAGTGCTCGACCATTCATCTCTTGAGTCAGCTGTTGGAGCTATATAGATTTGTACTCCTTTTTTATACATTGATAATCTAGCTAGAGGCATATAGTTTTCCCAACAAATAAGTCCTCCTAGAATTCCTATTTTAGTATCAAACGTGACTAATGATTCTCCTCCAGACTCTGCCCATATTAAGCGCTCAGTACCCGTCGGTTTTATCTTTCGATGAACGCCTAGTAACCCGTCAGTAGGAGATATGTATGCCATGGAACAATAGAGACTTCCATTCTCTTTCTTTTTTTCTGTGAATCCGAATACTAGATATGTATTCGTTGATTTAGTGATATTGATCAATTGTTGTATCTCTTCTCCATCAGAACTAATACTATTTTTATGATATTTAGCATAAAGAGCTCTCCCTTCTTCATTCCTACTGCCTATGACCGATCCAAACGAAAATCCCCTTGGATAACCGGGGACGTATGATTCTGGAAATACGATAAGATCAGATTCCTTGTTTTCTTCAATAAGCCGTATCATCTTTGTTATTGTAGCATCTTTGTCGAAGAAGATGGGGGAGTCTTGGATTAGTGCTATTTTTAATTTCATGTTGTAGGTTGAGTTGAAGATGTAATTTATGTATTTATGAGTTAGGCACAACAATTTTCAATTAATCTAAAGTTAGATGAATATTCTTTACTTTTAGATGTTGAATTTCGGGAAATATTAAGTTGGAAATCAACAACTTAACCGTTATTTACATAAACCAACCCCAAAACATTCCCAAGTACAGGATTCTGATTCATATTACTCCAAACCATTTGTAGTGTAGTCCGATGCTCAATTGTAGTTAATTCAATAAATTGAATATCAAGGTCATACCCTTGTTGAAGCGAAGTAGGTACAATAGCAGCTCCAAGGTTATTTTCGATCAATCTGTAAATGGTATTTGCTTTAACGGACTTATGTGAAATGATAGGTACAAATCCTGCCTCATCGAATATTTGCATCACTTTTTCATAATATGATGGGCTATATGATGAATCAAACATGATAAACGGTTCATCTTTTAACTGAGACAAACCTTTGAAATTGGACTTGTTAATAGAATGTTTTTTTGGTAGAACTAAGGAAAATGTCTCTTCATATATAGGTTGAATCTCTACTCCTCGGGGTACACGATCCATCCTGACAAATCCAATGTCAATATCTTGGTCCAAAATCCCTGTTGTCTGCACTTGATTGTCCATTTCTTGAAGATTAACATGGATGTTGGGGTATTTCTTTTTTATATCCAATAGAAAAGAAGGAATGATCTTGTGCATAGCCGATCCTATGTATCCGATTTTTAGTTCGCCCTCTTGTCCTTTATGAAGCAGTTGCGCGTGATTTTGTACTTTATTAAGTGATTTAGTGATAGATTGATATTCATCTCGAAGATATACTCCAGCTTGAGTTAATGCTACTTTCCTATTGTGTCTTTCGAAGAGTTGAATACCAAGCTCAGTTTCCATTTGTTTGATCTGTCGACTCAGTCCGGGTTGAGATATGAATAGTCGATCAGCCGCTTTACGAAAGTGTAATTCTTCAGCTACAGCTAAAAAGTACTTGATATGGCGCAGTTCTAATTGATTACTCATAGTTATCAGTTGATGACATTAATGGTATTTGTAAGCATCAAATATAAAACTAACTTTACAAATATTGACTGGAATTTTTTATTTACAAACGAAACCAATCTCTGATTGGATTTTGAAACTAGTTTAGTATTCAAAAACTCAACAATTCGATAATTCAACAATTGAAATATGTTCAAATACGGAATAGATCAACTTGATGTTGGCAAAGTAATACAGATAGCGGAAGGGAAATTGACAGCGGGTCTGACATCTGAAGCCATAGATAGAGTAAATCATTGTAGGGCTAAAGTAGAAAAAATGGCTGCTGGGTCGAGAGCCGTATATGGCGTAAATACAGGCTTTGGTCCATTATGCGATACGCAAATTACACCTGAGCAAACAAGTCAACTGCAAACCAATCTGCTCATCACACATGCAGTAGGAGTCGGAGACCCAATACACAAAATGCTGTCGAAGATTATGCTCATCTGCAAGGTCCATGCATTATGTCAAGGATATTCAGGTATAAGAATAGGGGTTATTGAACGCATTATTTATTTCATTGAGAATAATTTGCTACCTGTTGTACCAGAACAAGGATCAGTGGGCGCATCAGGGGATTTGGCTCCATTGTCTCACTTATTTTTACCACTATTTGGAGAAGGTGAATTTTGGATCAAAGGGGAGATTATGCACGCCAAGGATGTGCTCAAAGGACATGGACTAGAACCAATAATATTACAAGCAAAAGAAGGACTGGCTCTTATTAATGGTACGCAATTTATCCTAGCACATGCTATATTAGGGTTAGACAAAATGGCATATCTTCTTGATTTAGCTGATTTGTCAGGGGCGATGAGCCTAGAAGGATTTCAAGGAAGTGCTTCACCATTTAGAGCGGAATTGCATAGTATCAGAGCCTTCAAAGGCACTGTGCACGTTGCCGAAAGAATGAGAATGCTTCTCAAAGATTCAGAGAACCTATCATCTCATACAGACTGCCTAAGAGTACAAGACCCTTATTCACTTCGATGTATGCCACAAGTGCATGGTGCATCAAGAAATGCATTTTATCACTTGACAGAATTGGCCGAAATAGAAATGAATTCTGTGACAGATAATCCCATAATATTAAGCGATACGGAAGCAATATCTGGGGGTAATTTCCATGGGCAACCGCTAGCGATGGCACTTGACTATGGGTCCATAGCTGCAGCTGAATTGGGCAATATATCTGATAGACGATGCTATTTATTACTGGAAGGGTTGTATGGCTTGCCAAGATTACTTACAAAAGCGGGCGGCCTCAATAGTGGATTTATGATCCCTCAATACACGACAGCTGCCTTGGTTACAGAAAATAAATCACTGTGTTTTCCTCCATCTGCTGATAGCATACCTACCTCGCTAGGACAAGAGGATCACGTATCCATGGGTAGTATCTCTGGTCGCCAATTCAATCAGATCCTAGGGAATCTCGAAAAGATATTTGCTATTGAGCTGATGTATGGTGCGCAAGCTGTAGAATTCAGAAGGCCTAATACTTGCTCAGAAATCATAGAAGAAAATCATGCTATAATTAGAAAGCATGTCAACAAATTGGAAGAAGATAGGTTACTAAAAGATGACATCAATGCTATGATTGAACTGGTAAAGGAAAGGGCATTTGTAGTGAAATGATTGAATTCTGCCACTTTTGGATACTCGCTGATCTTACTTTGTCAGCTCAACGATTGATCAAAAGTGTTCGGTTATTGTTAGAGAAATGAAAAGGTAGTAGCATAAAAACTAAAAAATGACATTTAAAGAAAATATACAACAAGGTCTATCATCAAACCTTCCTACAAAGAGATCATACCCGGAAGGTGTCAGCCGTGCACCAAAGCGGAAAGATATCTTATCTGCAGATGAGAAAAAACTTGCTTTGAGAAATGCACTTCGATATTTCCCTTCAGAATGGCATAAAGAACTAGCTACGGAATTTGCTGAGGAGCTTAAAGAATATGGACGAATTTATATGTACAGATTTAAGCCTGATTATAGGATGTATGCTCGACCAATCGAAGAATATCCAGCTGTAACTCAGCAAGCTGCAGCGATCATGTTGATGATTCAGAATAACCTCGATCCAGCGGTAGCTCAGCATCCTGAGGAGTTGATCACTTATGGTGGTAATGGTGCAGTATTCCAAAATTGGGCACAATATATACTTACCATGAAGTATTTGTCAGAAATGACGGAAGAGCAGACGCTACATATGTATTCTGGCCATCCAATGGGGCTATTCCCATCTGGGAATGAAGCGCCTAGGGTAATCGTGACCAATGGTATGGTCATTCCTAATTATTCTTCACCGGACGACTTGGAGAAGTTCAATGCATTGGGCGTGAGTCAATATGGTCAGATGACAGCAGGATCTTATATGTACATAGGACCTCAAGGTATTGTGCATGGAACGACAATTACGTTGATGAATGCATTCAGAAAGATGCTACCAAAAGGAGAAACTCCTGCAGGGAAGATATTCTTGACGGCAGGACTAGGAGGTATGAGTGGTGCACAGCCTAAAGCTGGAAACATTGCTGGATGTATCACTATATGCGCTGAAATAAATCCGAAGGCGGCTACCAAAAGATATGAACAAGGGTGGGTTGATGTATTGATTGACAATATGGATGATTTGGTCACTAGAGTGAGAACAGCTAAAGCGCAAAAAGAAGTGGTTTCGGTCGCATACATAGGAAATGTTGTTGAGATCTGGGAGCGATTTGATGAAGAAGACATATTTATTCATGTAGGATCGGATCAGACATCATTGCACAACCCATGGTCAGGCGGATATTACCCCATTGATATTGCCTTCGATGATGCTAATAGTTTGTTGAGAGAGAAACCACAAGAATTTAAAGATGCTGTACAGTCAACATTAATAAGGCATGCAGCTTCAGTAAATAACCACACAGCAAAAGGGACTTATTTCTTTGATTATGGGAATGCTTTCTTACTAGAAAGCTCAAGAGCTGGTGCGGATGTAATGGCTGATAACGGAATTGATTTTAAATATCCGTCTTATGTGCAAGATATTTTGGGCCCGATGTGTTTTGACTATGGATTTGGTCCGTTTCGATGGGTGTGCGCTTCAGGGAAATCAGAAGATCTCGACAAAACTGATGAGATTGCAGCTAAAGTTCTAACTGAAATTATGGAGAGTAGTCCTGAAGAAATCCAACTTCAAATGCAGGACAATATCACATGGATCAAAGATGCTAAGCAAAATAAACTAGTTGTTGGTTCACAAGCAAGAATCCTTTATGCAGATGCTGAGGGGCGTATGAAAATAGCTGAAGCATTCAATAATGCTGTGGCAAGTGGCGAGATCGGATCTGTCGTATTAGGAAGAGATCATCATGACGTGAGTGGAACGGATAGTCCTTATCGAGAGACTTCAAATATCTATGACGGTAGTAAATTTACTGCGGATATGGCTATACATAACGTAATAGGTGACAGCTTTCGTGGTGCTACATGGGTATCAATTCATAATGGAGGTGGAGTAGGATGGGGTGAAGTAATCAATGGTGGATTCGGTATGTTGCTCGATGGCAGTCGAGAAGCAGATGCGAGATTGAAAAATATGTTGCTATTTGATGTGAATAACGGTATCGCAAGAAGAAGTTGGGCTAGAAATGACGAAGCGATATTTGCTATCAAACGAGAGATGGAAAGAACTCCTGGATTGAAAGTTACTTTGCCGAACTTGGTGGATGGTGGATTATTATCTGAGCTATAAAAATGGTATGAAGGCGTGATGTTGCAAGGTTGTAAAAAAAATGAATGTGTAAAACTAGAACTTGACATTTTTATAATCTGGAAACTCAAAAAATGATTCTGCCTGAATGTATAAGAACAACTTAACAAACAAACATTTTTACAACTTAACAGTAATTATGAAATACAAAATACAAAGCAACCCATTTGCAGTACCCACCACAGATGGCAAAAAGATAACTGAACATTGGGGCAAAGCTACAGATGGAAATAGTGAAATTAGTATTGCCCATATGATAGCACCGCCAGGTTGGAGTGAACCATACCAAACCCCAGAATTTGATGAGTACACCTATATTATTAGTGGAAAGAAACAATTTATCATTGATGGAGAAACGATCATCTTAGAAGCTGGTCAGTCTATCAAAATAGAAAAGAATACCAGAGTCCAATATTCAAATCCGTTTGACCGAGAATGTGTCTATATGGCAATCTGTACTCCAGCTTTTTCAATGGATCAGGTTAATAGGGAAGAAGAGTAAGGGGAATACGAATGTAGAATTTGGAATTACGAATTCGAAATAGTAAGCTGAAAAATGTCGCTGCAAGTTTAGAGACCTGTAGTTCAGAGGGTAATTGGATAGAATAAAAAATAGATCATAAATGAATGTCTAATAGTCTAATGTCGAGCAGTCAAAAAGCGAAGCGGTCTAACAATCGAATAATCTAAAAGCGAAGCGGTCTAAAGTCTAAAAGTCTAACAGTCTAATTAATGAGTTACATAAAAACAATTCCATATAATGAAGCCGAGGGGAAGCTTAAGAAGCTATACGATAGAGTCAAAGGTCCAGATAATAACGTGGATAATGTTCTGATGATTCATAGTTTGAGACCGCACACATTGAATGGACATATGGTGCTTTATAAGAGTGTTCTTCATCACAATGACAATACTTTTGACAAATGGTATTTGGAAGCATTAGGAACCTATGTTAGCCTGCTAAATGAATGCTACTATTGCTTTGATCATCATGCTGAAGGTTTGCGCAAAAACCTTGGAGATCAACCTCGATTTGAAGCGATTTGTCAGGCGATAAAAGAAATGAAAACCGAACTTGTCTTTGATGAAAAGCAAATGGCTGGAGTGGAGTATGCTAAAAAATTAACACTGGATCATACCTCAATAAATAGGGAATATATCCAAACACTTAGGGATCGAGGGTTTGATGATGGAGAAATATTGGAGGTGAATCAAGTCGTCAGCTATTTCAACTATGTGAATCGAATGGTTGTAGGGTTAGGTGTTGATACCGTTGATGATATAATAGGATTATCGCCTAATAATAATGAAGAATCTGATAATTGGAACCATAAATAGTTAATATGCTGTAAGTCTTGCATAAGGTCCACCAAATAATAATATTGATATGATTTTAATCAAAAATATAAAACAACTCATCCAGGTCAGAGAACCGGGCATTCGATTCCTGTCAGGCTCCGAGATGAAGACACTACCAACCATCGAAGATGCATTTCTTGTAATAGACGATGGAAAAATAGATAGCTATGGTGCAATGAAAGATTGCCCATCTGACTTCAATGGAGAGATTATTGATGCTACAGGTAAAATGATCCTTCCTACATGGTGTGATTCTCATACCCATATTGTATATGCAGGCAATAGAGAAGGTGAATTCGTAGATAGAATTAATGGAAAGACATATAAAGAAATTGCGGATAACGGAGGTGGTATTCTCAATTCTGCGAAGAAATTGCAAGCAACATCTGAAGAAGACCTTTATGAACAAAGTCGAAAACGGCTAGAAGAAGTCATCCAAATGGGGACGGGTGCAGTTGAAATCAAATCAGGTTATGGGTTGACTAAAGATGCTGAGTTGAAAATGCTCAGAGTGATCAAAAAGTTGAATGCAGGATATAATCTTCCTATAAAAGCTACTTTCCTAGGAGCGCATGCCGTACCAAAAGAATACAAAGACGATAAAGCTGGTTACCTCAATATGTTGATCAATGATGTATTGCCTGACATTGCTTCTCAAAATTTAGCAGATTATATTGACATCTTTTGTGAGACAGGATACTTTACCGTAGAAGATACAGAATTGATCATGACTGCTGGAAAAGCGCATGGGCTTATACCAAAGATTCATGTAAACCAATTTACAACGATAGGTGGAGTACAGGCGGGTGTGAAATATGGAGCATTGTCAGTAGATCACCTAGAAGTGATGAGTCCAGAAGATATAGAAATACTTAAGGGAACGGATACAATGGCAGTAGCTTTGCCAAGTTGTTCATATTTTTTGTCTATTCCATATACTCCGGCTAGGGAGATGATAGACGCGGGGCTTCCTTTAGCCTTGGCGACAGATTATAATCCTGGATCTACACCTTCAGGTAATATGAATTTTGTTGTTTCTACGGCATGCATTAAAATGAAAATGACACCAGAAGAAGCTATTAATGCAGCTACGATCAATGGGGCATATGCGATGGGACTAGAAGAAGAAGTTGGAAGTATTACCGTTGGAAAGAGAGCCAATTTTATTATTACAGAGAAAGTAAACTCATATGGATTCTTACCATATTCGTTTGGTAGAGATCATATTGAAGCGGTCTATCTAGATGGTATGAAGCAGTTGTTTAATTTTTAATACTTAAATTCTCCGATGCTTGCGTCGGAGTCATAAAAAGATGTTTTTGCATAAAAACGCCTTATCATAAAAAAGATCCGATTTCCGACCTTTAGGTTGAAAAAATTTTGGCGAATGCTCCATCCGCTTGCGGTGGGGTAGTCAAAATTTAGGATCTTTTTTACTTCTAGATCAAAATTACTTCAATTAATGGAAATAACTTATGCTCCATCTTCCGATAGATGGGGGTGGAGAAGTACGGATCTTTCGATAGGGATTCAGTATTGGTATCAGGTTGTAAATGTAATGGATCTAGCTTCGAATGATGAATGCGCTGGAAATATAGGGTCATCAATATTTAAAAATGCAGGACCATCACCTAAACCGATCAATGCATATGCTGAAACAGTTTCTGGATCTGTCCATCCCCAAGAATCATTCGCATTGCCCAAGTGAAATGCTGAGACAGTCATTTTAGAAAGACGGTCATATCCATTACACGGATACAAGCCTGCCATTTCGTTTTACAAGGTTTTTGTCCAAATGAAACCGTCATAGCACATAATAATAGGAGGTGTACAGTTTTTTTATGCCAGTAGTTTTTGTTTGGAAGCTAAACGGCTATATTTTTATCAAAACCTACATTACATACTTACAAAAATATCACATAGATAAATTAACTACTTAAAATATGATTCTGATATCTTACATAAAAAAACCCATTTACAACTAAGTAAATGGGTTGTAATAAGATTATTATAAATTAATCTTCAAATATACTAATAACATTTTCACCAATTTGGTAACCTTGAACTAATCCTAGATCAATTGCTTCCTGAAAATGAATACCTCCATATAATCTTGAAATAGCTGCTTCTTCTGCCATATCATAGAATGTCGCATAATTTCTTGGAGTTCCGTCAATATCTTTTCGGTTTTCATGAGTACGATCGGTAAAGCTATAATCATCACCAAATGCTGAGGTTAAAATATATGCAAGTGCACCAGATTGAACAGAATGACCTGATGTATATTCTGGGAAAGGTGGAGTGTCCAAAATAGTTTCCCAATTTTCATCGATTAAACGGTTTATAATAGTAACGGGACGTGGGTAATTTGTGTCGTATTTTACTTTCCAGCATGATATAAAAGCATCATTAATACCAATAGATAATTTTGCAAATAATTCAGAAGCTGTAAATAAATCAACATTTTCATCATTAATTAGTTGATTCAGAATAGCGATAGAATGTCCTGGAGGAGTTGCAGAGGTTTGTGGGTCATCAGACCAAAACTCAGCAATAACAATTTGCGCAGGAGTTATATTATTTACTACTTCATATACAGAAAGCGCTCTTTGCATAAATACAGAAGACGCATCAATATCATAAACTGGAGGATTTACGGGAATACAATTCTGAACATTAAGAACTACAAAAGGTCTATTATCACCCCAATAAGGCTGCAAAGGTAATTGACCTGGAGCGGTAGGCTTCCAATATTGATCCCCTTCTAATGGTTGATACTCGGGTGGAAAATTATTAAATTGAGCTCCAAAACCACCATCAGTAGAAGACCATAATAAAATTTTATCTACCAAATTATGAGCGTAAGCAATAGAGCGATTCATTACTTCTTCATCAATCTCGTTCATAAATTGATCATTATACTGTGCTTCCAAATCAAGAATACTTGAATAGTTGTTAAGAGAAGCATTTGAATAGAAAGATTTAGTCATATTGGCTAAAGTGGTATTAACAACAGTTGGCCAGTGATATTCTAATTCTTCAATATAAGTAGGTTCTAAATTTAAACCGCTTAGTTTACTAGTTAAAGATGTTTTGTCAGCCATACCTACCTGGACAGCTTCATATAACGCAACGCCGGTATACCCAAATGCTCTTGCTGCAACAGGAGGAGTATAACCAGCTGTCTCTGTAGTTAGTACTTTAATTAAATTAAACCAACTAACAACTACTTCTGAGTTGTATTCGGCCGGGGTGTTCAGCTCAGGTTCAATTACTACTTCATCATCATCTGAATTACAAGATGTAATTACTAAAGCTAAAATAAAAAAGGTGATGAACAGTTTAGATGTTTTAATCATTATTGATGTATTCTTTAAAAAGCTAATGTATTAAAATTTAATAACTTAAAATCAATAAAATTTATAAGAAGCGTCTCTCATAACTTGGATACCTTGAATTAGATAGTTGTAGCACTTCTGGCATCTATCTACATTTAGATTACGTACTTCAACAAAACTGACAAGTGCTCCTTCACCATTAGGATTTACTCCTTATTCTGTATTAAAATGTTCGAATTACATTTTTAAATCCAGAAAAATTATTTCTTACGATATAGCAGAAGTGATTCCTACTTATGATCAAGATGATATGATCTCTAATTTGGAATCAAGGTTAGTTGGTTTTATGGTAGAGCAGCATTCTTTGGTTCTTACGAATATTTAATTCAAAGTCTTCATCAACTCAAAGGTCAATTCGTCAATATTACCCATCTTAGGATGAAATGCAGAAAGGTTAGATAATACTATGATCGCTAACTTCCTTTCTGTATCAATTATTAATGAGGAAGTATATCCATTTGTACCTCCATTATGCCAGTAGAAAGTATTGCCTGTTTTTCCATGGATGATGTGCCAGCCCAAGCCCATTTCCATGTTTTCATTTACTTTGAAAGTTGGTTTTCTTTGCAGTTCTAGCGCTTCATCTTTCTGAGATATTACAGCTCTTACAAATTTCTCCATATCTGAAATAGTAGATAAAACGGCTCCAGGACCTTCTAATACATCGAATTCCCAATTCTTGCAATTTTGACCTTGTGCATTCCCTCCTTTAACAAGGTGCTCTTTGACCTTTTCTAATTTGGTTGTTGAGCTTTTCATTTCCAATTTTTGAAAATTTGTTCTTGGAGTAAATTTTCATACGATTTATTATACTTTTTTGTCAATCCATGAGCTAAGAGTGCTCCAAGGTTTGAATAATTGCTTACTTCTTGTTTAAGATCCGTAGGCATATATTTAGTGAGCCAAGTTTTAAGAGCGGCCTCATCAAAATGTAAGTATGGATTATTTGGATCTTTCATTTGTGCAAACAAGAAATTGCTCGGCATTCTAATCATCCCGGATGTATGGTTTGATAATTGTTCGAGAGTTATTTTATTTTCTTTTAATAAAGGGTAAGCAAGAAGTTCTGAAATTTCTGTTGATAATTGTCAAGTTTCACCACGTTGCAAAGCGCAGCTATGATAAAAGATTAGATTTAGACGAAATTAAGAAAAGGGTTTTGAATTCAGATGGTTTTTGTTTAAAAATATCAGGTTCCAACCGATACCACATTTCTACAGCCTGAAGGGGAGATTTTACATTTAATTCTCTTCTCAGCCCACCGTGTCTTCTATAGTTTGTATAATAAACTAAAA
>JBLHWH010000086.1:0-25950 GCA_047628935.1 Halioglobus sp. | reverse complement strand
ATTACTATAATTAATAATCGTATTATCTGTTATGCCTTCACCAGGAGTATATTCTAGTAATAATGATGCTTCATCCTCGCTATGCCCCTTAATGAAGGTGAAGATATTAATTGGATTCACATCCACAATATCATCATATACAGAATGAAAATTTCCATTGCAGTTATCTATTTTTAGATAGAATCTACCATTGTCATCTATCAGATCTTCAGCTCTCCAAAATCCGCTACTTAATCCAGTCTCAGGATCTTTCTTGTTGGATTCAAGAACCAAGGCATTCACTATTTCTTGGGAAATCGACATAGATGGTAGGCATGTCATGATAGTGAGTATGACTAGTGATATGTATGGTATGTAGGTTTGTTTTTTCATTTGTGGTTATTCAGTGTGTGTGTATGGGATAGAAAAATCTATTTCTTTCCTAAATACTAATTAACGTGGCGCATGGTTTAATTCAAATCTTTATATAAGTTCTCTATTTTATATTTATCCTCTAATAAATCTTCTATGTCCTCATAGTAAATAAGTTCTCCATCTAAAAGGATGCCTTCTTTTATAACATTTGGGTGTTCCGATTCAAATTGGAGATTGATATTAAATTTTTCACATAAACTCATCAAATCTCTAAGAAATGAATTAAATCGAGGTGTATTTAAAAGTGCTAATTCTGAATTATCGACTTCAACCCTATCTCCAAATTCATTCAGAGTATCTTTTTTATTAACCTTAGAGAAAAACAAATTTGTTCTAAGATATATTCCTATGCCACCTAAACCATTAAAAATTAACGGTGGATAGTTGCTATATTCTGTAGCACAATCAACTGTACAAGTTTTATGTATATTTTTAACATCACAGATAGGTTTCTTTTGAATATCTCCCTTTTCATCAAAGAAGAATAAAATTGATGGAATTAAATATTTATCATCAATCCCAAACCAGTATGCATTTCCAAAAGAAATATAATTGCCTTTAATATCATCCGATGCTAGCATTCTATCAACATTGTGTAAATTATCATCTAAATTAATATCCAACTCTAAAATATTTGCTTGATTTATTCTGGTTATGGTTATTTTTTTAAAGTCAAATAATAAATCATTTTCATTCAACATTCCTGGCAAAAGAAACCCATATTTAAAAGTAAGTTCCATGTATTCACAAAGAAGAGCTTCGTAGTCTGTAATAAAACGAGCACGAAAATTCAATAACCATCCTGAATAGATAGAATTTTCATCAAAATACCAATAATCGTTTGAATTTTTCATAATTTTATTCCCACTCTAATTTAGTAATTGTAATTGGCGATTCAGAACTACCGTTTATAATTTTAAATTCGTGAACAGTCTTTAATTTTTCCAACGTTATTTGATTAGCACCTGGCCCAATATACCCTTGATTTCCATTAACTCCATTTTTAAAACCGCTAATTATTTCTTGTTTATTTAAGTTATAGTATGGATTTAAAGGTTCTACAAAATTTAACTGCCCAAAATGATTAGGGTTATCTGCTTTAATTGCGACAGATAGTTTATCCGGCTTAATAAATTTTTCAACAATATCTTTCACTCTCTCATATGTTGTTAAATCTGATCCAGTTGTTAAATATTTACATTCAATAATCCTCCCAAGATCATGGACTAAAACATCTATTTCATTTTCTACCCCGCTTCCATCAACATGTTTTTTTGAAATAGAAACACTATGTTCATCTACTATGGTCGAGGTTTGCAACCTCGATCAAACTACGATCACCAAATCTAACAATCCTCATAATACCTACAAATCAAACTTCGTAATTGATTTCTGCGATTACGAATATTCTAAACCCTCCATAACTTCTATCACCATTGTAAAGATAAATTAATTGTATTTACTGAAATGCAAGACTTCGTAGAATTTTTATGTCTTTGCTAAAAAACACATCTTACTACTATGGTCGAGGTTTTTAACCTCGATCAAACTATGATGATCAATTTTATACCCCAACACTAATTACAAATCAAACTTCGTCATCAATGATACAGGCAATGGAGATTCCAAATTTTCATAATTTCTAACGCTACTATAAAGGTAATCAATTGCATTTACGGTAATTCCAGACCTGACGGGATTTTGATGTATATAGTTGATCTTTTGCCACATCCAATCTACACGGACGAGTTGGACGGGATGATTATCTCTCTTCCAAAGTTGATAAAGTTTGTTATTTTTATTATGCCGAGCATAATACTTAGGAATGATACATTAATAAAGTACGTTTTTATGTGCTGATATTTATTCATTCTCCAAGGCAAAAAACGTAGGCAATGCAGAGCATAGGCGAGGCTTAGGAATGTAACTTTATTATTGATTCATTCCTTAAACAACTGAAGCATCCATTCTTGTCTGCTTTCTGCAGAATTTGTAAGTATTGCATCTATTATTTTTTTGAAGTATGCTTCTTGAAGTCCCTTATTATATCTGATAATTTAAAACCTTCTTCTGCGGCTAAGACAAGGTAAATATGATTGGTCATTATAACATAAGCATATCTACTTAAGGCCCTTATTCTCTTGGCAGTATTTAAGACTGTCTATGACAATGTCCTTATAGTCTCTTCTAGAAAATATATCTAACCAACCTACAACAGTTGACGACCTTCGTAACAAAAGCCATTACAAAATAAATGAATATGATTTTGATTTACAATCTTGTGTCCATTCATATAATTGGTATGATTACAGTTGTAAATATAGCTATTTGGCTTAACTGAAATTACTCTTTATACAATCATAGTTTGATCGAAGATACAATCCTCGACCATGATTTATCAAATATCACATCGTTTTAATATCCCTATGCCCAAACCTTGCACCCTTCCGTACAGTTTTTACAAATCTCAATTTGATCTCGACCTTTCAATAGGCTCTTGCGAAACTGATCATATTCTGCACCATGCCATATATCTTGGAAAGAATTATGATTGAGATCACCTAATCTATGATCGGCATCTTTATCAAAGCAGCAAGGCAAAACTAGACCGTTCCAACTGATAACACAGGCGTGCCATAATTTCCAGCAATGGTTAAGTAAATCGTTTTTTACGCGGTATGTTCCATCTTCTTTTTTGTGGTATCGGCTGTATTTATCTATTGTTGGGATAAGCGGATTTCCTTGCTCGTAATCGTAAACTTGAGCGGTTTTGAGCTTTACTTCATCAACGCCTATTTCTTCAGCAAGTCTATATATATCAGGAATTTGATGCTCATTGGGTTTTACAACCAAAAATTGGAATATGATATGAGGAGTACTAGATTTTAGTTTCTTTTTCCACTTCACTACATTTCTAGCTCCGGCCAATACATTTTCTAGCTTGCCTTCTTTTCGGTAGTTTTCATAGACTTCTTGTGTAGTACCATCTACTGATATGATCATTCGATCTAGGCCTGATTCGATGGTCTTTTTTGCATTCTTATCATTAAGAAAGTGTCCATTCGTTGATGTTATGGTATATATCCCTTTTTTATTGGCATATGAAACCATGTCTAAAAAGTCAGGATTGATATATGGCTCTCCCTGAAAATAGAAGATCAAATAGATCAGATCTTTATAAATCTCATCTATGGTTTTGGTGAAGAAGGCCTTCTTTAGATTTCCAGTTTCTCTAGTAAATGATCGCAAACCACTAGGGCATTCTGGACAACGTAGATTACAAGCGGTGGTAGGCTCAATGGATACGGTCATAGGGCTACCCCACTGTACAGGCACTCTTCTCCATTTTGTGACATAGAACGAAGTTAGTAGCTGACCTGCATTGAACAGTCGGCGTGGTGTAAGCTTTCGAATAAAATTGAAGGAATCCTTCCAGTAAATTTTCATCTACAGATATCTCTGATTAAATAGATCAAGGTGGTGTTGAGCGTGTCCTGCCATTATGTAGATCAAGGCTCTAACCGAAGTTTCTGTCTCACTTGCAATACCCACTTGCACAATCTGAGCATCGGTAAATTTATTGATCATACTCAGTGTAGCTCGTCTTTGATAAGTTAGTTCTTCTAGTATATCCCAAGGAGTGATGTGGCTAAAATCATTGTCACGGATATAATCATCTTGGTTAAATCCTGCCAGAGGAGTCTTGTCTCCACGGCTGATTCTAAGTGCTCGATAGGCGAATATCTGTTCTGTATCTATCAAGTGAACAAGTGATTCTCTGATACTCCATTTTCCTTCTGCATATCTGTAATCCATACGCTCACTATTCTGCTTGATAAAGTCAGTATATTGTTCTATCTGATTATTGAGCACAGAGATAGGATTCCCTTCTACTTTATTGATGTAGCCATTGTAGTACGTACCGAATTCTCCTGGTAGTGGTTTAGATATTTCTCTTGGCATGATTTGCTATTTTGAAGAATGGAAAAATCAAAGATACTATCTAAAGGACCAATCATATTGATCAATCTCGGACAAACATGCTATCAAAAGATCAATTGTATCTTGGATATCATCTTTATGTGCCATCTCAATTACTTGATGCAAGTATCGAGTAGGAATTGAAATAGCACCCGCAATAGATCCACCCATGGCATGTCTTTGTATGGCAGCGGTATCTGTTCCACCAGCAGTCAATACTTCCATTTGATATGGGATCTTATGATTCTCAGCAAGTTCTCTCATGAAGTTGACCATCCTGTAATCGCAGATTGTTGCTCCATCCATAACTTTTACGGCAGTTCCTTGACCTAGCTTAGTGACCATTTCATGATTAGCGGCTCCTGGCAAATCATAAGCCAAAGTAACGTCTAATGCTATGCCAAAATCAGGATTGATGCCAGACGCAGCAGCTATTGCTCCTCTTACACCTACTTCTTCTTGGACGGTGAAGACAGCATGTATATCATAGGGTACAGTCTTATGCTGTAATGCTCGCAATGCCTCAATCAATATAAAAACGGATACTCTATTGTCCAGTGATTTGGAATTTACACAATCACCCATCTCAATCAATTCTCTTTCTCTAGTAATTGTGTCACCAATTCTGACCAATTGATTTACTTTTTCGAAGGGCATACCAGTATCGATAAAAAAGTCAGTTGTTTTGGGAGACTTGCTTCTTTCCTCGGGAGTAAGAACATGTATTGGTTTTGTACCCATAACACCGATTACATCTTCACGTCCATGTATGATTACACGTTGTGCAGTAAGTGTCTTAGCGTCAAACCCACCGAGGGTATGAAATCTCACAAATCCATCTTTATCTACATCAGTCACGATGAAGCTAATCTCATCCATATGAGCGGCTACCATCACTTTTTTATCAGAAGTACCTTTTTTGAAAGCGATTACATTGCCCATCGCATCAGTTCGTACTTCGTCCACTAGTGGAGTCACTAGTTTTATAATGTATTGTCTTATTCTTTGTTCGTAACCTGGAGCACCTGGGATCTTACACACCTTACTTAATAATTCTACATTGATCATATGGGATCTTGTCAATTTGGTTTGAACGAATAAAGGTAAGATTTATTTTTTGATGTGAATTGCATCTGAATATGTTATAAATATAAAATCTCAATTGTTAGCTCTGTAGGTTATTTAACCACTCAAAGTCTATATACAAGACAGTTCACATTTTCACCATTTTCTCACTCTGAACCTTCGCTTCACCTACTATAATATTAATATAATAAACACCAGAAGGTATCCCAGTGATATCAAGCACTTTTTCTATGTCTGCCTCGAGGACTCCCTCTCTGATCGTGGCGCTACTTGCATCCATGATAGTATACCGCCCATCCGCTCTCGGCAGCACCTTCAGGATATCCTCCACAGGATTCGGATAAAACACAAAATACGACTCCTTCTTACGCATCACAGTAGGGAATAATCCCACCATGGTATCATCACACTTGATCTCTTCATCTACACGGAAGGGAGGAAAGTTGGGGATCGAAAGTATGTCATGGAAATAGGCTAGGTCTAGTCCTCGCTGCTCCAAATTACAAGCCTTACCTTTTTCGTCAGGATTATTGATGACTCCTAGATACCCTACGCCTCCTCTATGTGTAATATAGATTTTGCAATCTGGACCAAGCTGTGCATGAGAAAAGCTAGAACTTTGGCCATCACTGTATAGGATTATGTTATCTACTAAGACAACTTCATCATTAAGATCTTCACTATTGGTTTCTAATTGGAAGATTTTATCCTCATAGAATAGGTAGACGAACTCGCTAGATGGAGAATAGGCTAGTCCACCGCCGCCGCCCGACTCCTGTAATACAATATGCTTTGGATTAGACAAAACACCTGTTTCTCTATCAAAATCATATTGAAAATATCCTACAAGATCAGAGAATAGTCCAAGTGTGCGACCATCTGAGCTAAATTTTGATGCACCTCTCCTCATAATAGGAATACCGATTTCTTGCCTTGAAACAAGTCTAGGTCCAAGTGAGTCAATCAAGAATGTCAAGAATTGATTACTTTCATCTTCTGGGTGTATAACCCACCAATCTTTACCGTTGGTATGTCTTATCACAGAGGTATATCCTCTATGAAACTCTTGTTCACTTTGATAATAAATCTCATTTTTTTTTACCACTTCACCAAGACCTCCATTTTTGTTCATATCTATATAGCTAAACATAAGCCTATCGCAAAACGGATTCCCTAGTTCGGGCCATTGTAATGGTGTATGTAAGAAGTAGTATTTATTAGGATGGTAAGCATCTTCCATTGACAGAAGGGTACCTTGAATAGGATACCATTGTGAAAAAGTTTCATCACAATAATAATCGCGATAAAGCCCAGGGTTTATTTTATCCCCGTTCAACATTAAATTATGAGAAGCATCAAATACAACGCAGCCATTTGAATAAAACAACAGATCACCAGAGATTGGGTGACTCATTACTGACACACTATTACCTAATGCTTGTGCCGGAAATATTGGTTGATACTCAATAGAGGGAGGCTTATTATTAAAATCAATTACTGTGCCTTCTGTTCCTCCAAACTATCCGTGTAGTCATATCCAAACATCCAATTGTAGTCTCCCTTATGCTGTGCATAAGAGGAGACTATAATTGTTATTGAAATAAATAATGTAATTAATATTCTCATATTTTAAGAAGCTTTTCGGTATTTCTGGTACCTGATTCCGATATTGTTTGCAAAATATATATATCCCTGTAGTGTACTCTTCGAGATTTATTTTGTTCTCTCCTGCTACAAATGTATTCTTATAGCGTATATTTCCAAATCTATCAGTAAGCTCTATTTGAGCACTTTCTGCCAGTATCACATTATATATACCACTACTAGGATTAGGATATATAGATATTTTATCATCTTCTATATTAGATATCTTAGCATTTCTTATTCTAGAGTCACATCCATTTTATCCTCTTTTATTATTTCTCCACCATAGGATACATCTATGCCCATCGCTATATATTTAGCAAAACTGCCTACAGATGAGCAAGTATGTGCGGTATTATGTACCGTAGATAATTCTTGATTGGATAAGGTCTCACCATTTATCCACTTTACATATATAGGAAGGATGTCAAGTAAATGCAAGACTCCTGGTTCATTAGATGATATAGAGCTTAGACTTGATAATGCGGATGATTGATTTTGATTATATGTGATCTGATTTGCTTGGTTCCATACATCTATATCAGCCATGTAGTTTTTGATCATATTAATATTAGCTAGATCAAAAGTTCCTTGCATTTGGTTGGTAGCATTGACTTCCATAGCTGACAATATATCCTATATTGGCAATGTCGTATAATCCACATCACGATTTTCTATTAGCCTGATAGCTCTTATCAATATGGCTTCATCAGCATCCTGATATAGATCCGTAATCTCTTGGAAGCAGTCGGGTAGTACCGCTGGCGGGTTTTCATTCAGCAGTTGTAGTTTGACTAATATGTATAGTGCTACCCATTTTCCCTCTGGCGTAATATTGGTAAATTGACTGCCGTTGAACAAAGAATCAATACACTTAATACCATGCTCCTCACCTATCCATGTTGGTATGAAGTCTGCTCCAGGTCCTTCTCCTTCATTATCTCCTATACAGATTTCTGGGTCTTTATCAGAGTTATTTATGAAAAATCCAGATGGCCCATGAGTCGGATATTCCTGATTCTCATTTGTGACGATAAATCTGCGTAAGTTTTCATTAACCCCACTATTTGCCTTAGCTCCTTTATCACTATAGCTACCTTTCCATAGGTTTCCTTTATCGAATTGTAAACCTATCTGAGTGTCGTTACCCGATAATAATAATCCTGTCTCCGGGGATCTGAAAGTATTAGCACTAAGGCTAGACATCATATTATTATTGCTAAACTCTAAGGCTACATCTAGATTTGCATCAAATTCATTACAAGAATAGGTTGCTTTGGGGCTAGCTTCGGTATATAAAGAGGAAAATAAATTACAATGAATTGCATTTTTATATCCACCTATTACAGTCGATAGATCTCCAAAATCAAAATAATTTTCAATCAAAATAGAATTCTCACAATTTATAATATCCGTAGGAGACATATGATTATTGCTAAATACTACATTCTGGCTATTCGATATGCTGTGATTGGCTGTATAATAGTCCTCAGAATAAAATACAATTTTATATACTGCTAATCCGACGGCATCTTCTATTTGAAAAGCCTTATCTCTAAAGAAACTGTTCCATTCATTATTTCTAATCTCAATATAATTACCTCTAGCGTGTTTAATTATGATTCCATTATCATTTCCATCGCCAATAGTGTTTTCTACTATATAGGACGAGACATTATAAAGATTCATACAAGTCCCTACTTGCTCGAAATGATTCATATATATACTAGCTATTTTATATAGTCCTTTTTTGGTCGATTTAGCATAAATGCCTACATCGCAGTTTTTAAAACTAGAAGAAGAAATTCCAAAATGAGAATTAAGAATTTTATATCCATGTCTAATATCATAAAATTGATTCTCATTTGTGTCAGTATAAAAACCTATACAACGACAATCGGTAGCATATGCCCCAGCTTCCGTTTTGTCCAAATTAAGATCAGGGTTTCCGATTTTATTATATAACTGCCTATTTGAATAGAATCTATTCCCCTTAAAACTCGTAACCGTTGGACTAGTAGGATTCAAAGAGAAAAATGAATTTAAACTACCAAATAAAATACCGACATAACAATTAGCAAAGTTTGTATTGTCACAAGACAAAGTACCGTCGTTTACAATATGAATTCCTGTGTAAACATCATTTATCTTAGGGCCTCCTGCAATACTTATACTACCACTACCTTGCACCTCTATTCCTTCCCACATGCTTTGTCAACTTACTTCAAATGTAGAACCACCATTTATAATTAATGAACTACCACCTGGAACAACTATTTTAGAATTCGCTCCCATTAGAAAGTTAAGGTTGTTGAATGTAACATTGCCATTTTTGGTCAATATACTGTTATCACTTACCACTTTGGTGCCGCCTGAAATATTGCTATTTATTGTTACATTACCACTGTAGTCTGATGGTTGGTTCCCTTGGTAGAGTGTCCATTCAAGACTCGATTGAGTGTACATTTCGTAGGCACTAAGAAACATACCCATTCTATCAAATTGCTCTGATACGAATTCTTTAAAGCAAAATACAAAATAAGACATGTAATTATTGAGAGGGTAGATTTCATTATTACAGGTCAAAAAAATAATACTACAGTCTTCTGGTCCAGTATAGCCTGTTATACCTATGTCACAAAATGGCGTTGTGGATATTTGATCACCATAACACTCATCAATACCAGAATTATTTATGCATCCTCCTCTAAATATATGATACAAACCAAAAAAGTGACCAAGTTCGTGTATTGTAGATGCTTTGATCTCTTCAAATGAATAATTTAATGTCATAAAGTTACTAGGATACACTTCTGTTACTGGTACTCCAGTCATGCTAGTAGGAAAGACTGAATATCCACCAAGAAGATCATATGTTTGATTTACATATCCTAATCTAACCTCTGCACCATACCATAGATTAATCTAATTAGTCAATACAAAGTCACGTTGACTCGGTAATGGATAAGCCTGATTTATAGATGAATTATGGGAATCGTATTGGTCATGATCTTCTGTCCCAAGCCAGAAAATATTATTACCATTTAAATCATGAATTTTATATCCATCGAAGCAATCTCCATTTTCATCGAATGCAGCTAATACAAATTAATTCGTTTTGTATTACCACTTAAAGAATGTTAAAAAGCGGTGTTAAGTGAGAAAATTACTTCATCGATTTGTTCTGGTGAAAGTACAACTTGATTAAAATTACTAGTTGCAAAATGAAAGTAAACTGGGACTGTAATATTGTAGGTCATTTCAGAAGAACATGCCACACTATTTGAAGAGTTTGGACTATTACTATTAATAGGAAACGATTCTTGATGGTTTCCACAAAATTGAGCATTTAAGTTTTATGTGAATAAGAAAAATGTAAGTAAAAGAAAGATATTTTTCATGATCATGATATTTTGTAAAAGTTAATAAATGTGATAGGTAGAACTTAACAATAGAATATAATGGTTTATGTTCGCTCTATTTTTCAATCCAAGCATAATCATTTTTGCGATTTAATATGAAAGTCATTAACATTTTCGGTAAAAATGTCCTGAATAAGGAGTTGGGTTAATTCTCAAAAAGAGAGGTAGACCATAAAAATTGGTCTTTTTTGAGTATGATTCTAATACTAAGGAATGATACATTAGTAAAGTACGTTTTTATGTGCTGATATTTATTTATTCCTAAGGCGATACCTTAGGGTTTAAACAGAAAAACAGAAAATTTGCAGTAAAAATGATAATAATCAAGCCGAATAGTAAAATGGAACCATTTAGGGATCGTACTTTCAGTAAGACATCTAAGTACTAATGACTTTTATTGGTTGGTGAGATCTGTTTGTCGTTGACCATAAAATATTACTTGGTGTAAGGCTCTTTCTAAGACGACAACTTAGGTATATCTATATCTTAGAAATCTTAGGACATTCCAACCTTCCAAAATATTTAGTCAAACTAAAACTGATAAAAGTATATCTGTCATTATCAGAGCTATTTCCTCTTTGTCGCCCTTCTATAGCGATACCATCTTGAAGGGCTCTATCGGATAGTGAAACTGCAGTAGCGCCTCTTACAGCATTAAGTCTAGCAAGATCAGGAAAAGTAGTACTAACATCATCTAAATAATCAGTAAATACTCTACGTACAGTAAATTCTGCACCAAAAGTCAAATCGCTACTGACGTCCCATTTGAACCCTGCGCCTAATGTATAACCTGCACTCATGAGAAAATATTCTTCTCCAATGTCTTGTCCTTCAGTACCAAATTCTTGGAGAGAATAAGTGACACCGTCCAGCTCAGCCTTTGGGTTATATTTAAAAATAGAAAAGCCTGCAAATACAAACGGGGTATATGTCTCGAAT
This sequence comes from Halioglobus sp., assembly GCA_047628935.1. Classification (GTDB taxonomy): domain Bacteria; phylum Bacteroidota; class Bacteroidia; order Chitinophagales; family Saprospiraceae; genus CAJXUU01. Next base: position 14,464 of record JBLHWH010000086.1, on the reverse strand, counting down.
TTTGACCCTCTTATGTGTTCTAGGAAGTTAAATTCGATTCCAGTAGTAAGATCGTATACATTAGAATAAAAATTGAGGTTTCTACCTTGATTGAAGTTATTATCAGAATCAGCATCGTCGGCAGAAATTCTACCAAAATTAAGGCTCCCTCTTAGAGCCACACGAGAATTGAAGTTCCACTTACCCAAAAGACCCCCAGCAAGACCTGGGGATTTAAAGTTTATTTTATTATTCAAGTCGCCATAATATAGGCTAGTGCCTAACCATCCGCCTACTTCCCAGCCCTTCTGTGCTTGTGAAATAGATGAAAAAGTCATAAAGATAAACGCTACAAGAATAGTTCTCAACATATTAATTTTGCTTAGCTCGGTTATAAACGGCAGGGGTGTGTAGTTTGGTATGAAATATTGCTGAAAATGCCTGTCAATATTCACATTTGTACAATTTGGCAGCAAAAATATGATACTTACCAATAAATCAGCTATCTCACCCCTATCTAATTCCAAAAAACCATGTACTTTTGACGACGCCGAAACTCAACATACAGACAATGCAATATTTTAAACATTTATTATTACTTACATTTTCACTTATCATCTTCTCTTGTGGAAGTGATGACTCTACTTCAAATTCTTATGGAATAGAGAGACCACATATACCATTTGTGTTTCGATCAGTCCTAGATAGGAATCCAAGAATGATAACATTTGCTCTTACTGATGAAGTATGGGCTGCTTATAGTACAAATACATGTGGACTTTATAAAGCATGGCAAGGGAATGTCAACTTCGAAGGAACAGTATGGACAGACACTCATGGGCCACAGCCGACAAGTATAGGAAATGCTTACATGGAAAATGAAATTACCGATATCTGGAAACTCACGAAAGCTAATGGTGACGATATGGAAGCCACTATTGACTATAAGGGGCATAGATATGTAGGAGATGGTGCGGAGATGATGTATGAACTATCCGCTGTTGGTTTGGAAAAACCAATCCAAATTACAGAGCACCCTGAAGCGAGTATTACAGAGAGTAATCAACCCATTTTTGATAGATTGTTTACAACTAAAAATGTACCTGAAGGATATACAGTTCACTTCACATTTAATACGAATAGTATTATAATGGAAGGAAATATTGATACAGATGGAAAATTGACCATTAACAATAAAAAAGAAGTACTACATGGTAAAATTAATGCGCTTGAATTAAATGGTACTGTAGCATTGAATAGCAATGCATCGACAAAACTTAATACTACTTTTTTGTCCAACCCATTGATCATAAATCCACTTAACCTAGGATTAGATGAAGAGGAAGCTGAAGAAGGAGAGGTGTTTCATGCAGGTGCTAGATTGATCGCAAAAAGTGATTGCAAGACTTGTCATAATAAAAAAGTCAAAACAATAGGGCCGGCCTACTTGTCCATAGCAAAGAAATATCGAACTACTACGGACAATATCAAATTGTTAGCTTCTAAAGTCAAGAGTGGCGGAACAGGAATATGGGGCAACCAAATCATGAACGCACACCCAGATGTTTCAGATGCTGACTTGGAGTTAATGGTATCATATGTCTTATCACTAGATGCGGCGGATGAAGCAAGAGCAGGTGTAGCTCCAGAAATCGCACAAGGAAGTACTTCTTTTTCACCAGTTAATGATCTCAAAAGTAGTGATCTGATCCCAGGGTGTGTAACCGCAATATATCCTTGGAAAAACTTAGGGGCTAACATTCCAAAAGTACCTTCTAATAAACAAGCTAGTATGGCTGGGGTAATGGCCAATTTTGATAATGTAGGAGGAAGCGATTTTGCAAAATTAGATAATGATTTTGTTCTTGTTGCGAATGGCTATCTAGATATACCAAAGAGTCAAAAATATGCCTTTCGTACGTGGAGTGACGATGGGAGTGTGTTGTATATCAACGATAAAAAATTCGTAGATAATGATGGCATGCACGGTGTAGAATACAAAGAAAATATGGCTTACCTTGAAAAAGGAATCTACAAATTCAGATTTGAATATATGCAAGGAGGAGGTGGAAGTTTTCTTTCATTAAACTGGAAGCCGGAGGATGCTGATGTATGGGCAATTGTTCCAAGAAGTGTAATAGGCCACTTGAAAGTACAACAGTCGGTCATCGGTGATAAGACTTTACCAATGGCAAATCTGATTAAAATTCCAGGTGACAAATCTGCACTTGAAGGAGTGCATCCAGCATTCACATTAAAGCAAGCAAGACCTGATGATTTCGAACCTAAAGTAGGAGGTATAGATTTCATGAGTGATGGCAAGATGATAGTTAGTACTTGGGATCCTAATGGGTCTGTTTATGTGGTAGAAAACCACGCTAGTGGAGATCCTTCAAAAATGACACATAAAGTGATAGCGCATGGATTGGCCGAGCCTCTGGGTTTAAAAGTGGTTAATGATAGAATATTTGTGATGCAAAAACAAGAAATAACTGAACTTGTAGATACGGACAAGGATGGTGTTATGGACGAATATAGAACACTGTGTAAAGATTGGACAGTGTCTGCAAATTTCCATGAATTTGGATTCGGACTAGAAGAAAAAGATGGGTACCTATACGCAACACTTGCCACGGCAATCGAGCCAGGTGGAGCCAGTGCAGTTCAAGTAGCGAATAGAGGTTCTGTATTAAAAGTAAATATTGAAACAGGTGAAAGAGAATTTATAGCTCACGGTCTTCGTACTCCAAACGGGATAGGTTTAGGATATGGTGGATCGATCTATATTGCGGATAATCAAGGAGATTGGTTACCTGCCTCTAAAATAGTAGAAGTAACAGATGGGGCATTCTTTGGATCAAGATCGGTTGACTTTGAGGGTACAGCTGGATTAGAAGAAAAAGCTCCTGTCGTATGGCTTCCACAGGACGAGATAGGTAATTCACCAAGTACACCACTATCTCTTAATGTAGGACCGTACAAGAATCAAATGATCCACGGTGAAGTAACCAATGGTGGAGTAAAAAGAGTATTCGTAGAAGAAGTGGAAGGCGTAAAGCAAGGAGCATTATTCAGATTTACTCAGGGCATGGAAGCGGGTGTGAATCGTATTAGATGGGCTCCAGATGGAGCTTTATATATCGGAGGTATCGGTGCTCCAGGCAACTGGCAAGCAAACCAAGGTTTAAATTGGTTCGGTCTTCAAAGATTAGAATACAATGGAAAGACGGCATTCGAAATGTTAGCGGTAAGAGTAAAATCTAATGGTATGGAAATCGAATTTACCGAGCCACTCCAAGAAGGAGACGGGTGGCAGCCAGAATCATATGAAGTTTCTCAGTGGTATTACAAACCAACGGTTGAATACGGTGGACCTAAAATGGATGAGAGAGAGCTGAAAGTGAAATCTGCTACAGTATCTGATGATAGGACGAAAGTATTCATCGAACTTGATGGAATGAAAGAAGGGCATGTAGTTTATATTAGATTAAGAAACAAGTTTATAAGTTCAACTGGACAGTCGCTTTGGTCTCCAGAGTGTTGGTATACATTGAATAAAATCTCTAAAAATAATTCTGGGGTTGTGAAAGCCGCGCCATTCACTATAGCTAATAATACGCTTACACCCGTAGAAAAAGCACAAGGTTGGGAGTTGTTATTTGATGGCAAAAAGATTGAGCATTTTAGAAATTTTAAGAAACAAACCATAGGATCTGGCTGGATAGTTGATAATGGAGCTATTCATTTGAATTCTCAACCAAGAACGGATGGCAGTTGGCAAGCAGCGGATGGTGGTGATCTTATCACTGATAAAGCGTATGAAAACTTTGACCTGAAACTTGAATGGAAAATTGGTAACTGTGGTAACTCAGGTATAATATTTAATGCTGTTGAAGATGATAAGTATGATCATGTTTGGCAGACAGGACCTGAGATGCAAATCTTGGATAATAGTTGTCACCCAGATACTAAATATGAAACACACAGAGCGGGTGATTTATATGATATGATTACGACTAAATACATAACAGTTAATCCTGCGGGTCAATGGAACCAAATAAGAATAGTATCCAATAAAGGCAAAGTAAAGTTCTATCAAAATGGTTATGAAGTGGTCAGCTTTGTAATGCATAATGAGAAATGGCTTGATATGATTAAGAATAGTAAATTCGTTGATATGCCTGACTTTGGATTGGCTAAGAAAGGCCATATAGCCCTTCAGGATCATGGTGATAAAGTATGGTATAGAAATATAAAGATAAGAGCGTTGTGATTTTAGAAGACCGCTAAGTTTTTTGATATTTGGACCGCTGCGCTTTTGGACATTTGGACCGCTACGCTTTTAGACTTTTCGATCGTTTCACTGTTGGACTGGTTTACTTATAAATCGCTTCACTGTTCGATTTTAAGACGTTAGAGACTGAAATATGATCAAAACAATGCCCGAGCCAAAAATCAAATGTCCCCCTACGGAGGGGGAGGAAGGGGGAGGAGTAGCTATGAAGTAAAATGAAGAACAATACCTTTGTTAAACAGAAATAATAACTAACAATTAAACTAAACTAAAACCTTCAAATTGTCAATCTAAAAACAACACAATTTGAAATAAACAGATATCGAAAATAAAGAGAGAAGAAAGCTGGGAAATCCATCTCAATATCTCGAATTCTCAATATCTCCAAATCTAATAAAAATGGGATTACTAACAGGAAAAACAGCCCTCATCACAGGAGGATCAAGAGGAATAGGAGAAGCACTTGTAAAAGCGATGGCCGCGGAAGGAGCGGATGTAGCATTCACTTATCATTCTTCTGAAGAGAGCGCGATGAGAGTAGTAAAAGAAGCTTCAACGGGAGGACAAAAAATAAAGGCCTATAAATCAGATGCAGCTGATTATGCTCAAGCGGAGCAATTGATCAAAGATGTAACATCAGAATTTGATAGCTTGGATATCTTGATCAATAATGCAGGCATTACGAAGGATAATCTTATGCTCCGAATGGGCGAAGATCAGTGGGATCAGGTTATAGAAGTAAATCTGAAATCTGTGTTTAACCTTACAAAGCATGCCATGAGACCAATGCTAAAACAAAGATCAGGATCTATAATTAATATGAGTTCAGTAGTCGGAGTATTTGGAAATGCTGGACAAGCGAATTATGCAGCATCAAAAGCGGGTATTATAGGTTTCAGCAAATCAATAGCTAAAGAAGTAGGATCTAGAGGAATCAGATGTAATGCAGTAGCACCAGGATTCATTGAAACGGATATGACACATGCACTGACAGAAGAGCAACAAAAGGCATATGTAAATAGTATTCCACTCAAGAGACTTGGTTCTGGAAAAGATATAGCGGATACATGTATCTTCCTGGGGTCTGACATGAGTACATATGTGACGGGTCAGGTGATTAGTGTTTGTGGTGGGTTGAATACGTAGAGCAGAGTTTAGTATTCTAGACTACTCAGGAATCTATATTTTAAGAAATGAACTTAAATGATTGTATTTACATTGTAATAACAAAATGTATATATGCATGCTAATATTATTCAAATAGGCAATTCAAAAGGACTTCGATTGAGTAAGACAATTTTGAAAAAATATGACATTCAAGATAAAGTAGAAATTATTCTTGAAAAAGATCATATTGTCATTAAGCCAACCGATAACCCTAGAGAAGGCTGGGGGGAGAAATTTGCTGAGATGGCACGAAATGGAGATGATGAATTGTTAATTCCAGATGTTTTTGATGATGAAGAATTCGAAGAATGGAAGTAAGCCAGTATAAAATAGTTATTGTAAATTTGGATCCTACGGTAGGCAGTGAAATTAAGAAAACAAGACCATGCGTTGTAATTTCCCCAAATGAATTGAATAGATTTTTAAAAACAATCATAATTGCACCATTAACTACATCACAAAAAGATTATCCAACAAGGGTAAAAGTGAATTATCAAAATAGTCCAGGAAGGATAGCAATAGATCAAATAAGAACAATTGATAAATCAAGGATTTTAGTTTTTTCAGATCACTATCTTTCAAAAAGGGAAATAGAAGAAGTTAAGGATACAATAAACAAAACGTTTGTACGCTGATATAAATAGAAACATCTAATGCTTTACAGATTATTCTGTGAGTAGAGTGATTTACCACCAATTTCACTTATCAAATTTTCAATAATGAAAAACACCATACTGACTCTTTTCGTACTTTCTATGATGGTTTCGTCCTGTACCAAAAAACTGAAGACAATCAATCTTTCAGTTGCACTTGAAGTAGACGAAATGGCTGTAATAAAGTCTGATAAAAAAGAAGAATGTAATTGTACGGATCCGACTGCATATATACCTGATGATAAGTTTCCTGAATTTCAAGATTTGAAGATCGTTATGGTCAATTTTCATTACCCGAATGCTTCAAATATGAAGTACAATTGGACAGGTAAGGATGCAGTCACTTTTTCTCAAAAGCTAATTAATGCTTGTAATTATCAATTGATAAATAATATCAAAATGAGTCTCCCGGAAGGGAATGATACTCCTGTGTACGATGCAGGGTATAGGCTCGAGTTGGCAGAAGATAATAACACACTTTCTGGTCTGGCTGTATATGAAGATGTTGATGATGAGAATTGGTTTTATATTAAAAAAGGGAAAGGAAAGAATAATTATAGCAGAACAATCATAAAAAAGTTCGCTGTTAATGAAGATAGCTTATTGAATTTCTTTGCGATGGCATATCCACCAGACTCCCTTAAAGTTAAAGGATTTAGTAGTGGCGAAGCTGGGATAGCTTTGGGTACTTCTCTAAAGATAGCGGGTGTCAAGAAACATCCTATAAACGAAGTTTGGAAGTTTGCATCAGTGTCCAACCACGAGATAGGTCATGTTTTTGGTTTGAGGCATTCATGGTATAAAAATGATGGATGTGATGATACGCCTACTCATCCAAATTGCTGGTCTAGTACTGAAGATGGAAAATGTGCTGGTGTGATCTCAAATAATATGATGGATTACAATAATATCCAAAGAGCATTATCTCCTTGCCAAATAGGAACTGTAATGAAGACGATGCACAGGATAAACTCAAAAGTAAGAGGCCTGGTTAAAAAAGACTGGTGTGCATACAACCCAGAAAAATCGCTCATAGTCAGGAAAGACCTTGAACTCAACAGGTCGGTAGATATGAAAGGAGATATCATCATAGAAGAAGATATAACACTTAGGTTATCGTGCAGAACACATATGCCCGCTGGTGCAAAGATTATAGTAAAACCAGGGGCAAAACTTATCTTAAACGCGGCAAGAATTCACAATGATTGCGGTCGATCGTGGGGTGGATTTGATATCCAGTCATTTGGTGATAAAAAAGGAACAATTGAATATCTCGGAGATGTAAGAATAGAGGATCTACCGAATAGTTCATCAGTAGAATCTGATAGTGAATAATTTTAAGATTGATGATTACGTGACGGAAGAAGTGTTGGCTTTTATAGATGCTAATATTAAAAGTGATCTGTATAAATTATTGCTTCAAAAATCACCTTTTGATCACGTCTCAATGAAGTTTTTGGTCCAACAGATCCAAGGAAAAAAAATAGCTATCAGTAAATTTCCATTTCTTCTTGATCATAAGTATTTTATCTATCCACCAAAAGTTTCACTTGAACAAGCCTCGTCTGAAAGGATAGCAAAATTTAAAGCTGATTTAATAGAAGGTGAGTCCTTTACAGACTTGACAGGAGGAATGGGTATTGATAGCTATCTGTTAGGGCGTAAATTTCAAGAATGCCAGTATATAGAACCTAATAAGGAGTTGTTCCAATCAACAATTAGCAATTTTAAAGTTCTAGGATATGATCAATGTAAAGGTGCGAACGATACTGCCGAAGAATTCCTCAAGACGAATAAAAAACAATATGACTGGATTTACATCGATCCATCTCGAAGAATTGATGGTAATCGAAAAACTAGCATCACTAATTATGAACCGAATATAGTAGCATTGAAAGATCAATTGCTTTCTGTGGGAAAAAAAGTAATGATCAAACTTTCTCCTATGCAGGATATATCAGAATGTATTTCTGTTCTTAAGAATGTGGAAAAAGTATGGGTAATCAGTATCAAAAATGATGTGAAAGAATTGCTTCTTCAACTTGGAGAACAACAAAATAGCAATCCAAAAATTATAGTTGTTAATCTAGATATTCAAACTTCAAACTACTGTGCCCAATATCTTGAGAGAGTTACAAATGTAGAATGCAGTACAACTAAAAAGTATATTTACCAGCCTGCAGCTTCACTAGTCAAATCTGAGTTGCATAATAGGAATGCTAAATCCTTAGGCCTTCAAAAGATACATCCTAATACTCAATTATATACTTCTGATAGCTTAGTAGATAAGTATTTTGGTCGTGTTTTTGAGGTGAAAGCCATCATCTCCTCCAATAAAAAGGAGATCAAAATGCATCTGCATGGGATGAAAGCGAATGTTATATCCAAGAATTATCCTTTGAGCCCGAAACAAATTATCTCTAAGCTTAAAATCAAAGAGGGGGGAGAGGATTATTTATTGGCGTATACTGATGTGTTAGGAAAGAAAACCCTAACCGTTTGTAATAGATTGAGATTCTAGATCAATTCATTTTGAATACAGTTGATTTGTGGTAGGAGGATCAGTAATATTTGTCAAAATAAGTATTGTCGATTTCCTAATCCAAAGTTTGTTAATAGATTGTTGTTTAGATTAAATTTATATGGATTCAAACCTTCTAGAAAGTTTACCCCGTATTGTAACCAAATTTCTGTGTGTTTAGTAAGTTTATAACCTACTTCAATTGAAGATATTAGACTGACTGACTTAAAACTAATGTAATCGCCGATCAATTGAAAATGATCTTCATATATTTCTTCGGTCCCTGACTCCATAATGAATCTAGTATTAGCCTTTAAATTTATATAGGCTCCAAAAACATAATTTAGCGAAAATTTAGAAAATTGATATCCAGTTTTACTTAACAAATTTAATTTCACTAGACTCCCTGTATTGGTATGGGGTGCATGATGGTCTGATCGACCAGTTTTGTTATGAATCTTTAGTGAATTATAACCAGTGGCTAAATCATAAAATAAATTGCTGTTTCCTAGATTATTTTGATAACCGAACTGAAACGCAAGACTTGAAGGACCGAATTGATTTTCATGCCTATCAGATGACGTGATATTTGATTCTGAAATTGAGAACTCTGTATAAAAATGTTTGTCACTTCTACTTTGTTAATCGGTCTCAAAGGACACAGTCATCAAAAGAAATAAAAGATATTTTTGTATTAGTTTGCTCATGGAATATCGGTTAGAGTGCAGTAGGGAGTATATGTATCAATAATATATTGATTTTTTTGGTAGAAAGAAACACAATGTAGATGGCTGAAATTTTTATATAATCTCTTTCACAACGACCAAAAACTTCCCATCCTCCTTACAAATCTTAAACGGCATCCATCACCATGCTGTTGAATTACCATTAATTTAGTTTTTTTTAATTTCACCTACCTCCAATCAATCTTATCCTCGATAGGCCCACGTTTAGCGGGTAGCTCAGTAATGTCAGTATAACCCATATAAAACAATCCTAAGCATTCTTCATACTCTGACAAACCGAGAAATTCATCGGCATTAATGATTGATTTCGGACTGCTCCAATAGCTTCCAATGCCTAAAGAAGTGCAGGTGAGCCACATGTTTTGTACAGCACATGCTAAAGCAGCTCTTTGTTCCCATTTTGGAATGGTTATGTGCGGGTCATCGAATAGACAAAGTGCTATTACACAAGCGGACTTTAATGATTTTTCGATTGTTTTCTTATATTTTATTTCTGAATACTTTTCAGGAGGTGTGTTCTCGGTATAATAATTACCCATGTATTTACTTAGATATTTGAGGCTTTCTCCTTGGTAGATTTTGAATCGCCACGGTTCTGTCTTCTTATGATTAGGGGCCCAATTTCCGTTTTCAAGAATAGTGAGTATCGTTTTTCTGTCAATTGGACGATCATTATACATGACAGGGAAGATCGATCTTCTGGACTTTATAAGTTTGGTGAGGTCATCAGTATTCATAAAGATTTGATTTTTGCTAGCAAAACTACAATTTCATTTTTAAGAAAGGCGGTATATGTATTTTAGTCACTCAAAATAAATATTTAGATTGCCCTAAAAATATATTATCTTTGCATTACAAGAATTAAAAATGAAGCTTTCAACAGCAGAGGAAAATTATCTAAAAGCCATATTCAAAATATCAGAAAAGGCAAAGAAAAGTGCTAGCACCAATGCTATAGCCAAACGTCTCTCAACCAGCGCGGCTTCGGTAACTGATATGCTCAAACGATTGGCTGAAAAAGATTTAATCAACTACGAAAAATACAAAGGAGTAACCCTCAAAGTCGAAGGTATTAAGCAAGCTACCCAACTCATTAGAAAGCATAGACTTTGGGAAGTATTCTTAGTTAAAAAACTGAGATTCAGCTGGGATCAAGTGCATGAAATAGCGGAGCAACTGGAGCATATAGAATCTGTGGAGTTGATCATGAGATTAGATGCATTTCTTGATTATCCAAAGTTCGATCCACATGGTGATCCGATCCCTAATGCAGATGGTAAGTTTACTATCAGATCTCAAACACCATTATCTGATATGCACAAAGGTCAAGAAGGTATGTTGGTAGGAGTTAAAGATAATACAACTGAATTTTTGAAATATCTCAATTCCTTGAATGTGAAATTGGGTACTATAATCACAGTAATTGATTCTGTGCCATACGATGGTTCTATGAGTGTAAACCTTGACAATAAGAAGGAAATTATGATCACAGCTGTGGTCGCTCAAAATTTACTAATCAGAAAAGGATAAAGATGAAATATATAAGCACACTAATTCTACTACTATTTACTTTAATGACTGCCATATCACAAGGTAAGATCAAAGTAGTATCATCCGCATCGATCTTCCAGGATATGGTGATGAATATTGGAGGAGATAAAATAGAAGCATTCAGTATAGTCCCGATTGGCGGGGATCCTCATTTGTACGAACCAAAACCTTCTGATGCTCAATTGGTGAAATCTGCGAATATAATTTTAGTAAATGGACTGACATTCGAAGGGTGGATCAATAAACTTATAGAAAATAGTGGGACGACGGCAAAGGTATACACTATAACTGAGGGCGTAAATGTAATCAAAAGTGAAAGGTATAAAAATGCAGCGGACCCACATGCTTGGATGGATGCAAGTAATGGTTTGAAATATATAGAAAATATTAAAACAGCATTGATAGTAACGGATGCAATAAATGCAGATTTTTATACTGCAAACTATGAAAAGTACAAAGCTGAAATAACGGCACTGGACAATTATATCGCTACTGAAATAAAAAAAATACCAGAAGCAAAACGAATGTTGGTAACCAGTCATGATGCGTTTGCCTACTATGGTAAAAGATATAATATAAGGCTCAATGCGCTTAAAGGCATCAGTACTGAGGCAGAAACGCAAACCTCAGACATGGTGAGAGTTGCAAAAGCGATACAAGAATCGGAAGTGCCAGCGATCTTCATAGAAAGTACGATCAATCCTCAAGTAATACAACAGATAGCGAGAGATAACAATGTGAAAATAGGTGGTGAGCTATTTGCGGACTCTATAGGAGATGAGGATAGTGAAGGGCCAACTTATATTAAGATGCTAAGACACAACACAGATGTAATTGTTAAAGCTTTAGGTCAAAACATAATGACTGCAACCAAAATCGATAGTGATAATTCAGAAAATAATTGGTTAATTTATCTTATCGTATGCTTAGTGATGTTGGGAGCTTTAGCCTTAGCTGTCACAAAATTTAATAAATGATATGAGGACTATAGAAGTAAAAGGACTATCCGTCAGTTATGAAAGAAAACGTGTTCTGACCAATATATTTGTCAATGTAGAAAGTAGTAATGTCTACGGAGTAATTGGTCCAAATGGAGCTGGGAAATCAACTTTATTTAAGGCCATTCTTGGTCTGATAGATACCAATTCTGGTGAAGTCAATGTATTAGGAAATGACATTGCTCATGTAAGAAAAAGAGTAGCTTATGTTCCACAAAAAGACGATGTAGATTGGTCTTTTCCAGCAACAGTAATGGATGTAGTCATGCAGGGTAGATATCCTCATAAAAAAATTTTGCAGAGGCTTGATGCTAACGATAAAGCCATAGCCATGCAAGCCCTTGAAGATGTAGGAATTACTGATTTAGCCGATCGTCAAATTGGTCAACTTTCTGGAGGTCAACAACAGCGTGTTTTCATTGCAAGAGCATTATGCCAACAAGCAGAATTGTTTTTCTTAGACGAACCCTTCGTCGGAGTTGATAATTTAACTGAAGAAATCATTATTGGGTTATTGAAGAAATTAGCGCAAGAGGGTAAAACACTTTTGGTCGTACATCATGATCTATCAACAGTAGAGCAATACTTCGATAAAGTAATCCTTCTGAACCAGAGACTGATTGCTTATGGTGATACAGAATCTACATTTACTAAAGAAAATATGTCAAGATGTTATGGTCCTCAATTAGCGATTCTACACAAGACTAGCTTAATCGGGTAGTAAGTTTTTAACCCAAGTCAGTATTTGTAAATATCGAATCCAGAATTTCGATAATACATCCCATTCCTAATTCGTCGAAGACCTCGATGCCATACAATTATCTAAGAACAACGCTCACAAATCCTCCTTCTCACAAAATGCGCATCATCCAAGTTCAATCCTCTAAGAAAAACTCCAAAAAAATATTTATTCCATTCCATCCGTCTTCCATTTTTTATACATGCTAACCACCAAAAATACATTCCGATACATCTAATCCTCCAAAGACCTACTGCAGTAATTCTTTTATAAAATAACATCAGGCCTCTAAGTGGACTAACACTCATACTCGTTTTATAAAACAGAATTACATATGAGAAAACATAGAAAAATGCCCGAGCTCAACGCTGGCTCCATGGCAGATATAGCATTCTTACTTTTGATATTTTTCCTTGTTGTCACTACGATAGCGGAGGACAAAGGAATCCCTGTCATTTTACCAGAATACTACGAGGGCCCTCCTGGTCCAGCACCTGAAAATAATGTACTTAAGATACTTGTAAATGCTGATGATAACTTGCTAGTAGAATCAAAACCTACTGAGATCAATAGGATGAAAGATATCGTGATAGACTTTGTGAATAACCCAAGAGGCGACAGCAACAAACCTAAAAGTCCTGATAAAGCCATTATTTCTCTTCAGAATGACGTGAATACATCTTACGAAACCTACGTGAAAATATACGCACACATTCATGAAGCCTATACATCATTAAGAAATGATATGGCACAAGCAAATTTCAACTCAAACTATAAAGATCTAGCTGTTGCAGATAAAAACACGGTACTAAAAAAGTATCCAATGAAACTCAGCGAAGCAGATCCTTTCAAAATGGAATAATATGATAGCCAGTTCAGAAACCTAGGAGGTTTCAAAAACCTCCTAGGTTTAATTCATCAATTCACCAATTCAACAATTATAATATGCCATTCAAAAGAAAGAAAAAAGATGGCCCAGAAGTATCCACAGCTTCATTGCCAGATATTATTTTCATGTTATTGTTCTTCTTTATGACAGTCACTGTACTGAGGACGGCGGCAGCGCAAGTCACGATAGAACTACCTGAAACAGAAACGGCTATAAAAGTCAATCATGAAGCATCAGAATATAATATCTACATCGGAGAAGAGCTGGATAGAGAAAATCCAAAAGTCCAAATCAATGAATATCTAGTATCCATGAAACAACTAGATCAAATTTTGAACGATATATCAAAACCACTCATGGATTTTGAGAAAATGGAAGTTCCGATCTACTTTCGAGTTGATCGAAATGTAAAAATGGACATTGTATATGATGTTAAGTTATTATTGAGAAAATATGGCCTGCGAAAAATCAATTATATTGTAAAGAACGTTCAAAGGGAAAAGAGTATTTAGCCAACGATGTAAGAATTTCTTTGAACTTCAACTTCTGCATTAAGACTGCAAGGAGATAGACTGTAAAGAACGTTCAAAGGGAAAAGAGTATTTAGCCAACGATGTAAGAATTTCTTTGAACTTCAACTTCTGCATTAAGACTGCAAGGAGATAGACTGTAAAGAACGTTCAAAGGAAAGAGGGGATTTAATCAAAGACGTTAGATTTCTTTGAACTTCAACTTCTGCATTAAGACTGCAAGGAGCCGAAATGTAAGAACGTTCAAAGGAAAGAGGGGATTTAATCAAAGACGTTAGATTTCTTTGAACTTCAACTTCTGCATTAAGATCGCAAGGAGCCGAAATGTAAGAACGTTCAAAGGGAAGAGGGGATTTAATCAAAGACGTTAGATTTCTTTGAACTTCAACTTCTGCAT
>JBLHWH010000085.1:0-26155 GCA_047628935.1 Halioglobus sp. | reverse complement strand
CTCCAAAGTGGATAAAAGCATTTACTACAGTGAAAATTCCAAGCCAGGAAGATCCAAATTTACTTGTGCTTAATAATGAGTAACCAACACCATAAAATATCATAGAATTAAACAACAAGACAATGATGTCTCCTATTTTGTATTTTACTAGGTTTTTTACTTTGTAAGTAATGAATATTGCATAAAATAATAAGAAGAATACTGTAGCAAAACCAAATGCTACTATAAAGGCTCTTGAGATTTCTGATGAAAATGCATACCAAAATAGATAGACTAACCATGTAAGCCCAAATGCATTATAAAACAATATGGTCCATTGTTTTTTGAGGCTAATAAAGAATATTCCAATATTGATAACGAGAAGATACCCAAAAAGGAAAACTGAATTACTAGAACCATCACTAAGTAAAAATGGTACAGCAATAGCGCCAATTAATCCTATGTGAGCAATAACCTGCTTATTGTAGTTCAATGATGCAATTACAGTAAATATCGTAAATATAGCCATCAACCCAAAGGCAACTAATTGATTGAATATATCATAAAAACTATAAGCAAAAAATGTAATAAAGTAGAAAATTGCCATTGCTCCACTGACAAGTACTCCACTGTAATTAGTGTATTCATTTTTTAGTTTTATTCCAGTTATTAGCAGGGCTGCTCCTGCGATATATTCCAGTATTATTCTCGTCAAAGGGTTAATCAAATTATTATCAATAGAATATTTTGCTCCGATAGTAACTCCAATTATCAATATTAGTATACCAATTTTATTGTCTAAATTTTCGCCAATTAATTTTTCAATATCAATTTTCGACTCGGATGTTTTTACTTGATAATTATGTGTTTCAGATTTTGAGAAAGCTGTTCTCTCATTTGTTTCTTTTCTTTGTCTAGGGCTATATTCAGTCGGGGTATCTTTAATAGGATTAGGTGTGCCAGAAGGATGTTTTTTGACCTCTTCTGTATAATTTGTTCCTAAATTTTCTTGGTTATTTTTATACTGATCGGACTCATTTAGGATTTTTATTTCCCCCTTCAGTTTATCAATTACTTTTGACACGTCTCCATGCATTGTAAGTAATCTATCAAGTTTTTCATTTAATTCATCTAAGCCTATCATGAAATTTTGGTTTGTCAGCTTATCTAACATGTGGGATGATCAGTATAATCGGTGGCATCTATTTTAAGAAAGTAATTTAATTTTTTTTACTAAAGTAAGTAAATATTTGCCTACTGCACAAATCGAAATTGTGCACTATGATTAAAAGAAGTTGTTAAGATAAAATGAAGTATAATTGGAAATGCAAAAATAAAAGCTCCAAAATAGACGCAGGAACATGTCTATTTTGGAGCAATTGATAGTTAAAATTATAGCGACTTCATATACTCTATTAAGGCCCATTTGTCATCATCGCTTAAGCCAGTACCATACGCATGACCAAGATTAGAATTGCCAGGCATTATGGTGCTATCCGACTTCATTACTTTAAAGACAGACGGTCCTGACATTATATCAAAGCCTACATTAACATCATCAAAATTACGGTTTCCAACATGGAACTCTTTTACTCTTTGTGCGGGTACTTGCAGTAATTCCCAAAGATTAGGGACAGATCCATTATGAAGATATGGTGCAGTAGCCCAAATACCATTTAGCGGCCTTCCTTTATAAACTAATTTGTCTAAATCGATAGGTTCCGATCCAGGGCCAAGTGCTGTTGGTACTTGTTTAGTACTTGTATCATCATCTTTGCTACTTTCTATTTCGTTACTTTTTTTCAAATGTTCCGTAATCATTTCTATTAGAGCCGACTTAGAAGCCTCGACTCCAGCATGTTTTCCTGGTGCTAAACCCGCTTCTATAGCCTTGATAGGTCTCTTTAATACAACTCCAATGGCTCCATTTACTGGAATATCAATTGCAGCAGTTTTTATATCGAATGTATCTCCTAGAAGTATATCTTGTTTTTGCCCTTCTAAGAAAAATGTTTTAGCTTGATAATTATGTGCATTCCAAGCTGTTATCGGGTCTGTCCCGATTTCAGATAATAATGTTTTATTTGAAACATATAGCTCTCCTTCTTGAGATCTTGACATTACCTTATGACAAGATTGACACTTATCAGCAAAGATAATAGATCCTTGTGCTACCTTTTCGG
Organism: Halioglobus sp.; assembly: GCA_047628935.1. Classification (GTDB taxonomy): domain Bacteria; phylum Bacteroidota; class Bacteroidia; order Chitinophagales; family Saprospiraceae; genus CAJXUU01. The sequence continues at coordinate 23,993 of JBLHWH010000085.1, read as the reverse complement.
CATTTATTGGAGGTAATATTTTTTCAGGCCATGCTGGAGATCGTAAATCCATAATCCATGATTCTAATTCTCCCAATCCTTTGAAATCAACAGTAGAAGAATATGCTACATCAATACCTATCAGTTGTTGCCACCATGGTGCTTCATGGATGCTCAATCCACCAAATACACCAACGACTTCACCGACGTTTCTAGCAAGTGGACCTACGACTGGCGTATTAGGTGCTGAAGCATTCCATTGCACCACATCAGATTGGTGTGTACCCCAAAGAAAAGGATAGGAGACAGGTCCAGTAGGAAAGTTTTTATTCGCAAGCTTATCTAAACCAAAAGCTGTCCCGGCATTCATAATATTCCCAAAGGCATCTAAACGGCCATAGCTAGTAAAATCCGCTGGGTAATCAAGTGGAAGAGCGTTTACAGCCTGTCTTTCTGCAGTTGATCTTGCCTTTTCTTTTACTTGCTCTCTAAGATCTTCTGCGGCATCTTGGTTATATTTATCTTTCAAAACTCGCTGGGCAAAACGTTCAAATTTTGTATCGTCCAATTGGGTGTTATGCAAAGATTTTACAATTTCGCCATAGAGTCCAACGAAATTAGCAAGTGTAGGTGCACCTTCGACTAATATTTTGCTGCCATTATAATCTATTTGATTGGTATGACATCCTGCACACGTAAATCCTACTCCTCTTTCTTTGGTCTCTCTAGCTCTGGTTATAGCAAATCCAATAGGTAGACCTGAGGGATTTTGTTTAGATGAAGCTTGAGGTAGATAACCTAAAGATTCCATGAACTGAGCATTTCTAATTAACTTCTCATTATCAGATTGCTCTAGCCAAGTAAACCAATCATAAGGCATTATTTCGGACCCTTGACTCGTGTACCAAAAGTCATTTCTAGTATCACTATTCCAGGCTTGGGGTAACTCCACTCGATCTGGTATCTGACCATCTGCTGATACAACTACGATATCGCTATCTCCATCAATGTAATAATCTTCTTTTAGGGTAGTGAAATAGGTGTAAAGAACGAATGCGAAAATGAGTATACCAATAACGGCTAAAATTTTGTTTTTCATGTTTTGAAGTTTTGTGGTTGTAGAAATAAATATTCAAGAGTTATCAAAATTCGGGAAGCGCGGATGATGAATATCTAAAGACATAACGACATAGAAAAAAGTGGAAAGGAAATCTGATCTAGTATTCATATTGTGCTGTTAGGGGTTCATGACATTTTAATATGTTTCTAAAATAGCTGAAATATCTTGGATGTAATAGGATTATTATAAAATCAGGTATTTATACGGGTATAGCGGTTGTATTGATTTAGAGGCGGTTTTGTAGCCTTAAATCAATATAAATTACAGGAATGGTTTTTAAAAAATATTTTGAAATGTGTTGACTACTTTAGGTTTGTTCGTGATTATCCCTTGCTTTTAGAAGATTTTTTTGATATCTACCTTGGACAAGGTCTATAAGTACTAGCACTATGATCACAAAGTAAAATGTGGTTTTACTCATAGCTGTAACTGGATTTCCAAATAACTTAAGATGGGCAAGATGTCCACCTTCAGAAAGAAGCATAATACCTACTATTAACAATATAAATAGACCAAGCACTTCGTACATTCTGTTTTTTTGAAGGAAATCTGATACCTTATCAGCCAATACAATCATAAGAACACCTCCTGAGATAATAGCTATTGACATAAGTACCATTTGTGCTTGAAATTCCATTCCACTTGTCAACGCCATAGCACTCAATATTGAGTCGAAAGAGAAAACCAAATTCATAATGACAATCCAAAAGATGATCTTCCCAACTGAACTACGTGACTTGTTTGCTGCGTCATGTTCATCAAGATTCATCATGTGCCAAATTTCCTTGATCGCTGTGTACATGATAAATGCCCCACCGGCTAATACTATGACACTGTGTATGTTAAATGAGAATTCGATAATGCCATTATCATGAAGACTAGCGAAAGGATCTTGGAAATATTGAATCAATGACATTAACACAAATAATAATACTATCCGAAGAACAATGGCCATTCCGACACCTAGTTTTCGAACATAACTTTGTTTTTCAGCGGGAGCTTTTTTCGATTCCAGAGAAATGTAAAGCAAGTTGTCAAAGCCCAGTACGACTTGGAGTAAAATAAGCATTACAAGAGTAAATAAACTGTCGATTGTAAAAAGTCCTTCCATTGGATAAAATTTGTCTTCCGTTAAAATTGAAAAGTAAAAGTAACATTCTTATGCATTTTAATACTTAAATTCTCCGATGCTTGCGTCGGAGTCATAAAAAGATGTTTTTGCATAAAAACGCCTTATCACAAAAAAGATCCGATTTCCGACCTTTAGGTTGGAAAAATTTTGGCGAATGCTCCATCCGCTTGCGGTGGGGTAGTCAAAATTTAGGATCTTTTTTACTAATGATCTCATCTCAAAATTGTAAAATTGTAAAATATAGAGCGGGTTTTTGTCAGCGCTAATTCTCTTGGGATTAAATCGTTTTCATGCAGTGCTACCAAATGTGACAATTCGTTCTGTTTTAGCGATAATAGGACTTTATATATGATACTCAGGTTTGTCTGTCCGACAAGCATTTGATCTCATTATCTTTATTGAACATTTCTACTTTTATATAGTAATTTCACGGTGTACCTAAATCTATGCATTCGAGTTGTCTTTAAAGAATAATTTTGGAAATGCATCTTGTGGTTTCTTATTCATTATATGAATATAAATCGTAGACTTTAAGAAGCCAATACCATAACCAAAAAACTGAATAGTTATAGCTACTAAAGACTGAAAGGCAACTATAATATTTTTAGTTTTTACAAAAGCGGAAATAAAAGCAATAATGTAATAAAAAACAACACCATATAGTGGGAGACAAAAGTTTAAACCCGCAAGTACAATTGAACCTATTACAGAAAATATAAAAGCGGTAGGAAACCAATACGTTATTTTCTTTGTCTCAGGGTGCCATTTATTTAATATAGGTCGTACCATACCAAATTTATTAACTTGTGTATAAAACTTAGACCATGAAATACGACGTTTATGAAAAACAAAAGCATCTGAAAATAATGCTGTTTTAAAACCTTTTTGCCATAATCGTATAGATAAATCTGGGTCTTCACCTGGATGGATTCTTCCAAAACCACCTGTCGCTTCAAAAGCTATTTTGCTTAAACCCATATTGAAGCTTCTAGGCTGAAAAGCATCTACGCTATTTTTATTACCACGAATTCCACCAGTTGTAATAATTGAAGTCATACTAAAATTGATGGCTTTCTGCAAATTATTAAAAGAGTCGTGAGCAGCGTCAGGTCCGCCATAACAATCTATATACTCTTTTTGTAATGCTTTTATAACTTCATTTAAGTACTGTTCAGGCAAAATACAATCACTATCTAAAATAATAAAATAATTACCTTTTGCTTTTCGCATTCCATAATTTCTAGAATCCCCTGGACCAGAATTCTCTTTAAAGAAGTATGTAATATTTAATTGCTCTTCGTATTGCATTACGACTTCATTACTTGTAATTGTAGAGCCATCTTCTATAATTACAATTTCATAATCATGAATTCCATTTAAGTTAACAAAGCTCTCTAATAACTCTTGTATCTCGTCTGGACGATTATAAACTGGAATAATAAAAGAAAATGACTCTTGCATACAACAAATGTAATCTAATCGTAGAAAAAATCCACTCAATTTAGAATAGCTTTTTAGCTTAGAATTATATCTTTTTTATTTAAGAAAGTAACATAACGTTCAATAAATGTAATGTCACCAAGTGGATAAATTAAACTAAAGTAGTTAGATTAGAGAAGAACGGTGTGTAAAACGAATTGCACATATATTATATAGTTGTCCTTATCGTCAAGCGATAAGGATAAATGACTTAGAGGCTTTAGTGATTCATTAAGAGAAAAAATAGAAAAATGCAATATGATCTATACACGAGAAAGCGATCTCACTCAGTGGGCTAATAATTAATTCATATATTTAATATTCGTGGCCAATGAAAACAGGTAACATTCGTGGCCAATGAAAACAGGGTATACATCAATAATGAGGATGGTATATTTTAGCACTCTATTTTTTATCACCGAAAATATCACAGAACAATGCAAAACATTGAATTCCCAATTAATTTAAAATTTAAAATTGGAACATTAGCAAATGACTTTATCGCTACAGATGGTCGAGGGAGAACGGTAGCTTATGTAAGGCAGAAGATGTTCAAATTAAAAGAAAATATTCAGGTTTTCAGCGATGAGTCAAAGTCACAGCTTAACTACACAATAAAAGCTGATAGGTGGTTAGATTTTTCAGCGGCATATGCTTTTTATGATGAAAACGAAGATGTGTTTGGAAAAATAGCTAGGAAAGGCTGGAGGTCAATCTGGAAAGCGCAATATGATATTATTGATGAAGATAGTAATTTGCAATATTCGGTGAGTGAAGAAAATGGATGGGTCAAAGTAATGGATTCATTATTAGGAGAAATTCCAATTCTAAATTTTTTCACTGGATACTTATTCAATCCATCTTATCTAGTATTGGATACCAATAATAAGCCAATAGTTAGATTAAAAAAACAACCTTCATTTTGGGGGCGAAGTTTTGATATTGAGAAAGTAGGAAGCATGGACTCCAATGACGATGATAGAGTCTTATTAGGATTAATGATGATGATTTTACTGGAAAGAAGGAGAGGGTAAATGATAAAATAGATTTCTGGCAGGCTTATTTTATGTCTGCCAGGTTTTTTGTAAATGTTTATCATTAATTATGATATAGTAACATGTTAAGATTTTTGTTATATATTAGTTGCATTCAAATGCATGAATTATATAAAAAAAACTAACTATGAAAACATTTATTACATCACTCTTTATGGTGTGCTTTTCAATGATCTTACTCGGTCAGGATACTGTTTCTGGAACAGTAAATGATGCTTTTGGTGATCCATTAATCGGAGTCAATGTATCGGAAAAAGGAACTTCTAATGGCACAGTAACTGACATCAATGGTAATTATACTTTGGATGTATCGACTCTTCCGGCAAACTTAATTTTCACCTATATAGGCTTTGGTGAATTGGAAGCCATGTCTGACGAAAATGGAAAATTGAATGTGTCTCTAGATGAAGGAGTACAACTTAATGAAGTACAAGTAGTAGGCTCAAGGAGCTACGGGAGATCAGCCACGGATTCGCCTGTCGCAGTAGACGTTATCAATGTTGCTGAAATAGCCGCACAAACAGGTAAAGTAGAAATCAATCAGATACTGCAATATGCAGCACCTTCATTTAACGCAACTAAGCAGTCTGGTTCTGATGGAGCGGATCACGTGGACCCAGCATCTTTGAGAGGTCTTGGGCCAGATCAGACACTTGTGCTGATCAATGGTAAAAGAAGACATCAATCATCTCTTGTCAATATATTCGGTACGAGAGGAAGAGGTAATTCAGGAACTGATTTAAATGCAATACCAGCGTCTGCAATCAAAAGGATAGAAGTGCTAAGAGATGGTGCTTCAGCCCAATATGGATCTGATGCTATCGCGGGTGTGATTAATATCGTACTAAAAGATAAGACGGATGGAGTATCTGGTGGAGTAACATATGGTGCTTATAGTACTGCAGTAGGCGCGGGATATGATGAGCAATATGGTGATGAAGTGTTCAATATAGATGGTACAAATAGAGCACTAGACCCAGATGGAGACAAATCGTTTGATGGGAATACTACTAAAATAGATCTCAACTACGGAGTTGGGTTAGGAGATGATGGATATATTAATTTCACAACTGAATATTATACAAAAGACAGAACACTAAGACCAGGTTTCGCATGGAGACAAGGATATGGATCTGCGGCGGTGGATCAATTTCAGTTCATGGTAAATGGATCAAAAGCGATTGGAGAAAAGACAGATCTTTACTTTTTTGGCGGATCTGGAAACAGAGATACTGATGCATTTGCATTTTCTAGAGGAGCACCTGGTGCTGAGGGAGATGATAGAGCGGTAGCTGATCTTTATCCGAATGGATTTACGCCTCGAATTACATCGATAATAAAAGATCAATCGGCAACAGTAGGAGTAAAACATGATCTAGACAATGGATGGAAAGCTGATTTTAGTCATTCTTATGGTAGCAATGATTTTCACTACTTCATCAAAGGATCAAATAATGCATCTCTAGGAGCCGGCTCGCCAACTGATTTTGATGCAGGTGGACACAGCTTATCTATGAATGTTACTGGATTAGACTTTACTCAGAATTTTGATGGGATTATGTCAGGATTAAATCTTGCATTTGGTACAGAGTTTAGAACAGAGAATTTCCAAATATTTGCTGGACAGGAAGCATCTTATGCAAACTATGATGTGAATGGTGTTGCAATCACTGACCCAACCACACAGTCACCATTTATCAATGAGTTTGGTCAGCAACCTTCTGGAGGTTCACAAGGGTTTCCTGGTTACAGCCCATCTAATGAAGTCGATAGAAATAGGTCGAATATAGGATTATATGGAGATGCAGAATTAAATGTATCAGATGAATTTTTAGTGACTGGAGCTTTGAGATATGAAAATTATAGTGATTTTGGTAGTACGGTAAACTTCAAATTAGCGACTAGGTATAAACTAATAGATGGGCTATCAGCTAGAGCATCTGTCTCTTCTGGATTTAGAGCGCCATCACTAGCCCAGATTCATTACAACTTACTGTTTAATAATATAGTAGGTATGTCTTCTGTAAGAACATTGTTAGCATCAAACACAAGTACAGTTGCTAAGAGTTTTGGAATCAACCCATTGACGGAAGAGAAAGCTAGTAACTTGGCCTTAGGATTTACTTACAAAACAGGTGGATTTACTGCAACAGTAGACGGATACCAAATCAGTGTAGACGATAGAATTGTATTAACTGACGTATTCGATGCTTCTGGCCTTAATGTAGGTGCGGATGCTGCACAATTCTTTACTAATGGAGTAGATACGAAGACTACGGGAGTTGATTTAGTTCTTGGTTATAGAGGTCATATTGGAACGGATGGAAACGGATATAATGTAGGGGTAGCGGCTAACTTCAATAATACAGAAATAGAAAATATCAATAATGGTGATCTAAATGAATTTACATTTTTTGGGCCATTTTCTCAAGCATATTTGGAAGCTGCAGCTCCTGATTTTAAAATTGGATTCAATGCTGGAGTTACTTTAGGGAAACTTAATCTTCAATTGAATTACACACAATTTAGCGAAGTGATACTTCAAGATTTTCAATGGGTAGATTCTCCAGCAACAAATCAAGCTGAAGCAGATGCATTATTTGAAGTAGCAACTGATAAATACGAAACGGCTGGAGTTTTAGACCTGAGTATTGGGTATCAACTTACGGAAGGTTTGAAATTTACAATCGGTGCAAATAATCTATTGAATACGTACCCTACAGCTCAGTTTGATGGATGGACTGATCAAGGAGGATTCAATGATTCAGTACAAATGGGTAGTGACGGAATGTATTTGTTTGGAAGAATAGGGTTCAATTTCTAATCTAGGATTTAGATAAAGATAAATTTATGGCTGACCTCATTTCGAGGGCAGCCATTTTTTTAAGTCTTAGAGAAAAGCTTATTTCGTTTTGATTGTGTACTTTGTAATCATGAAGCATTTTTTTTTATTCTTTATTGTTTGCTTTGGTAATTGTTCTTTGCTTGGCCAACAGACGATGGGATTGTTTTTTAATAATGAACAGTCAGAGAACGGATATACACTCTTCAGTAATAATGGAATATCTTACCTGATCGATAATTGTGGATTCGCAGTCAATTCTTGGGAAAGTGAATACAAATCTAGCAATGGCCTATTCATAACTAAGGATGGAAAACTAGTAAGGATTGGTCAGGTTTCGGGTTCTACAATGATAGGAGGAGAAGGAGGGATTATCGAACGATATTCTTGGAGTGGAAACTTAGACTGGTCATATCGAATTGCGGATGAAGGGTTTGTAGTACATCACGATATGCTGCTGATGCCTAATGGGAATATTCTCGCCACTGTCTGGCAAAAGATAACGGCGCAACAAGCGGTACAAGAAGGTAGGACTACTGTAGTGGATTTTTATAATGAGCAAATTTGGGAAATACAACCTTTGGCGAACAATCAAGCCAGTATTGTATGGCGATGGTCAGCAATTGATCACATTATTCAAGATGCTGATGCGAGTAAGTTGAATTTTGGAATAGTAGCGGACCACCCTGAGCTTATAAATCTCAATTATATCACTGAAGAGTTAGACTTAAATCATGATTGGCTGCATATCAACTCTATTGATTACAATGAAGAACTGGATCAGATTGCAGTGTGTTCGAGGAATAACAGTGAGGTATATATAATTGATCATTCAACATCTATCCAGGAAGCTACGGGTAGTATTGGAGGGAAGTATGGAAAAGGTGGAGATATTCTATATAGATACGGCAATCCAGAAGCATATGATCATGGGGCACAAACAGATAGAATATTATATGAAGCGCACGATGTAAGTTGGATTAACGAAGGGAGTTTTCAAGGGGATTTTCTCATTTTTAACAATAAATACATTTATAATACGAGGTCTCAAATCCAAATCTGGAATAATCCTGCGGTGAACGGACTTTACCAATTTTCGGATCAGACATTGTTTGGTGATGAAGAGATATTATGGTCATATGATGAAGTAGGCTTTTACTCATCTCGAATGTCAAGTGCTCAAATGATGTCGAATGGAAACATTCTTACGACAGAAGGAACAAGCGGCGAAATATCAGAAATAACTCAGACGAAAGAAAAAGTATGGAAATATATCAATCCGGTAAATAGAAATGGAGGACCAGGAATCCAAAGCGGCACCCCTCAGTTTAATTCATTGTTTAAGTCTGTCAGGTACACGGCTGATTATATAGGATTTGAAAATAAGGACCTTAGTCCTGGAGAACCTGTAGAATTGTCCCCAGACGATATCGGTTGTCAGGTATATGAGACTACTGCGTTAGACGAAAGTCTTTTGGATGAAAGCAATACCTATATAGTTATTGATCAACGATTGATCTGCACAACTAATGGATACTCCTCAAAACAAGTGTATATTATTGATGTATTAGGTAGAATGATAACTAAGGCTCATATTGATCCTTCTAGAAACGATATTGATATTTCTAATCTTAATACAGGTGTATATTTTGTCTTTAGTATTGGCGAAAAAAGTGTTAGGTTTTATAAAAACTAATATCACTCTGAATATCGTTTTTTCTAAAAGATAAGTCTTCTCGAAACCAATTTTATGTTCATACAGTTACTACTATTCATATCTGAATAATATTAGAATGGCAGAAGATCTTACAATTGTAAAAGGTACAAAAGAAGAACAATACAAAACGCTTATACCTCAAATCAATGCATTGATATCTGGGGAACCTGATTTTATTGCTAATCTTGCCAATATCAGCGCAGCATTAAAAGAGCAGTTTAATTATCTATGGGTTGGATTTTATCTTGTGAAAGAAGATGAATTGGTTTTAGGACCATTTCAGGGGCCAATCGCATGCACGAGGATCAAGAAGGGTAAAGGAGTGTGTGGTTCAGCTTGGGCTGAAAAGAAAACACTCATTGTTCCTGATGTAGATGCTTTTTCGGGCCACATAGCTTGCAGTAGTTCAAGTAAATCGGAGATTGTGATTCCAATAATGCAAGATGATGAAGTAATTGGTGTGCTTGATGCAGACAGTGCTAAATTATCACATTTTGATGAAATAGATCAACGGTTTCTTGAAGAGATCGGGGCTATAATTAGCAGATTACCTTTCAGTTGATTTATTTATCTGATATTGTAACATTACCAATCCTGAAGAATAGGATTTAGAATCCATCAATTTTAGTTTTTTTCTTTGATCAATATTTGTGAATAACGGTTTGCCACTACCCAATATTAAAGGGTGAACTGCAATCATTAATTCATCTATTAAATCTAGATTAATAAATGTTGACATAAGATTCGCACCCCCAAAGAACCATATGTCTTTTCCTGATTGGCTGGTGATATTTTCTATTTCTTCTTTGATATTCTTGGAGATAATAAGAGCATCATAATCCTTATTTTGTAAGGTTTTAGAAATCACAATTTTTCGTTTATCCTTGAATGCATCAGGAGCCATTTCCAGCAATTGAACGTAACTGTGTCTTCCAAATATTATACTATCAATCCGATTTAGAAAGTCGGTCATCCCATAATCTTGATCCGTAAAACACCAATTTATTTCTCTATTCGCTCCTTCAATGTAAGAGTCAAGACTGCAACATAAGTTAACTATTATTTTTCTCATCTATTTATTTTGGGTCAATTGACATAACGTAATTATAGCTTTCGTTGAGTAAAGAAATCAGATTATTTGGATCTTCTTTCATCTCCTCGGTTACCATAATGGAGCCTTTCATTTTAGCATTGTAAGAGATCAAAAAGGAAGTTTTGTATTCTTAAAAATACTGCTCTTGAAAATCGAAAACCAAGTTCCCCATCTTTATTGAGTAGAGAAAACATATGACCATTTGCAGATGTATATGGCACTGTTTTTCCTTTTCTATCAAACCTTTCACATTTTCTCACAAGTTCATTATAAAAGGTTAGTCCAATATTCCATTCTTGTTTCATAATTAAATGTTTCTGAAACATGAATTTAAGAAATAGGTTAGACTATAACCCTGTAGATCAATAACAAAAAAAACAGAGGGTTTTTGCCCTCTGTTTTTTTTATTAAGCTCGATCCTCAATATACAAAGACTTTTTTCCAGCAGAACGGAATGTGAACTTCATGGTTTTACTATCTACTTATTCTTAAGAATGTAACTTTATTATTGTTTCATTCCTTGAATAGTTTTTGCCACCTCATCTTTTACGCTCATTCTGTTAAGCTCGATCGTTAAACCTTTTTCGGCAAGATGCTTTACCTTATTTAGAGTTGACCGTGGTGGCGGTGTTGTGATGCCTATCCCTGTTTTTTGTTAGGTGCTTTTACAGCTTTAGAAATTTTTGTTGTTTTTACTGCTTTAGACGCTTTCACAGCTTTAGGTGGTTTAGGTGGTTTAGGCGCTTTAGATCCTTTTACTGCTTTAGGAGCCTTATGGGTTTTCTGTGCTTTAGGTGGTACTGGAGGAGGAGGAGGAGGTACATTTCCATCTCCGCCAATGATAATCGAGCCATCATTTTTTACACTCACAATTGTGCCTTTTTCGAGAGAATTCGCCCATTTTGATTTGCCTCCAGGTATTGCAGGGGGCGGTGGAGGCGGCATCATTTTACTTTTGATATGGCCAGGGATTGCATCATATTTTTTGACATATGAATTTCCATCTATATCAGTATAGTGCACCATGGCTTCCTTGAAATAAGAATCTCTAAGCAAGTTTTGATCTTGTTCCAATGTCGTTTCTGTCTTTGTATCAGATTGAGCTGTCGCAGGTCGACCAAAGGCAACCAATAAAATCAGAATCATAGGTAGCGTACTTAATACAAGCAAGTTCTTTCTTCTTGCTGTCGAATTTTTTGTCATCATTTCTAGACGTTTTTTAGTTAATGAAAAGTTGATACTACTGGCCAGCGATATCTGATTGTTATTCTTGATCGTATCTAAAAGTAGATACTGATAGTTTTTTACTTGTTGGTATTTATTGATTACAACTTCATCCGCTAAAAATTCATGGTTTAGTTGAATACATTGTTTATACATCTTTAATAATGGATTGAACCAAAATATGCAAATCAAAAACTCTATAAAGATGACATCCAATGAATGCCTTTGATCTGCATGAGCTTTTTCATGTGTTAGTAGTTCTTCATTGATATGACCATCAAGATATTCTTGTTTATTGATGTATATTTTATCTAAGAAGGTATAGGTCGCAATTTTATCTTCGATTAAGACCAATCGGGTGGAATGGTATGCTCGAGAATGATTTTTTGATCCTTTTTTTATTAGAGATGAAATGTTTCTACCAAATTTTATAAAGTAGAATCCTGATATTATTATGAATATTAAAGCAATTGTAATTGGCAATAATAGGGAGTAAATAGGTACTATCTGATCTGCGGTTGATGTAAATTCTTCGATCAAGGTGATCATAGTTGCACCTTCTGCAAGATCGGACGAAACATCAGTATATGAATATCCAGTAGGTGAAATAGGAACCAATAATGAAAAAACCATCGCTCCCAATAAGTACACCCTTTTGAATTTATGCATAACTACATCTTCTATGTTCCATTTGTAAAACAGAAGTAAGATTGCCATGCAAAGTGTAGATTTTAATAAATATATTATCATGATTTACGTTCTATTTGTTGGTCAATAAGAGCTCTTAATTCCTCCAATTCTGTTTTCGACATATTGGTTTTTTTAGTAAAAAATGAAGCAAATTGGGAAGCTGAATCTTCAAAGAAATTATTCATAAAGCCTTGGAATTGTCCATTTACGTAATCTTCTTTTTTTACTTTCGCATAGTAAAGACGAGACCTTCCGTCGGACTCATAGTTTATATAGCCTTTGTCTTTCATCCTTTTTAGTAAAGTGGCTATTGTCGTAGCTGCAGGTTTCGGATCTTCATAACAATTGATGAGATCTTTCATATAAGCTTTGCCAAGGGACCAAAGATGTGTTATTAGTAATTCTTCTGTCTTAGATAATTGCATGAATTTTGTTTTGCTTCTACAAATGTAGAATAAATACATTGCTTCTACAAGTGTAGAAGTAATATATTTCGATAAAATCAATGAGTCCACTCCGAAAAGTATCAATTTCTTCAAAATGAATTATTTTGGATGAGATTTGTATTTTTTGAAATTCAGTGATGCCTGAGCATCAGTTAATTGAAATAAATGAAAATATCGCCAAAAGAAGCATTTTTAGTGTTGAGGAGTTTTCGGAGTGGACTCATCAAATTAGACTCTTCTACATTTGATAGAAGAACAGGTACGAATAATAGATACTAGATTTATCTTATTGAAGAGGCCATCATCTTTGTTGAAACTAAATAACAAGAAAATGAAAAGGTATTTATCAACAATAGGCATATTATTAACTTTCCAGATGATGTGTTTGAGTCAAGGAAATGAATCATTTAAGTATATATGGGCAAAGGGTGGCATGAATCTTAGGCAACATCCAAAGGTTACCTCAAAAATAATTAGTAAAGTACCTTATGGTGATAGTCTTATCATATTAAATACGACTAGCATAGGATTGGCAAATTTGCTAATGAAAGCTGGAGAAAAAAGAAGACGATTGTTATTACAGAGCCATTGGGTAGAAGTAGTAGTAAATAATGTAAGAGGATATATGATTGATGGGTTTCTATTGGATTATCCGTGTCCTAAAAAAAATGAATCTTTAACCAATTATTTGGATCGAATGGAGATTAAAAATAAGGATAAAAATAAAGAGAAATCTTTTAAAATGGAATTTGGTATAGCCCGTTTTGAATACTTAAATTCTCCGATGCTTGCGTCGGGGTCATAAAAAAGATGTTTTTGCATAAAACGCCTTATCACAAAAAAGATCCGATTTCCGACCTTTAGGTTGGAAGAATTTTGGCTAATGCTCCATCCGCTTGCGGTGGGGTAGTCAAAATTTAGGATCTTTTTTACTGTTATAGAATGAGTTTTCCAGATGGTCATAAGGTTGTTTTTAAAAAACAAAATCAAACGAATAAGATGTATAAGGATCACATATCTTCAGAAAGGAATTATCACGGATTCAGTACTTCGAAATTAATTGTGTTTTTAGATCCTTTTTATAATATACTAACGAGTCCAAGTTTAAAATTAAAAGTTTCATGTAACTGGAAGAAATACCTAGATATTTGGGACGGTGCTGGAGAGCGTATCGAGTTCACATTCCTTGATAAAGGTAGTATTGTTATGGATTTATATTGTTATTGATTCTAGGTGAAGAGTTTACTAATTGTTTGTTTTAGAAGTAATTACATTTTGTTTACACTCTTTTACAAATATTATTTACTAATTGGGGTATTACAGACGTAAATTAGCTTAAGTATTAGATGTGAGATTGAACTTCATAGATAATAAAACTATTAGCCTCTTATATAAAGGAAAAAACAATAAAATTGATAGATGAAAAATATACTTGTAAGATTGTTTGTGGTAATATTAGTTGTTTCGGCATTGCCTATTAATGGTGTTTCGCAAAACACTAATGTTGACGATGTTTGGTTCGATGTAATGCGTGTTTATCCAAACCCAACTTTGAATAGAGATACACTAACCGCGGCCAAAAAAGTAGTCGATATCCATAAATACTACAAGTCGTCTTGGATTAGAGAATTTATTTCTGTAGAAGTTTTTGCAACAGTAAATGGGAAAGAGAAGAAAGCATCAAGTAAAACCGATGTATTAACGGAAGAGCAAAAACAAAATATGGAAATGGCTGATATAGGATCAGAAATATCTGTTTTTGTGCACTATATTCCTGAAAACACTTTGAGAAATAATGAACATAAGGTATATGACTTTTCATTTTCTGTAGATGCGGATAATGAAGCAAGTTATTTAGAAGGCAAGACCAAACTCAAAAAATATATGAATAAGAAAGCTATCTCTAAAATAGATAGTGAGCTATTTAAGGGTAATTATAAGCTTGCAGCTGTTAAGTTTTCGGTTGATGAAGATGGGCAAATAGTAGACGCACATGTTGCCAATTCTTCCGATGATAAAGAAGTCGATGTGCTATTACTAGACGCTGTATGTAATATGCCAATATGGAAACCTGCCGAATATGCAAATGGTCAAAAAACAAAACAAGAGTTTGTTTTGGCAGTCGGAAGCAAAGAAAGCTGCAATATGAATCTACTCAATATTAAAGACAATAGAAAATCAGAAGAATAATAAGTCTAATCTTTTAATATTCTATTGTCAATAATCAGTAGTCTATCTCATCAACATAACATCACCAAGCTTACTTTCAGTATTTCCTTCGCTGTCTGTTATTTGTACATTATAGACAAAGACTCCAGGCAATAATATATTTCCATTATAAAAACCATCCCAAGATATAACACCATTTGATAGTACTTCTTGAAATACTCTATTTCCCCAACGGTCAAAAATTTCAACAGCTAGTATTTTCTCAGAACCATAATCGAATATTAATTCATCATTAATATTGTCACCATTAGGGCTGAATATATTGGCAACTTCAAATACCAACTCTACATCCTCAACAATAACAGTAATATTAATTAATTGGCTACAGCCTTGTTGATTTGTTATAGTTAGATCATAAGAAGTGGTAGAAGGTGGTGTTGCTAAAGGAGTCGCGCAATCGTTGCAGCTGAGAGAGCTATCATTTATCCATGCAAAAGTTACACTGTCTTCAGTTACAGTACCAATTAAGTTTACACTATCACCGATTGTGATTGTATATTCCATTTGATACGATGCGAAATCTGTACCGCCTGCAATAAAAATCTCCTCCGTCATAGTTTGAACGCATCCATTGATATCTTCTATTATGATTTCATACAAACCTGCTTGCAGGCTATCTAGAACCAAACCTACCAAGACAGAATCATTTATTGATATACTATATGGTCCTTGTCCATCTGCAATATTTGATATGACTATTTGTCCGTCATCTATGCCTTCACACGAAAGATCCATTGGTGTGGCTGTAAAGGATATTTCATCGGGATTAACCAATGTATAAGAAGCGTCAGTTGTACATCCACTCATATCAGTCACAGTCAATGAATAATCACCCGCTAATAGATTTTCTGCAGCTGAAGTATTTCCAATGTTACTTTGGCTCCAGTTGTAGCTATACATAGGCATTCCTCCCGCAGCTATAAATTCTATTGATCCCAAGCTATCAAAACATAGTATTGATTCAACTTCGACCCAAGTTCCGTCTAATGCCGGATTTATATCCATTACTTCAATCGGTTGTTGATAGATAGTCGTTCCATCCATATCGATGATAGATATTGTATATGTATCCGAAGGTAGATTAGTGACATTGACCATGTTTTGTGGACTGTCAATTATTACTTGATCAGTTACTCCATTTGTTTGACCCATCCAACTTACTGTATATGGTATTTCAATGGTGGATATAATATCAATTGAAAAACCACCAACACTATCACCTGCACAAGCATTATTTGTAGCGGTAATAAATACATCTACAATGCAAGAGATGAAAGTTACTTCGGTTGAGATTATACTGTCACAACCGTTTACAGACAAATTGAAAAGTGTATCTGAACCACTCATGTTTGTTTCATTATATAGAATACCATTAATAATGGTGTCTGCACCTTCACAAAGAGGTACAATTTGCATCGAGTTGGCTAGTGGGTGAAAAATTAGGTTGATATTTACAATACTATCGCAGCCATTACTACTTGCGTTTTCTAATGTTTCGGAGCCCACACTATTATCAATATCATATAATACTCCATTAACAGTCTCATTAAAGTCAGAACAAAAAGGACCTTCAAGATTACCTTCAATACTAGGATAAAACATTAGGTTGATATTTACAATACTATCACAGCCTGTACTGCTTGCGTTTTCTAGTGTTTCGGAGCCCACACTATTATCAATATCATATAATACTCCATTAACAGTTTCATTAAAGTCAGAACAAAAAGGACCTTCAAGATTACCTTCAATACTAGGATAAAACATTAGGTTGATATTTACAATACTATCACAGCCTGTACTGCTTGCGCTTTCTAGTGTTTCGGAGCCCACATTATTATTAATATCATAGAGTACTCCATTAATAGTCTCATTGTAGTCAGAACAAAAGGGACCAGTAAGGCTTCCTTCATCAACAGTATGAAAATTAAGAGCCACATCTACAGTGGTATCGCAGCCTGTTCCAGTTAAAAGAACCTGTCCAGTCTGATTGCTAAAGTCAAAGGTTTCTGAGCCAATCAGAATAGATTCGTCCACACACAACGTATCATTCCTAATGATGTCGATACCTAATGTAGGAGTGATTTGTACCATCACTATACTATCACAGCCATTTTTAGACAGGTTGAAAAGCGTATCTGTACCACTCATGTTTGTATCATTATATATAGTACCATTTATAGTAGTACTCTCACCAGCACAAAGAGGGACCATTAGCAGCGAATCGACTTGCGGATAAAAAGATACATTGATAATTGTCAAGCTGTCACAGCCATTTGGATTTGATATGGTAATGGTGTCTGATAAGTTATTCTCACCATAAAATAAACTTCCAATCATGATAGAGTCTCCTGCACAAAGGATCTCGTTGATGGAGGAAGTATCTGCATCTTGAAAATTCACCATGATAGATATGATACTATCACATCGAGATCCAGGAATTGTATCTTGATAAGAACTATTTCCTAGAAAAAAATCAGTTCCGTTTATTGTTAAAGTATCACTTATGCAAGCGACAGTATCAAGATTGAAAAAGGCATTCGGAAAAGAGAATATGTCTAAAGTGTCAGCATCATTCGAGAATGTGAATGAGCACGTAGCATCCATCAAACTCGGAATGGTTAATATCCATGCACTATCCGTTAATAAACTCAATGTATCATTTGCAAAACCAATCGTATCATTCAAGTTGCAAGTGATTAGGTTGTATGAATTCGTTGAAGTATTTACAGTGTCATTTGCTATCAATATACCATCTAGAGAATAGATCTCAATCGGAAATGAAAATGGAGGTGTGCCTATTAGGTTGAATGTTATGTCTTGGCATTGTGACTCACATATTGATATTTCTTCTTCTGTTATGTTAATAAATGGCCTACTTATAAAGGTTAATACAATCTGCGAAGAATCTTTTGGACAAGTAAAATCATCTCCAATCTCATATTGATAGGTATATGAACCAGCTAGTATGCCATTAGTATTTAGTATGTTCCCACTCAAACCACCACTAGCATCAAGATCAACAAAGGTGCCTCCTGCATCTTCATTTATTAAATAATCATTTAAGTCAATATCTCCACCTATGCAGAATGATTCACTATTATTGTCTCCTGCTGAGACACTAGATTCGATATTTACAGTAAATATTGCTTCATCGGACCCGCATGGGTCACCAATCCCAACGAAAAATGTATAGTTGAAACTTTGTCCAGCTAATCCTGTCGTATTTACAGAACTACCAGTTAATACACCTGACCCATCAGTATCTGCGAAAAAACCAGTTGTATTGGCATCATTAATCAGATCATTAAGATTAAATATTGTGCCTTCGCAGACGGTATCTGAATTGTCATCTCCTGCAAAAGGTGCATCAAGAATAACGATTGTTAGTGTTTCTGATTGTTCTACACATGGACCGTTGGCAATTAATAAGTACTCGAATGCATATGTGCCAGATGGGATTCCATTAAAATTTACAGAAAAAGGATTACTAAGGTCTACTCCTAGAGGAGTTAAATCAGACCAAATTCCACCTGCGTCAGGATTGCCTAATAACAAATTGATATCTAAATTTCCAGGATCTGAACAGAATTGAACAATATCAGATGTTCCTGCATTGTTTTGACCGAATACTTCTATAGAAATAGTAGCTGCGTCCTGGGGACAAGGAACTATCCCAGTTACAGTATACGTGAAATCATAAAAACCGGGAAGTACATTTTCAAAATCCACTGATGAAGAATTGATATTTAAATCTACACCAGCACCATTAATATCTGCCCAGATACCACCTGCATCATGTACCAGTAATAATCCATCTATATCATATGTAGAATCATCATTACAGACATTAATAATATCATTACTTCCTGCATTTGGAGGAGCGACATTATCTACCGTGATAGAGCTTACCGCAGTACAAAAATTTCCATCCGTAATTGTTACATCATACATGCCAGGCGAGAGACTTACTGTCTGCGTATTTTCACCATTACTCCATATATACGAGCTGTACGATTCATTAACACTAACAGATACTTGGCCATTGTCACATACAGTTGGAGATACGGGGTCAAAGGTGATATCTGAATCTGGAAACGGTAATATTATTATGTCATCTGAGTCAGTACATCCATTCACATCTGTTACCGTAACTGTATAACTTCCTGGACCAACATCTATAGTGGGTGTAATTTCTCCATTTGGGCCCCATTCGTAACTAGTATATGTACCTGGATCTAAAACTGTTGTAGTATTCGGACATACACTTATATCTGGCCCAAGATCTACACTAATAGTAGATGGGGCATCAGAAATTGTGACTGTAACACATATTTGATAATCTAGAACAACCGCGTCTGATGTAAGCGAAGTTTGTCCTGCTGAACAGAAGATATTCATTACAGGTACTATATCCACTGATAAGTTTTCACCAAAATCAAAATCACCATTGTATGATAAGTTTTGATTCGTAAATGTAGGACTGTTTGGCTCGCCAAGAAGATTGGCAGTATTACATGATGCAGGAGTAAAGTCCGGACAGCCTAAAGCAATATTATAATAATAGGGGATAGGATTAGCGCAATCCCCAGGTAGATTACTTAGGTCAACCCCTATAGCAGTTATTACAATAGTGATGTTTGTTATTATTTTGCACGGGTCAAAATCGGAGGCTAATGGTAAAGTAAAATTATGCATACTCCCCTGGCTATGATCTATCGTACTTCCTGAGGGTGTCTCGAAATCTTTTCTTTCTAGATCCTCAACGGCAACATCTTCAGTTTGACAAGGCAAGTTTACAATTTGACTATTACCAAATTGTAAACTGAATATTGATATTATAAGGAATATAGCTATTCTGAAGACTATTGTTCTTAGCTCACTTAAGAGAAGGAAATTATATTTTATCATTTAATATTATCTTACTTATGTCGATTAAAGAAGTGGTCGAATTAAAATAAGTGTGAAAATTACACTAAGTTTTTAAATTTATTTGAAATAAATGGCATATAATTAATTATAAATTGCTTTAATTTGTATGTAATTTGACCTGTATGTGTTTAGTTGTCTGTAGTATATATATGAAAATATATAAATACGATATGTGAATTAAGTATCATATAGAGATTATATATAACATATAGTTATCTGTTTTAGATGCTATTATGTGGACTTTTTATAATTTATAACCAACGTAAAGCTCATGAGAATGTTAAAACAAAAATTGCACAGAGGTGTGAAAGCACCAAATTGCAGATTGATGTCAATATCCCCAAAAGACAATAATCAAAGAAAAAACCAAAAGTTAAAATCAAATTTATCTTCTTGGATTAAATCATCAACATTGATGATGATGTTGGTTTTAGGTATGTTTAGTATGCCTGTGCTATCAGCTCAGAGTCCATGTACAGGTAATGTGGCTATTGAGAATTTAGCCAACGGAATGGATTATACTATTTTAAGTGATGCCAGTGGAAATGTTGATATAACAGTTACAGTAGTTGACAACCCAGTAGGATTGGTAGGCTTTTTTGGAGGATCAGGTAATCCTATATCATTTCCAGACCCAACAGGAACGTTTTCATATAGTCTCACAGGACAGACCGTAGGAGATCCATTTGATTTAAATATGTTCTTTAATTGGGCATCAGGTGGAAATGGGAATTCAGATACGGTAACTTTTATCGTAGGAGATTGTGCTCCAGCAGCAGATGCATGTACTGGTAATGTTCCAATAGAGAACTTAGCCAATGGGATGGATTATAACATTACAAGTGACTCGGCTGGGAATGTTGATATATCAGTTACCGTCGTTGATAATCCAGCTGGCTTAGTTGGTTTTTATGGAGGTGCAGGTAATCCTATATCTTTTCCAGATGTAAATGGAACGTTCACATATAATATTACAGGAGAGACTGATGGAGCTATATTTACATTGAATATGACTTTCAATTGGGCAGGTAGCGCAGGTAACTCTGAGCCGGTTTCAATTATCGTTAATGGAGCATGTTCAGTTGTGATACCTACAGAACCTGCCATTGCTGCACCGGTTCCATCATGTGATACAACAGACGTTATTTCAATGTTCAGTAATGCTTACACAGATGTGCCAGTTGATACATGGCTTACGCCTTGGTCTCCAGCGGCTACTGTTCTTACAGATTTACAAGTAGTAGGAGACGATGCTAAATTATATGAAAATGTAGATTTTTTCGGAATTGAGATGTTTGGAAGTCCAATTGACGCATCAGGAATGACAAGTTTCCATATAGATGTATGGACACCTAATATGACAACATTTAGAGTTAAGTTGGTTGATTTTAGTGGTCCTGTTACAGAGGGTGAAATAGCTCTTACACCTGTGCAATTAGGTTGGAACAGTTTTGTTATTCCAATGGCAGATTTTGCTAATGCAGCGTTGGTTACTAATTCTGCATTTACTCTTGATAATACAACTGCGATATCTCAAATGATACTTTCAGGACTTCCTGCAGGAGGAGGAACATTATTTATAGATAATGTATATTTTTCTAATGTTAATTGTCCACCTGCCCCTCCTGTGGTTATTTCAATCAGTGACCCTTGTAATTGTGATGCTCAAATAATAATTAATGGCGTTACCTTTGCTCAAGAGACTATTACAATAACACCTGGACTTGCACCTTATACGGTTACAGCAATTGCAGGATTATTTGATGCTACAGGGACACTATATACAACGGCCACTGCTACAACAGCTATTACTGGTACAACCTTGATTGGATATGTTCCTGCTGATAATGCAGCGGTGCACTCAATAACCATTGCTGATGCAAACGGAAGCAGTGCTTCGCTAAACGGAGGACCATGCCCTATCTGCCCTATATGTACACTTGCAGCGGGTGTCTGTGTTGATTGTGAAGATTGTGAAGAGTCTGTTCAAATTGACTTAATGTCTGGAGCTCCGTTTGCAGCGGCGAACGGAGCTGGACTGACGACATATGATGGTGCTACCAATACTGGAACTATTACATTGATGAATGGTTCTGCAAATGTATTTTCTGCAGCTGGAGTAAATGGCTTAGCTTTTCCTACTTACGTAAATGATGTATGCTTCAATGTTGATATCGATGTTCAATCAGGAGATTATCCTTTCTTAATAGAGTTTAGAATTGAAAATGGGACTGGAGCACCAGGAAATGGAGGTCAGGCCTTAGTTTTTGATGCTATGGTTGATGGACCAGGAGTTTGTTCTTTAGGCGGAAGTATTGCCGATGGAACAGCAGTAAATGGATTTATATTTGATTCAGGAAGAATGAATAGTGTTGTAATTGCGATAGCTGATTTTTCAGGTGCTCCAATTGCAAACGATATAGCTGTAGAGTTTTCAAATATTTCACTTAGCATTTGCGCGGGTGATGATTTAGCTCCAGCGCTTGTTTGTCCTGGTTCTGAAGAGCTTTTATTAAACGGCGATTTTTCTGATTTATTATCAATAAGTGATTTTGCAAATTGGACCGAGTATGGAAATGTTTTTGCAGATGGTAACTACAGATTACCTGCTTTAAGTACAGTTAAAGTTTTTGGTGCAGGAGCTGGTGTGTTTCAAGATGCTCCAGTAGCAGCTGGTGAAATGATTTGTATGGATGCAAATTTCATTACGAATAGCTTAGATGGGATGATCGGGCAGCCTAGTTTTGCTGAAGTTAAAATTGAGTTTTACGACGCGGCAAATGTTATAATAAATGGTCCTTTTGGAACTGTTTTAGATACATATAACCCAACAGTACCAAATGTATGGACTAATGTTGGTGGTTGTATTGAAGCTCCAGCTAACACTGCAACTGCAAGGGCTGTGATTAATTATTCACATCCTAATGGTTTTCCAGGAGCTTGTGGGTTTGATGATGTTTCTATGAGAAGAGTTACTCCAATGGTATTTGAAGTAAATACAGCGGGATGTTTAGCTGATATTACAATAGGAAATCCTACACCTACTGATGATTGTGAAGTCGTAACTTTTACAAATGACTTTAATAATACAGATAATGCTAGTGGTACATATCCAGAAGGATCTACTTTAGTAACTTACACTGCATCTGATGCTAACGGAAACCAATCTGTTTGTTCTATCTTAGTAGAAGTTGGTGATACTCAAGGGCCTATTATAGATTGTCCAAGTGATATAGGAGTTCAGTTAGAACCTGGAGAATGTGAGGAGATTGTTTTCTTTAATGTTCCATTCTCTGATTTTTGTGGACCAATTGATGCCGAAGCGAGTCAAGCTATCAATGAAGCTTTAGTAAATACAGCTTTAGATTGTGCGGGTAATACATCAAATCACTTAAGATATTTTGAAAACAGTTTTCTAGCACCTATAGAGATTACACAAGTAAACTTTGGCATATTCAATGCGGGAGCAAGTGAAACGGTTACTGTTAATATTTATTCCATAGCACCAGGTGCATTATTTGAATATGGTAATATGACTTTGCAAGGAACAGTTGATTATGCGGTACCAGCGGGGATGAATAATTCGATATTAACTGCGATGGTAGAAGCTACGATACCAGTAGGTATGAATTATGTGTTAGAGTTAAAAGCAAATAACACAACTAACTTTGTAGTAGGGTATAACAATGCAGGCGAGATAGAATCTACGTATATCTCAGGAAATGATCCAGTACCATGTGTAAGTTTAGAACCAGTTGATATTGATGGACTGGGCTTTGGGGCATTTGCAGTAGTTTTATACTCAAACGCAGAGGTAGGAACATCGATCGAGCAGACAGAAGGTTTACCATCAGGTGGCTATTTCCCAATGGGAACGACAACAAATACTTTCATTGCAACAGATGTTAATGGAAACACTACGGAATGTACGTTCGATGTGAATTTAGTAGAATTCTCAAATGGAGTAACAGGAGTAATGACTTGTAACGATAACATCAATGTATCACTAGATCAAGATTGCGAATTAGTTTTGTTAGCTGATATGTTATTAGAAGGTG
>JBLHWH010000084.1:0-26161 GCA_047628935.1 Halioglobus sp. | reverse complement strand
ACTGAGAAGGAACGACATTCATAATCGCTCGGCACAATGTAATTTTTGTCGAAGACACTATTAATAGCGAATAGGGTACTAGGATTTTAAATTTACTGAGAAGGAACCACAGTCATAATCGCTCGGCACAATGTAATTTTTGTCGAAGACACTATCAATAGCGAATAGGATACTAGGATTGATAATTTACTGAGAAAGAACTACAGTCATAATCGCTCGGCACAATGTAATTTTTGTCGAAGACACTATTAATAGCGAATAGGGTACTAGGATTTTAAATTTACTGAGAAGGAACCACAGTCATAATCGCTCGGCACAAAGTAATTTTTGTCGAAGACACTATCAATAGCGAATAGGGTACTAGGATTTTAAATTTACTGAGAAGGAACCACAATCATAATCGCTCGGCACAATGTAATTTTTGTCGAAGTCACTATTAATAGCGAATAGGGTACTAGGATTGATAATTTACTGAGAAGGAACTACAGTCATAATCGCTCGGCACAATGTAATTTTTGTCGAAGACACTACTAAAAAAGGGGTGAGAGGGGTGAATACGTCTTGGGTTGTTATTAGGAGGGTGTCAAGATACATTTGGTCAATAAGTAAAGTATATCAAAATATTCAGCTCACCGATCGCAAGAGCTCAATGAGCTTTGTGTACAAAAAAAACCAAAGCGATCTCTCACTCTGGTTTCATTTCTATTTATTCTAATCATTTGAATTAATCGAGCTATTTAAAATAACTCAATCTATCAAATATTGTTTTATGAACCTGCCTCAGCACGAATCTTATTCAGCACACTACCAGACGAATGAAAGCGCTCAATGAGCTTTGTGCACAAAAAAACAAAGCGATCTCTCACTCTGGTTTCATTTCTATTTATTCTAATCATTTGAATTAGTCGAGCTATTTAAAATAACTCAACCCATAAAATATTGTTTTATAAACCTGCCTCAGCACTAATCTTATTCAGCACACTACCAGACGAATTAAAGCGCTCAATGAGCTTTGTGCACAAAAAAAAACAAAGCGATCTCTCACTCTGGTTTCATTTCTATTTATTCTAATCAATTGAATTAATCGAGCTGTTTAAGGTAACCCAACCCATCAAATCATTGTTTTGTAAACCTGCTTCATTACGAATCTTATTCAGCACACTACAGGACGAATGAAAGCGCTCAATGAGCTTTGTGTACAAAAAAAACCAAAGCGATCTCTCACTCTGGTTTCATTTCTATTTATTCTAATCATTTGAATTAGTCGAGCTATTTAAAATAACTCAACCTATCAAATATTGTTTTATAAACCTGCCTCAGCACTAATCTTATTCAACGCACTACCGGCTCTTACCCAGTCAATCTGTGCTTGATTATAACTATGTGCTACTGGGAATTCATCATTAGTACCATCATGGTGATCCAACTTGATCGTCAAGTTCTTACCAGGAGCCATTTGATCGAAATCTACAATCGTAACGGTGTCATCTTGTCTTACTAGGTCGTAATCCGCTTTATCAACGAAAGTCAATGCTAACATGCCTTGCTTCTTCAAGTTAGTCTCGTGGATTCTTGCGAATGACTTCACGATTACAGCATTGACACCCAAGAATCTTGGTTCCATCGCTGCATGCTCTCTTGATGATCCTTCTCCTAGGTTCTCTTCACCAAATACTACAGTTCTGATACCTTTTGCCTGATATGCTTTGGCAGAGTCAGGTACACCTACATAATCATTAGATACATAGTTCAGTACACTGTTAGGCTTGTCATTAAAGAAATTGATCGCTCCCGTATAACAGTTCTCAGAGATATTCTCTAAGTGACCTCTATACTTCAACCATGGTCCAGCCATAGAGATGTGATCTGTCGTACACTTACCTTTCACTTTGATTAATACTCTCATATCAGTCATGTCATCTTGTGTGATAGGCTCGAATGGCGTCAATAACTGTAGTCTGTCAGAAGTAGGACTTACCACAACATTGATTCCAGATGAATCTTCTGCTGGAGCATTATATCCTCTATCTATTACATCAAAACCATCAGGCGGTAATTCATGTCCAGTTGGCTCATCAAATTTCACTTGCTCACCTTTATCATTCGTCAGCGTATCAGTCATCGGATTGAAATCCAATCTACCTGCAATTGCTACTGCTGCTACGATCTCTGGTGAAGCTACGAATGCATGCGTATTTGGATTGCCATCCGCTCTCTTAGAGAAGTTTCTGTTGAACGAGTGTATAATACTATTCTTAGGTGCATTAATAGGGTCTTTGTATCTAGCCCATTGTCCTATACAAGGTCCACATGCATTGGTCCATATTGTAGCATTCAGGTCTTCGAATATCTTAAGGATACCATCTCTTTCTGTTGTAAATCTAACTTGCTCAGACCCAGGATTAATACCAAACTCAGCTTTTGTAACTAATCCTTTGTCTAGTGCTTGCTTTGCTATAGATGCAGCTCTTGATAGATCCTCGTAGGAAGAATTTGTACATGATCCGATCAATCCCCATTCTATGTCGAGTGGCCAACCGTTAGCGTTTGCTTTTTCAGTCATATCTTTACCTACAAGAGTAGAAAGATCTGGCGTGAATGGTCCGTTGATCATAGGTGTCAATTCTGAAAGGTTGATTTCAATTACTTGATCAAAGTACTTCTCAGGATTTTCATAACATTCTGGATCTGCAGTTAAGTAGCTCGCTACTTCATTTGCAGCGTCCGCGATATCTTCTCTGTCCGTAGCTCTTAGGTATCTGTCCATGCTCTCATCATACCCAAAAGTAGATGTCGTAGCGCCGATCTCAGCCCCCATGTTACAAATTGTTCCTTTACCGGTACAACTAAGACTGATCGCTCCTTCTCCGAAGTATTCTACGATAGCTCCTGTTCCTCCTTTTACCGTTAGGATATCAGCTACTTTTAGGATTACATCTTTGGGTGCAGTCCATCCAGATAATCTACCTGTTAACTTTACACCGATTAATTTAGGATTCTTGAGCTCCCAAGGCATTCCTGCCATAACATCTACTGCATCCGCTCCTCCTACACCGATCGCTACCATTCCAAGACCACCAGCATTTACGGTATGACTATCCGTACCGATCATCATTCCTCCAGGGAATGCATAGTTCTCTAATACTACTTGGTGAATAATACCTGCACCTGGCTTCCAGAATCCGATTCCATATTTGTCCGATACTGATTCTAAGAAATTGAATACTTCGTTACTTGTATTGATTGCATTTTGTAAATCTGCATCTGCACCTATTTTTGCTTGGATCAAGTGATCACAATGCACAGTCGATGGTACAGCCACTTTGTCCTTACCCGCCATCATGAATTGTAACAATGCCATCTGAGCTGTTGCATCTTGCATAGCAACTCTATCGGGAGCGTAGAATACATAATCCTTACCTCTTGCATAATCCTTAAGAGGTGATTCAGGGTGAAGGTGAGAATAAAGAATCTTCTCTGACAACGTCATAGGTCTGCCAAGTACTTCTCTTGCAACCGCAAGTTTTTCTCCAAGCGTATCATAATGCGCTTTTATCATGTCTATATCAAATGCCATAGATGTGTATTTTTTTATGTTTCTTAAAATGTAATTTCTCTAAATGTACTCAAAAGTAAGCATAAATTATAAATTAATTTTGGAACTAAACGACAAGTCTTGTGAAGTCAATAACCAAATCTTGATTACTAAGCTTTCTTACTAATAAAACGGTGTAATCTATAGAATCGTCGTATCCATACTCCTTATTAATACAATCAGGTTTATGATATGTTCTATAGTGGTTACATAAAGCAACTGAATTTTTAGTATTTGCTACGGATACAACCTGAGCTAATTGATTGTATATAAATAATTATCAACATCCTATGCTTGTAACCAATACCCAGAACCCGACACATTTTAATACACTTCGACGTCTTTTTTTGTATAATATAATAAAATATTGTGAAATAGATATTTTTTAGGAGTTTAAACAAATTACATTTTTTTGTAATATTTGAAAATAATTCATCTGTAATCCAATTAGTCTAGTTACATTTGCGTTTCCCATTTGAGTTCTTAGTAATAGTCGACAAAATCATATTTTATTATACATGATCAGGTTAGTTGTATTATGATTATTTATCATATTTTTGCACCTGATTTAGATTGGTGTATGTACACAAATCAATTTTATACCTATTAGTTACGCAACGTTTTGATTAGCTGATAGGTCTTATATAAAATGACTACATTAATGCGTTTTTTGAGAAATACAATATCCATTATCTTTTTTTATTTGGTAAGCAGTTCCTCTGTTTTATCACAAGATCTATCATTGGTATTCGGTAATTATTCTGGAGCAATTGGTGACACAGTATGTGTTGACCTTACTGTAGAAAATTTTGTTGCCGTTACTTCCATGGAATGGAGGACAAGATTTGATCCTTCAGTTCTTAGATTTATTAATTTAGATCTAACGACCTCAGCTTTAAATGGAGGACCTGATGGGAATTTATTATCATCAGGAGATTTTAATACCACTTTACTTGTAACAGATGACGGTCACATCAACTTAGCTTGGGCTAATGCTCCCATCACAGGTGGAGGTGTGACGTTGAATGATGGTGATATTTTATATACGGTATGTTTTGAGATTATTGGCGATCCATGTGAGACCTCAATTTTGGCTACGACAGGAAATCCGAATGCAATTACTATCACAGTTGAAGAACCTTTAACTGCAACTGATATACTTCTTCTAGATTCAGAGATTAACCTTGTAGCGGGACAAGTGACGGTAGATCCTGACGGAATATTTATTTCTGAGTCTCATTGTAGTACGGATGATGGTATTAACACTGGATCCGTGACATTTGCAGGTTCAGGAGGCAATGGCCCGTATAATTGGACGCTTACAGGGCCAGGTAGTGTGAATGAAAGTGGATCTGGATTATTAGATTGTGAAATGGCAACAGTGAATGACCTTGGGCCCGGAACATATTCACTAACCTTAATCGATGCGAGTAATGTGGTAAGAAATGAATCAATTATGATTGTAGAAAGTAGTGCCTTTCCTTTTGTATTAACTTTGGATGGCATTAATCCTACCTGTTTTGATAAAGAAAATGGTACTGTATTGATAGATAATATTGTTGGTGGGGAGGGTGATTTTACTTACGAATGGTCAAATCTAAATTTTGTAGATGATACCATAGATGATTTACTTCCGGGAGATTATACACTTACCATTACCGATGAAAATGGATGTTCCACATCGGCAAGTTATACATTAGAGGCGGATACCGTTGCTATTGATGTAGTAATAATTTCTGATCCTTCTTGTGACGGTACTGCAAATGGTGTAGTTTCATTTTTAGCATCTGGTGGTACTCCTTTTTCGAATGGAGGTTATAACTATGAAGTAGATGGTACGAATACTTTTTACTTTGCGAAGGGGTTTGAAATTAATGGACCATTTACGCCTGCAGATTTTATTGAAGGCTGTTTTGAAGTAATTGCAATAGACGACCAAAATTGCCAATCCGATCCAGTTGAGTTTTGTCTTGATGCGGGGTCCTTTTCTACTTTGACAATAGATACTACAAATGTAACTTGTTTTGGAGATTGTGATGGAGAAGTATTTATGACTGCAGCCCTTGTTGGGAATTTCTCATGGCAGGTATTTGATAGTTCTGGCGCAATGTTAGGTGATAGTATCATTACGGCTACAACTTATGCCGCTTCAAATGCATGTCCTGGTATATATACAGCTACAGTCACTGATAACAGCAATGGATGTTTCATAGATACTATGTTTACAATAGGTGAACCACTCTCATTAGAGATGACTATAGATTCTATAGGTCCTGGTTGCGGAGGTGGTGATGGTATGGTTACCTTAGGTGCCGTAGGAGGTACAATGCCTTATACCTTTTTATGGGATGATGCTTTTGATCAACCCATAAGAACCAATATGCCAGGAGGTACATATTCTGTTACTGTAACAGACCTTAATGGTTGTCAAGACTCAATCATGTGGACATTCGCAGATGGAGGAGATATTGGACTTAATGCTGGTGTTCTTAATGCTGTCACTTGTGCGAGTTCAGCGGATGGGCAGGTGATAGCGTCTGTTACAGATCCAAATCCAGAGACGTTTACGTATACTTGGGAAGATGATAATGGACAGCCTCTTGGTCAAGGAAACATAATTACTAATTTAGGAGGTGGATTCTATCATGTTACCGCAACCGATGGAATATGCACAGATACAGCATCTGTTTTTCTAGCTCTTGGTCAGACACCGTCAGCTACTGTTGTTATGACTTCTCCTTCATGCAGCAATTCTAATGACGGTTCGTTAACAGCTACTCTTGCTGATGGTTTTGCTCCTGCAATGTTTGAATGGAATATCCCACCCTCGATTGCTTTAATTAGTAATGGAGAAGTAGTAACTGGTGAGGTAGGTATATATAACTTACATATCACAGATATGAATGGATGTGAATCTGATCAATTATTTGAAATTCTGCCACCTAATGATTCTATTCAAATAACTATTTCCAATTTAACTGAGAACTTTTGTTTCGGAGAATGTAATGCAGCTGCAACGTTTACCGCAACTGGTGGACCTTCAGGTAGTGGAGATTATACGTTTATTATCAATGATAATCCTTTGCCCGCAACTTTAGGTTTGGTGACAGTTACTGATCTATGTGCAGGTACCAATTTTGTCATAGCATTTGATGGATTATGTTTGACGGATACAATTTTATTTGAAGTAGAAGATGCAACAGAAATCATGATTGATATAGCTAATTCTACGATTACTCCACCAGCGTGTGACGGTGACAACGATGGAAGTATCTCAGTTGTAATAACGGGAGGAAATAACTCCAACTATGCTCTATTATGGATTAATGAAAATATAATGGGGCCGGATTTAACCAACCTTATTGCAGGAGAATATATACTACAGATTACGGATGGTAGCGGATGTATAGTCAATGATACCATCGACCTTATAACACCTGATCCATTGATGGTAGAAGTGAATCCACTTACGACTACCGATATATCATGTTTTTCTGGAGCAATGGGTAGAATTGGATTGAGTACCACTGGCGGAAACGCGGGTGTATTGACCTTTGATTGGTCACCAGACGTTTCTACTACCTCATTTGCAGAAAATCTATCTCCTGGCTTTTACGAAGTGACTGTAACTGATGTAAATGGCTGTACAGCGGATACATTTTATGAATTGACTAGTGCACCACCTATAGTTGCGTCTATACCTACACCTGTAGAGCCTGATTGTTTCGGTGAAACTACATGTATAAGCGTAAACGAAGTAACAGGTGGAGTTGGAAATAATTACACATTTACAATCAACAACGGGCCTAGATTGCCAATAGATTCATGTTTTGCAATATTTGCAGGACCTTATTTAATTACAGTATTTGATAGTGCTGGCTGTGCCCTTGATACGATGATTACAATTGAGCAACCTTCACAAGTAACGGTTGATTTAGGAGATGATATTACCATTGATTTAGGTTCTTCTTCTGATCCTGTATCAGCGTTTATTGGTTTTGAGTTGGATATTGATTCTATTGTGTGGTCACCGGATTTTGCTATAGAATGTAATACTGTGGATTGTCAAATTGTAACTTTTTCTCCAAATGAAACTACATCTTATACGATTACAGTTACGGATGAAAATGGCTGCCTTGCAACGGACGATATTGAAGTGTTGGTAGATCTTACGAGAAATGTATATACGCCAAATATTTTCAGTCCAAATTCTAATAATCAGAACGATCACTTCCAAATTGCCGCTGGAAATGGTGTCACGATGGTCAACTATCTTAAAATATTTGATAGGTGGGGAAATCTAGTTTTTGCGGATCAAAGTTATATGCCTAATGATACAGAACATGTCGGATGGGACGGAACATTGAATGGAGCAGAATCAGAGCCTGGAGTCTATGTCTTCTTTGCTGAAGTCGAATTTGTAGATGGGGTATCAATTGTATATAAAGGAGATGTTACAATCGTGAGGTAATTCTATTTTATTGTGGGTAGGTTTATTCAATTTATTACATTTTAAAAACAATATTTCTTGGGAATTGAAATCGACTATTCCACGACGTCTGTATAATAGTGGAACTCAGTGACTCGCACAGCAATTAAGTCAATCCAGGTTAGTAAGTGAAGGTTTGTGGTTTTTAGGTTTTGGAGTGACAGTGATTCAACATTCAAAAAATCAAAAATTCAAAAAATTACAAGAAGGTTAAGTAAATTAAAATAGTGATCAAAATACTAAGAAAGTTGGTCATATTATTATCAATAATAAAATAACCCTTGATAAGATTGTCCCTCTTTCCTGTTTCAGTTACTATTTGTCCATTACTGAATTTAGCTTGGATTGAGCAACCGATAACACTATCTATCAGCATACCTATAATACCAAGCACAAAAACAATGGCAGTATTTTGTAAATCATATTTGTGTGAATAATATATTGTTGAAATACATAAGCTTCCAAATACTCCTCCCAACGTACCTGTAAGTGAAATGCCACCTGAAAGTCCTCTTTGTATTGGTTTTAGGGTACAAATACTTATGGGTATTTTACCAAACCTCCTTCCTATCTCACTACTAAATGTATCAGATAGTGCCACACTGAAACTGATAACGAATGCTATCAGAAGAAATTCGTTTTGAGTCATCAAATATATTATCACAAGAATACCAGCAACTCCCGAATTGGCAAGAACCTGTGCTACAGTTCTGCCTTTATTGTCTTCATTTTTAAGATTCATCTTAGATGCAAGACTTCCTAAGATTAGAAATGAAACTGGATAGATTAAGTAGACATTTAGTCCACTAGCGATAATAAGTAGTGCAATTGTGATCGCTGTAATCCATCCATATTTTGTGAGCATTACATTAATTTCTCTAAGAATAAGAGTAGTTCTTTTTCCATGATAGAAAAGTTTCCATCCGCTTCAAAGAGATGTTTCATTTGAGCTAATAATTCGCTTTTTCTATCTGGTGTTGGGAAGTATAGACCTTTGTAACTAAGTATCGTTTCCAAGGCTTTATAATCACTTATTTCTATGAATTGTTTATACAGTTGATCATACGTATCCTGATCTACTAATGATTTTATTTTTATTCTTTCTTCTTCAGAAAACTCAATGTCTACATGAGCAGCATATAAAAGGGAAAAGGCTAAGAATTCATTCTGGTTCCAGGTGTTATTCATTTATATTTTTTAGAGTTTATTTGTTTCTAATTTGCTTATTTGTTAGAATCTAATATGACTATTTTTTTAGTATTAATTGCATCTTCATGAACAAAACTGACAAAGTATAATCCATTCGAAAGAGCGTCTTTCTGAAAGTTATATTTCGAATTTGCCCGTAATACACTTGTCTCAATTACAATTCCCGTTATAGAAGTCAAGATGATCTCAAACGCTTTATTTGTAGGGTTTAAAGTAGTAATAAAGGCTTCGTTTTGTGTTATTACCAAAGCGTTAATTTCATCTTCAGTGACAGCATCGTAGCAATTTTCCAAAAATGAAACACCAGAGGTTGTACATTCTTTATCTGATAAACTACTTGCAGTTATTTCTATTTCAGTATTAACAGGTAGATTGATTATTTCTAGTGGCAATTGAGTGTAATCATAAGTGAATATTTCACCAAGAAATGACAAGTCAAAACTTTCATTTGAATCTTCATATTCAAAATCAATCGTGATTGTATATTGATCATCTACACAGTCAATTATTGCAATATCCATTTCTCCATATTCACAAACCTGACAGCAGATCGGTTCATTAAATGCATAAGAGCCTTGGCAATTATTATCTTCTTGGTCTACAATAACAAATTCGTATATAGTCTCACAGTCTCCTTGAAGTGGACCTATCGTATAAAATGTCTGACCATAACTAAAGAACCCATATGATTGATTATTGCCTATTAATTCAAAACTATCAGAAACTCCACTTGCTTCTAATACAACATCTATTAGAAATTGACCGTCTATACATTCATGTGCTTCTGCAAATACTTCAGTTATTAAACATTCCTCCATTGGACACAATACAATGACGGAAGTCTCAGCCGAACATGCTTCATTACCAGAGACATAGATACTTAGATTATAAACACCATCCGCTAACAAGTTAACTGAGAATTCTCCTTCACCAGAAGGTCCATTATAAGGACCAAATTGCATATCACCAAATATTACAAAAAACTGATTGTTAGCTGTGGTACTAGGATTGTTATATTCAAATGAAATAATTACTTCCTCTGCATCATTACAGATAGAAGATGCATCGAATGTTGTGAATTCACAAAGAACTCCACAACATATCGGCTCATCGAAATTGAAGAAATCACTACATCCTTCCACTTCACTATCTTGGATAATAACTACAGGCGCTGATTCACAGTTCTGATTTATTGGACCAACAGAATAAAAATTCTCACCATATATGTACGAGCCATAGTTGATACCATCTACGATTACGTCAAAGGTGCTACCTTCTATATCTTCTGTATCAAATTCTACATCTATATAATATTGACCCTCTTCGCATTCATATGATTCAGCAAATACATTAATTATTTGACAATTGATATCACAATCATTTACCACGCCTAGAAATACAGTATTGAAACAGAAAAAATCTCCTATGTCTGAGATTAGAATTTCTCTTTCATTCTCACTCCAGAATATTGGCCCAGCAGTGACAGGGAGATCTGAATATGCAAATACGCCTAAGAAGTTACTGTCATTACCATCATTATATCCCATTTGGAAACTATCAGCGGTCGCAGCATATTCGAAATCGATAATAGCAAAGTAACTCGAGTCCATTTCATTGCAATCGATTATTTCTGCAGTCACGTTTGATGTTGCACACTCACAAGGATTAAGGAATGTTATAGAGTTGCAACAATCTGCATCTGTAGCGGTGCATATTGAGATTGTATTGACTCCGATTTGGTCAACAGTAATATCTTCTAATGTAAATGGATTCTCGTCTAGTTCTATTTGGGATATGACTACACCATTTATAAATACATTTACCAATGTGCCTGCGGACATTGGATTAGTTACTGCGGTAAGTGAAAATATTTCATCCATACATTCTGAAGTGGTTATAGATAGTATTTCTAAATTACAAGCATTGCCACAACATATAATGCCATATTCAGTAAAAACAGAACAAGTTGGATCTTGTATGTCTCTTATGATAAATTCATATTCTGTGTCACAGTTTGCTTCAATACCATTCAATGTAATTGGCAATGATGAATATTCGAAGTTTCCATAGTTCATTCCATTTCCCAATATTGTGAAACCTTGGTTGCCCTCTCCTGTAAAATTAAAGTCAATCATAAGGTCTACAAGACTAGCATCATTACAATCTGATTCTGTTACAGATAGATTAGAAAGATCGCATTGACTGATGCTAATTGAAGGAAATATGAATGCAATAATGAAGATTATTGAGATCTGAGAGAGTCTTTGTATTATTTTCATATGTTGTGTTGATGTTTAGTTGTGAGGGAGTTATATATTTTGGGAAAGAATATCTATGTAAATTTAATAATTTTTAGTCCACAAGACAAACTAAAGACATAATACAATAAAAGAATGCTGCTATATTATTATCTTTATGCTACTTATTACAAAATATACAACTATGAGACATTCGGCAACGGTATTGTTTTTTGCTTTATTCTTAACGACTAATTTAGTTGGTCAGATCTATTGTCCTACAGATATTACCGCTTCATGCTTTTCTTCTTTGACATTAGAGGAGTGTGGAAATGCTATTGTGGTATCGGGCAATTATAATTCTAGTCAAGTCAAATTCGTAGATGATAAACAAGTTAATGCTTGTAACGAAGGAATTGTCTTTCGTAAGTTCTATATAGATGCAGATTATAGTAATTCCTTTACGGAAGGTGAGCTACATTGTTTTCAAACAATAACATTAACATATAATGAACTTCCATTAAATATTCAATATCCTTCCGAGGTTGTTTTGAATTGTTTAGGTGAAGTACCGAATCAAAGTCCTACTTGGTCTTCTCATCCTTGTGATCTAGTTGGGTATACATACGAAGATGAAATTTTTGAATTCGAAGCTGGAGCATGTTTTAAAATAGTTAGAACTTTTACTGTGATAAATTGGTGTGAATATGAAGGTAACACTGGAGTTGGTTTATATACGGGTATTCAGATTATCAAAATCATAGATGATGAAGCTCCAGAAATTCAGAATTGTGAAGATCTAGTCTTTGAAGCTTTAGAGAATTGTGAGACAACAGTAACGCTTAATAATATAGCTAATGATGCAGGAGATTGTCCTTCAGGTTTATTACAATGGACATTGTCTGTCGATCTTTGGGCTGATGGTATAGAAGATCTATATTATGGACCAAACGAACCACAACCTTTTAAACTAGATGAAATTCAGAATGGAGAGGAATTAAGTATCACATTACCAGAGAATGTTGGAATCGCAAATCATAAGTTGGTTTGGAAAGTGACAGACGGATGTGGGAATGTTCGTTCTTGCAGTTCTCGTTTTGAAGTAAAAGATAATAAACCACCAACACCATATTGTTTAAACTTCTTGAGTGCTACATTAAATGGTGAGGATGGAGGCCAATTAATCATACCTGTAGAGTTATTTGACAATGGAGCGATTGATAATTGTTCTTCTAAGGAAGAGATACGAATATCGTTTAGTGAAAATATAGAAGACACTGAAAGAATAATAGAATGTGGTGAAATAGGATTTCAATTTTATAGAATCTATTACACAGATGCAGCTGGGAATCAAGATTTTTGTGAAGTATTTATGTTTGTATTAGATAATGGGTCTTGTGCTGGAAAATTTGAACCGGAGGGTAAAATAGTCACGCGTCAAGGTCTACCTATCGAAGATGTATCCACATATCTTATGGATGAGGATGATATGATATCTCAATCATCCACTTCGGAGGGTGGTTTATTCACTTTTGGAGAACAAAGCTTAATGGAGACGTATTTTGCTAAAGCTCAAAAAGATGAGGATCCTATGTTAGGTGTTGATATTTTAGATTTTCAATTGATGCTTGATGGAGCACTAGGTAAATCAAATCTGGATTACTATCAGAAAATAGCTGCGGATATTAATGAAGATGGCCAATTTGATTTGATAGATCTTAAACTATTCAGAGATGTGTTATATGGTGAAGTAGAATTGTCATCTGAAGATTCTTGGAAGTTTATTCCGGTCTCTCAGAATACTAATTCTATTGATGCAGTTTTTAATTCTGAACTATCTATCATGGATTACCATTTTGGATTTAATTTCTATGGTGTAAAAAAAGGAGACCTAACAGCTGCTGAGAATATAAATGAACAATCTCAAATTCAAAATGTAGAATTAGTACTTAAAATAGAAAATGATAGGGTAGTGATCACTAATCCCCAATCTATAGAAACAGGATTTTTCTCAATTGATCTTGATATAGATGTAGATCTAATTACTAATAACCTTTCTTCTGGAAATTTATATGAACTTAATAGTTCAACTAGATTCATAAATGTGTCTGAAGAATATTTGACGCTGCATCCAAATGATTTAAGCCTTGCTATAAATTACAGTTCATCTGAAGACGCTTCATTTATAAAAAATGAATTGATTAAAAGTGTTTCCTTGATGAATGAAAGCCATGATGGATTAATAAAAATAGATTGGTTAATTATTGATCAAAGGGATAATAATCCTGCAATTACATTGGAGGAGGATTTGAGTATTTTACACGCTACATTTTTCCAAGATCAATTAATTGTGAAAGGAAAGAATATAAATTCTATTAAAATGACATCTTTAAGTGGTCAATTAATTAATACATCAGTTTATTTAGAGGGAAATGGTGCCACAATTACTTTGGACAGTTTTATTCCGAATGGTGTTTATTTTCTCTCTGTTAATTCATCTTTTGATGAACAAGTGATTAAAGTTGTGAAAATATAAAATCAGTGTTAATTGTAACTTATTGTCTAATAAATATGTGATTAAACAATCAAAATTCGTATTAAGAAGTTTTCTTTTGTTGATCTAGCTGAGATCTAGAAATCTTTCATTCTTTTCTTTAAATCATGGAATGCGTATAGATTGAAGGGATAAGATTTTTTTATCAACAATAATCTAAGTGCCAAGATCTCTGGGGGATCATTGTATTCCAGGAAATTATCATAAGTCTCTATTTTACCTCAGAGAGTTAACTAAATCTATTGGTCACTATGTTTAACCTTAGTAGTTGTGTAGTTTGCATAGTTTATAATAGTTATGTTCGGCGTGATCATTGAAGACTGTAGGCCTGATCTCTATTAGCCATGTCCGATAGGGCAACGTTTATGTGACTACCTTTTTTTAAGCATGAAGGACTGATTTTAAACCCTTACACCTTACCATTATCTAAGTGTTTGCTCACTTTCGGAATTGATACTTCAGAACTTAATTTTGTTTTTATTTTGGATGGTGGCAAATTGTACCAAATATATGCTTTTATTGAGCAACGAGTGTTTTCTCTGAAACTTGTAGTCTCGGGCTCATCATTAGTTAATACTAACCAATGTTATA
Source organism: Halioglobus sp. (assembly GCA_047628935.1). Lineage (GTDB taxonomy): Bacteria > Bacteroidota > Bacteroidia > Chitinophagales > Saprospiraceae > CAJXUU01. The sequence goes on along the minus strand of JBLHWH010000084.1, from coordinate 11,486 downwards.
AACATTATTTATCATTTACAATTGTTTGATCAATTACTTGATATTTGAATTACTATTCAATTAGAACAGAATCGATACTACATAGTTATTTGAAACTGAAGCATTCAATACAAAAGAAAATCCCGCTTCTAGAGTTAACTAGAAGCGGGACCTTCTATTTAATAATGTTTTTAGTACTTATCTCTTCTGAAGTATCTTGCCCCTGAAAGCTATAGCTAATATGAAAATAATCGCTAGATACTTAACAACTTATGTCGAAGATGATAGTGATCACATCACTTAGAACGATCAGATCACTTTGGTCCAAGTATTTACATTTTGACAAATCTCCTTGTAGCATTTCCATTTTCTGTAGATACGACAATGTTGTAAATACCAGAATGAAGATTACTGATATCCAATTGATTGTTAGTCGCAGTTTTAATTAATACAATCTGTCCATTGGCATTAATGATCGTAACCTCAGCGGCTTCTTTAAATTCTATGTTTAAAAAATCTACAGCCGGATTAGGAAAAACCTTAAAGTCAGCGAATGATTCGGCCTCTGTATTTGATAGAATATCTACAGTAAAATTATCGATGCAGAAATATTGAGGTGTGTTTACTCCATATACTCCAATATCAGATGAAGTTAATTGAAACTCCAAAGTATTGAAAGTGCTAAATTTTGATAGCTCAACAAAAGTCCATTCATCTACTATATAGTCTTCATTATTGTTGTCAAATCTGTAGTCAGCTAAGTATAACTCTACACTATCTTGGTCTCCTGCAATATTTTCTCCTTTGATTGTTAGCAAAAAGAAGTCAGGTTCTGTTCCGTCGGCGCCACCAAATTTCTTAGCAAAACTATCACCATCCAACATGCTTAGATAGGCATATGTAGAATTGGTAATATAAACACCATTTAAATTGGCATCATATTCTGTTTCTACAGATACGTCCAACTGATTCGGTACGAAATTAAATGAAGTTGCATATGTTGTGGAGCCATTTACACCTCCACCAGTAATTGAACTGAAACCATTTGTAAAACCAGCAGTTGTAGTATCTGTTGCAGCAGATATTGCCCATCCTGTCCAAGAGTTAAACATTGTATTATAGTTTATTGGTAAGCTTAAAAACTCAGAGGTGAAAAGAGTAGTTCCATCACTTCCATTCAAAAACTCTCCAGGAGACAGGTCGAAATCTTCAAAGTCGACTGTCGTTTCTTGTGCAGATACGTTCAATAAAGTAAATGCAAATGCCATAATTGTAAAAAATCTTTTCATAATTTTATTAATATTTAATTGTGATTCCAATGTTATAATTTCTTCCCGCAATCGGTCTTCTTTCTATGATAAAGTACCTTTTGTTGTATACGTTATATATATTGATGTTGATAGAATAGTTAGTGTTTCCTAGCTTGGACTTATAAAAGGCTGTTAGATTTCCAATATGAAATGATGGAAGAAGTTCGTTGACGCCTTTTGTCATTCCTGTGAAAGAATGTTGATATTTTAGTTTCCAATTATCTACTTCGAGTGATAAGGATGTCCTCCCATTCTGCTTAGGATTATACAGTAATTGATCTCCGGCTTCTACTTTTGGTAGTGTCAAGGGCGACTGAAATTCTGATCGTATATAATCGTAACCTAGATCTAATTTTAGTGAAACATTATTGTTTAGATATTTTATGGAAAGGGTTTGTTCTATTCCTTGACTTACAACGTTATTGATATTCTGTGCGACCCAATAGGGCACATCTTGGCCAGGAGACCAGAGTATCCAGTTTTTTATATCTCTATGAAATGCTGTAGTTGAATATTCTGATGATATGTTGCCTATTTTTTTGTCGAGTGTCAAACCAATCTCCTGACTCCATCCTGATTCTGGCAATAAATCTTGATTTCCGCCAGGTTTCCAGAATCTGTCGTTGAGTGTTGGTGTCCGGAAATCTCTACTTGCTTTTAAGTTAACATTGACCCAAGAATAAGGCTTGTATGATATTCCTATGTTTGGTGTTATAGGTACAAAACTACTGTCTATGACTTCTTGCCTAAACGATGATTTTATTTTAAATTTCTTATTCTCGTATAGATGCGTTGCGAATATTCCAATTTTTCGTTCACTGGCTGCGCCTTTGTATCCTTCAGATGTAGCATTAGTGTAATTGAAAGTACTACCAATTGAGAACGTATGATTTCCTTGTTGCAATTGGCCGTTTATTTCCCCGAACCATGTGTCAAATATATTCAACGCTTCTAACAAAGTACTTGGATCGTAAAAATCATTGTGATCTTTGAAGTAACCAAGTTTACTTTCTATAAGATATTTCTTACCTATATGTTTATATGATAGTATTGATCTAATTGCTGAGTCGTCTTGGTACGCGACACTTTTATTCTGTACTGTAGCTGGTGGTATTTGCGTTGTAGCCTTGTACGCCCATATGTGAGCGGCAAATTGGTTATTAGCGTTTACATCGAAATATAAATCTTGTATAAAATGATTTCGGCTGTAAGAAGCATTGGTTTGTTTTATTTTGGGGAGTAGTGGCGATACTTCATAATCAAAGTCTCTGTCCGATGATTCATGGCTGAATTTACTTGTTGATTGCCACTTACCTTTTGTTAAATTGATTGTTAGATTTTGATTGACAGTGCCGAAACTACCTAAAGATGTGGTGCTTAATACATTAAAACCTTCTTGCCTAATACTATTTATTGCTAAGACTCCACTTACCGCTCCACTTCCCCACATGGCAGAACTTCCGCCTTTTGTTAGTGTTATTTTATCACCTGCATTGCTAGGTATCAGGGATAAATCCAATAAACCTAACATTGGACTATGAAGGGGTAGACCATTCCATAATACAAGGGACTGTCCTGCGGAACCACCTCTAATCGAGAAAGTAGACAAACTTCCTTGGCCGTAATTCTTTATATAAGTGTTACTATTTTGTTCTATTAATTGCGCAACTGATCCACCTGTTAATTCCTTTCCTAATTCTATGATCGTTCCGTTAAAATTGGATGAGCGTATATTTGAATCTGTAATGTTAATATCCTCTATTACAATTGTTGTATCCACCTGCGCAGTGCTCAGGTAAGAGAGAAATAGCAAATATGTAAGAACTAAAACTCTATTCATTATTTGATTTAATATCAAATAGCATATAGGAGTTAAGAAGATAGGAGTTAATAATCCAAAGCTGACAAACTACAGGGGGAGCAAGTACTTTGGGTTAGAGATACCTACCAGCTTTTCCTCCGAAAGCTATTTAGATTATGTAACTTTGGCAGGTCTTCTGACTCGTTCTATTTTTACTACCTTCCCAAAGAAATTTTCCTCAGTGGATAATTAGTAAAAACTATGTAGAGTGGAAAAACATTAAGCGATAAAATATTGCTTTAATGTTGAACCATTTCTAAGAACTTACAGCAGCGGGGACTGTTCCAGATTTACACTGGATTCCCTATTAAACTTAATCGTTGAAGTGATATAAAAACTTAGTACATTATATTACGTTTCTAAATCACTTCAAAAGATTTAAGTACCAAAGTTGTCACAAAGATAATTTTTTATCGTTTAAAAAATACTAATCATTTAAATAAGCTAATCATTTTGTCATAAAGGGCAATTTGTGTTTATTTGAATTTATTTCTTTTGGTGGGGTGACCTATGAACTTTTTTATAAATTAACGTATATGAATCGATTATTTCCTTTCCTGCTGATCTTACTATCATTTCAATCATATAGTCAAAAGAAAGATATTGGTTTACAGTTTATTTTGAATGAATTTGAGGTTGAAGGAGGGATGTTATTTTATGATTTGGATGAAAATAAATATTATACGAACACTAAGAAAAGTCTAAGAGGCAGAAGTATTCCAGGAACATCATTTCAGTTATTTAATGCGCTTATGTTTTATCAATTGGGAATTGTAAAAGATTCAACTCAATCTTTAAAATGGGATGGCAAAGAAAGATATTTTAATGATTATGAAGTACCAGTTTGGAACAAAGATACCTATTTAGCTGAGGCATTTAGAAACGGAACGGATTGGTTCTTTAATGAATTGTCAAAAGATATTGAGCTTAAATTATATAAGAAATATGTGAGAAAATCAAAGTATGGACGTATGAATTCTACTAGGCGAGAAAATCAAGATTTTTGGCATGGAGGTGCAGGAAAAGTTAGCATAGAAATGAAAGAGCAGATTAAATTCTTAAGATTATTTCAAAAGTCTAAGCTCCCATTCACAGGAGAAAATATAGATAGCGTAAAAGAATTAATGTTAGAGAAGACAACCAAAAAACTTAAACTATACGGAAAAGTTGGATTGTCAGAGGAAAATAATTTATTCACAAAAAGAGGAAATAATATTGGGTGGTATACTGGTTATGTAGAAACTTTAAACAATACTTATTTTTTCATATCGTATATTTCTAAGCCTTACGAAGAGGACAGAGAAGATTTCTTTGAGTTGAGAAAGAAAGTAGTCCACAAAGGATTAAAACATCTCTTTAATGTGGATGTTAATTGATGAAGAACGTCCATTTATACTATACCTGTTTGGATCTTGAGAGATGTGCTTACTTTCAACAATAAAGTGACATACTTCTTATATTCATTGAATTTCTGAAGTTTGAAATCAAGGAGGTTTTAGGAAAAAAAAAGAGGCCACCAAAATGGCAGCCTCATATGTCTTAATCAGATGTGAATCAAATTACATTGACCACATTTTGATGTTATCATTATTCATTTTAATGTAATCATCATTTCCAGCTTTAGTAGCTAATTCTAATGAAGTCTTAGCTGTTGCGATAGCTTCTTCGGTTTTACCCATTTTAGCTAATAACTCAGACATTCTTTTCACTTGCCAGAATTTCTTGTCTGGCCCAGCTGTTGCTTTCTCCATCCAAGACAATGCTTTATCAAGATCTTTATCAGCTGTGAAGTAGTAAGATGCAGCGTTGTAATAGTCACCTGCAGAAGGTCCAGCCATAACTTTATCGATATTTGACATTACAGCTTTATCAGAATTAGTAGAAATTGATACTGGTACTACAGTGTTTGCCCACTTGATATTCAAAGTAGCTCCATCAGATTTTAAATCATCGATAGACATTGTGAATGATTCTGCCATGTCAGCACTTTTCATTGAGGCTACGTTTACAGCTAATGCAGGAGTCGCTTCTGTGTAAGAACTCCAGCTGCTACTTTCGAATGTGTAGAAGTGAACTGCCCAGTTGCTAGCTCCTGGCATAGTCAATACACCATATTTTCCAGCTGCAAGTTCTTTTCCTTCGATCATTACATCACTAGAGAAAGTTACTTGTGTTACAGAATTAGCTCCTGTTCTCCAGATTTTTCCGTTTGGCACCAATGCGTCATCTCCGAAGATAGTTCTTCCTTTTGCACTAGGTCTTGAATACTCAACTGTTACATCAGTAAGTCCAACAGTCTGCATGATAGTAGCAGATGGAGAAGGTGCAGGAGTTTTGATTTGAGCTTGTGCTGATACTGCAAGTGCAACAAAGCATAATACTGCGAATAAGTTTTTCATATTTGAATTAAAATTAGATTAAAAAATATTTGATTTTAAGTAGATCTACGATCCTTATTATAAACACATTACTGGATTAATAGTTCTTTATCACAAAGGAACGAAATTATTTATTAGATAAATGTCTTATATGTAACTTTAAAACATGTAAGCTACATTTCCACCTACTTGTCCATTACAATTGTCACAAAAGATAGTGGTGTATTTTAGTTCAAATCTTAAATTAGCTAGGCCTAATCCAGCTCCTAAATTAAAACCAAGGTCAGAATTAGAATTTCCGTTTGAAGAGAATCTATATAATGCTGGACCTGCTAAAACATAGAACGGATTATTCTCGCCAAAGCTAATGAGATCGAAAGTTGCATCAATATCAAAACTCAAACTCGTAGCGTCATCAACAAAATAATAGGAAAATTTTGGCTCTACATCAAACGTACTTATTAATGATATATCCGCTCGTGCCTGAACACCAAGTTTATTCAAAAATGTAGCACCAATACCGAATCCTATCTGACCACTTAGTGCAGTAGAAATAAATAAAAAGCAAAGCAAGGTGTAAATAGTGTTTTTCATATTTTTGATTTTTTTGTGTGAGAAATATTATTTGGAATTAAGTGTCTTGATTTCTTGCAAATTAAGTGCTCTGAATTTACCAGACGAAACATCAAGAAAATCAAGTAGTTTTATTTTACATCTTATCAGCCGTAAACATGGGAAACCTACAGACGCACACATCTTCCTTACCTGTCTATTTTTTCCTTCAGTTATTGTTATTTCTATCCAACATGTAGGAATATTCTTTCGCTCACGTATGGGCGGGTCTCGTTCTTCAATATTTGGACTAGTAATAATACTTACTTTACATGATTTTGTTTTATAAATACCTGATTTTAACTTTATCTCAACTCCTTTTTCCAAATGCAGCCTTGCCTCATTATTGATGGAGCCTTCTAGCTGCACCCAGTAGGATTTAGGACTATTACTCGCAGGGTCCAGCAGTTGAGTTTTAAATTGATTGTTATTAGTCAGTAAAAGTAAGCCTTCACTATCCTTATCTAGCCGACCAACAGGGTAGACATCTTTTTCGACATCTACAAAGTCTTGTAAAGTAATATGCTGAGGCAGTTCTTTAGAGAATTGACTCAGCACATTATATGGTTTGTTGAATATGTAGTATTTATATTTCATAAGACTTCGAGATCTTGAGATTTTGAGAATCGAGAAAGATCTGAGGTAATTAACGGATGTTATTAAAATCAAAAATAGGTTGTTTCTCGCACTAACTTGATCTGAAGGTCTTTGACCTCGCAGCGGGCTGGTGGATAAGGATTAGTAGATATGCAATTCTACACATTAAATCTGAAATGCATGATATCTCCATCCGTAACAACATATTCTTTTCCTTCTACCCCCATTTTTCCAGCTTCTTTTACTGCAGCTTCTGATCCTAGATCAACATAATCTTGGTATTTGATTACTTCAGCACGGATAAATCCTTTTTCGAAATCTGTATGTATTACTCCTGCAGCTTGTGGAGCTTTCCAGCCATCCACGATAGTCCATGCTCTTACTTCTTTTACACCTGCGGTGAAGTAAGTGATAAGGTTAAGTAGTTTGTAACTAGCAGCGATAACACGATTTACACCAGGTTCTGAGAGGCCCATTTCTTCAACGAACTCCATTCTTTCCTCTTTCGTCTCTAATTCAGCAATATCAGCTTCTATTCCTGCAGATATCAAGATTACTTCAGCATCTTCATCAGCTACTAATGCTTTGAATTGCTCTGTCATTTCGTTACCAGTGATCACACTAGACTCATCCACATTACATACATAAAGTATAGGCTTAGCTGTAAGAAGGTACATGTCTCTATATACTTCTTCGAAACCCTCATCCACCTCAAAACTCCTTGCAGGTTTCTCACTTTCTAGGTGTGCTTGTAAAGCTTGTGCAAATTCGAGTTTTCTTACTTCTTCTTTGTCACCACCCTTAGTGCCTTTCTTGAATTTATCGATCCTCTTATCCATAGTTTCTAGATCCTTCAAGATAAGCTCTAGATCAATAATACCTTTATCTCTGATCGGATCTACATTGCCATCAACGTGGATTATGTTATCATCCACGAAACATCTAACAACGTGCAGGATCGCATCTACTTCTCTAATGTTAGCTAAGAACTGATTTCCCAATCCTTCACCTTTACTTGCACCTTTGATCAATCCTGCAATATCAAGAATCTCAACTGTTGTAGGTTGGACTTTTTCTGGATTTACGATAGCCGATAGTGCATCTAATCTCACATCAGGTACAGTGATGATTCCTAAGTTAGGATCTTTTGTTGCGAAAGGATAGTTTGCAGCTAATGCCTTTGCTGATGTGAGTGCATTAAATAGGGTAGACTTGCCTACATTTGGAAGTCCGACGATACCACATTGAAGTGCCATATATTGATGTATTTTTTGTATTAAATTCTATAGGTTTTTCAAAATCCGATGCAAAGGTAATAAGAATAATGATTGAGTAGTATAATTTGATTGTTTTGGTAAAATCAAAGCCGACATGTCTGACATCTCAAAGAGTGTCTGACATATACTTCTCGGGTGCAACAAGCAGAAATCTGCCGCTGAATTAATAAATATCTGACCTTTAGTATTGTAATTGATCAAAATTAATCAGATTACTATTATTACTCTGTGTATTTCTTTTGGTTATTTTCTTTATTAGCCAGAAGTTTTTGTTTTTTAGGATTCAATAAATTTTTTCACGCTTTGTATTCTTGAAAAGTAATCTTTGAAATCTTATGTGTTTTAGGTAGTCAATCATTAATCTCTTCTAAAAGTTGGTAATCAGTAAGAGCTATTACTCTCCGCTCATCAGACACAACTTTCTTAGCCTTATTAATTCGTCTTTGGGTTATCTTTGCAGGCTTTCATTCTGGTCTACCCTTTCTTCAACGTCTACCATTAGAGACTCTGGTTTTCCTTTTCCTTGTTGGGTCGTCATGTGATTTTCTTACAGCCATATTAAATTATATCAACGCCGTAAAATTTATCTTCAACAAATTCTCTACTACCTAGTATGACTATTAAGTCCAATACTTTTGCATAATGATATGATTCTTTAGTGACAACTCAATCATAGAAAGTATATGAAAACTCACAGAACTCATCTCATAAACGATAGATTTTTATAGCGATTATTCATATTTCAGTTATTACGCTATATCTGTCATGTACTTTCATGTTATTTATATTTGTTATGTAATAGAGATTTTATGTGTTGGTTAGATTCAAACAAGAATTGATTATATAGTTTTCTTCTACTTCAACTGTCTTTTTTATCTTCTCATTCAAGCAATCAATCTATAAACAATAGATTTCTAGCAATAACATTTCCCATCTCATTTTCTGTTAGTTTTTTACTGCAAACCAAATCACAATATGTCATGCAATGGAGCACTATTTCATTTGTAATCTCATGCTTTTCTTCTTCTCATTGTGAAAGCAGTTCTTTTACTAAAACAAGTTTAGACAAACCATTTTGTTCTAGGTCTGTTTTCAATAAAATCCAATTATCAAAAGTAAAGCTATCTGATTTTGTAGTATCAAGGTGGAAACGGTATCGAAAAGACAAAGGCATTCACATCAACATAACCATTTAATTTAACATTTAAAGGTGTTATTACTTGATCTATATTAATATAAGGCAATTGTTTTTTATTTCAAGACTAAAGCTCGCTTCCTAATAACACTAGGGTCAACAAGGTTATATCACATTATACCGTTCTCATCTCATCGTGTGTTTTTAACTACTACTCGCTCCTTTCAATCTATTATAATAGTACCAACTCAACAGATAGCATGTGCTTTCATATTGTCGTCTTTAGTAAATTTATATTTACCTTTTTTATATCAACGAATCTCAACAAGCACTCTCTCTTTGTTTCTCAATAACTTCATTCAATATGAACTTCACACCATATTGGTTTCTTCTAATCCTTCATCACTCAATCGACTAGACAATACTCATATATCCCTATATCCTCTGTAAGAATTTATATACTTCTCATAAGCAGGTCGTTCCTCTTCTGGTGACCAATCTTTGTTATACGAACAAGTATAAATTGCCTCAATAGTACATGAAGGTCACTCTTGTATACGTACTGGTTCTTGGAATATTTGCAGTCACATTATATAACCTACTGTTGTTACTAATCGCATCATATATCCTTAAAAGTTAAAGGTTTCACGTTTATTGTGTTTTGTTCTCCATTTTAGAAAGCGATAAAGAGAAATAACATATTAATATTGAGTAACCCACTTTAACGATTCGTATAAAATAGAACCATAACTTCCCTTCCTAGCAGATGCCTTTAGGTCTTACAATTCGTTTACAGTATACGAATGAAATTAAACAATGTAAGAGCAAAAAGAAGAGAGACCAGAAACAGGAGTTACTAATCTCTCTCGTGATAAACCAATTACTTCTTATGTAATTCTTTAATCAATAAATCCTTTAAGAACATATAGATCATTTTGTATATCTTTAAAACCTATAACACCATATGTTGCGTTGTAATATATCTCACGAAAAGATGTAGCAGTTGGATTAATTATATTTGAAAAAACAGCTTCAAATTCTTTATCAAGTAACTGTATATTATTATAGTATGTCGCAAGTACAGGCGTACCATCTTCATTTATAGTAAGTAAAGAAACTCCTGGCACTAGGAACTGATTTATTCCTGCAGTAACAAATAAATTAGATTCGTCTTTATAATAGTTTCCACTTCCTACAAAATAAAGAGAGTAACCAGGTATTGATTCGTTTATATAACTCCCAGATATCTCTTCAGCATAGTAAGCTATTGATCCATCTTTTTTTTCCTTAAGCTCTTCTTGCAGAATGAAGTCAAATATTATTTCATCTCCTTTATCATTATAGAAAACTGTTTTTGTCTTAGAATCACTTGAAACTAAAGGCAGGAGATCTTTGATATTATCAACCTTTAAAGTTTGTAATTCATTTGGATTATCTATTACTATAACCTCTTTCTCACATGAAGAGAGTAAGACTATAAATGCAAAAATTATTATCTTTTTCATTTTTATTATTTTTTATCCTTTATGAAAACATTCACTACCTACAAAATTACAACATGTTCCATCATCATATTGTACGAATACTTGATAATTCATGCAATAACTAATAGTTCCGCCCATGAAATCTATAGTAGAGTTGTGTACAAAATTATTACCATCACTAGTTAATACTGGACTAACAAACGTCTCATCTGGCGGTCCTGCGTTTGATGCTACTATGCTGTGAGTCCACCATAATTGGAAAGCTACTCCAAAAGTTTCTGCTGTTCTTACTGGAGGCTCAAACTCTCCACAAACATTTTGACAACTTGTGTAGTTTGTTCTACAATCATCTATACATCCTACAAGAACTAGAATGCCCCCACCGTTATCTATACAATCGTCATAACATTGGTCATAGTCTATATCACATTCTCTATGACATTCGCAATTTACTGTTTCCCCGCTTTCAAACAAGCAAGGATCGCATGCCAAATTAAACGTTATCTCATTAGTCGAGGTATTGATACTATAAGCAAATTCATTTGTTATGGTAGTTACTGCACCCGGACAAGCAAATTGGGAATATAAATTATTCTGCATTATTAGCAGTATAATAATTCACAACAAAAAATTTCTCTTCTTCATTGTAATAAATTTTGGTTTAATAATAATAATAATAATAATAATAATTAAAAATAATATTTGGCTAACCTGATACAATAACACCTTAGATTCAAGTAATAAATGCAACAGCGGAGCTGTTTGCGAAGCAAAAGGCCCCGCCTTCTTTCTTTTGGACTAGTCCAAAAGAAAGAAGGCGGGGCGGCGAAAAAAATCATCTTATTTTTGTGTT
>JBLHWH010000083.1:0-27183 GCA_047628935.1 Halioglobus sp. | reverse complement strand
TCCTCTCCAAAATCTGGATTGAAATATTTAAATACTTTCTTAGCATTTGCTTTACCAATGACACTTGATAAAGAATCCACAGATTGCTTCTTAACTTTATTTACGCTTTTATATGTTGTCAGAAGTAGATTGGCAGTCTTCTTGCCGATGCCAGGAATATCAGTTAATTCTGTGCCCAGAAAATGTTTTGACCTTAGGTTTCTATGCAGTGTCAAAGCAAAACGGTGTGCTTCGTCCCTTGCCTGTTGTATTAGTTTGAGAGATTCGGACTTTTTATTTATGTGTAATGGAACCGAATCGTTAGGGAAGTAGAGTTCTTCCAGTTTTTTTGCTATGCCAATGATCGTAATTTTACCCATGAGATCTAGTTTCTCAAGACTTTTGACAGCGGAAGATAGTTGACCTTTACCCCCATCGATAACTATGAGTTGGGGTAGTGGTTCATTTTCTTCTAAAAGTCGACGGTAACGTCTATAGACGACTTCTTCCATGGATGCAAAGTCATCAGGACCTACTACAGTTTTAATTTTGAAGTGGCGATAGTCTTTCTTTGATGGTTTTGCATTCTTGAAGACTACACAACTAGCAGTCGGGTTAGTCCCTTGAATATTAGAGTTGTCAAAGCATTCAAGATGTAAAGGGACTTCTTTCATATATAAATCAGCTTGCAGTGCTTTGAGTATCCGTTCCGCTGATGTTTGCTTGCCTATATTATTGATCTCAGTTTTTTTCTTTTGTAACAGATGATAGGTAACATTTTTGATAGATAGATCCATTAGCTTTTTCTTGTCTCCTCTTTGGGGTATGGTAACAATTATAGACTCATCTTCCATATCTACATCAAATGGGGCTACTATCTCTGGAGCTATACTGTTATATTTTTCCCTTATTACTGGAATTACATAAGATAAAAGATCTCTTTGATCCTCATCTAGATTCTTCTCCATCTCAATTGTGTCCGTATTTATCATGGCACCATTTATGACTTTTATGTAATTTACAAATGCATACTTTTCATCAGTTTGTATGGTAAATACATCAATATCCCTTATGGTAGCGCTTACCACTGTAGATTTAGCTTGGTAATCTACAAGTGCGTCTAGCTTATCTTTAGTCAGTTGCGCTTGTTCAAATTCCATTACAGCGGCTTGATCGGCCATTTCTTGTTTGAGGTAGTCCTTTACTTGTTTGAAGTTTCCTCTTAATATATTTTTGACTTGATCTATCTTTTCATTATAGTCTTCCTCATCTTCTAGCCCTTCACATGGGCCCAGGCAGTTTTTAATATGATATTCAAGGCACACTTTGAATTTTCCTTTATTGACATTCCCTTCCGAAAGGTTATAAGTGCATGTTCTTAATGGAAATAATCGTTTGATAACTTCGAGAAGAACTTTGGTTCTATATTTAGAGGTATATGGTCCAAAGTAAGCAGAGCCATCTCTCCAAACTTGTCGTGTGAAAAACACCCTTGGAAAGCGTTCGTTTTTAATACACAAGTAGGTATATGATTTACCATCTTTAAGAGATACATTATATCTTGGTTGATTTTTTTTGATTAAAGTATTCTCTAATAATAGGGCATCATGCTCAGAATCAACGATTGTGAATTCTATGTGATGGGCATTTCTAACTAGTGCTTTGGTTTTATATTGTTGATGCTTTTTTTCGCCAAAATACGAATTTAGCCTATTCTTGAGATTTTTGGCTTTACCTACATAAAGGATTGTATTTTCTTTATTCAGAAATCTGTATACCCCCGGTTCTTTGGGTATAGAAGGTGAAAATTCTCTGAATTCCTTTGTAGTCATTGTGGATAATAATTTCTATTGCAACTTAGATAAAACAACATAAATATTAGTTTTCGGTTTGATAATGTGAAAAGAATAATTTATGCAATTTATGGTGGTACGGGTCTATTTTATGAAATGTCACGATTTTGGGTGATGTTAAAAAAAATGGATATATGTAATTTGTACTATAGATTTGATCTATGTTAAGTGGTTTTCATCCAAAGCATGCTTTAAACCTTTAAGTATATAATATGCTGACTTTGGATTTGTTGCCAATGGTACATTGTGGACATCGCATAACCTCATAAGCATCTGCACGTCTGGCTCGTGCGGGTGCTTATCTAATGGATCTCTAAAAAAAATAACTACATCAATATCTCCCTCTGCAACTTTCGCTGCAATCTGAGCATCTCCACCTATCGGCCCACTTAAAAGTCTTATTACTTTAAATCCTTCTTCTTCAATGTGCCCGCCAGTCGTTCCAGTGGCATAAATAGTAGTGCCATCTAAGAAAATTTTGTTTTTTACAACGAAAGACACCATCTCAGGTTTTTTACCATCATGTGCTATTAGTGCAATACTTATCATAAACAAAGTGTTTTATTTCAGTAGTGCAATCTACTGATTCCAGTCAGAACTATTATAGATTTATTGTGATCAAATTATCATTCTTAAGTTATCAATCGATTGTTTTTAATTTTAGTGACATACCGTCTCGGCAAAAGTCAAATCCTAAACTGTGCAATAGTTGAATATTATTATTCAGACCAAATAGAAACATGAAAAGGAACTCATCAATAGTAAATGACATTTTTTAGTATGCTTGCTGTATAACGAATGCCCTTTTATTCTTATGACGAAGAACTTCGTTATTGGTCTATTATGTGTTGATGACTGTAAGTGTTTCCTTCTGTTATTATTTGAATGGTGTATATCCCAGATTTAAGATTTGAAAGGTCTATAGTTTCGTTATTAGTGACCTTAGTGTTTAATTTTAATTGCCCAATTTGATTGTAAATCTTCAAGGTGCTTGATTGGTCATTAGACCGTATACCTGTGGAAATAGTAATATAACCATGGCTTGGGTTTGGGAAAGAAAAAACGTGCCTAGTATTATCAAAATTCACCTTCAGAACGTCTAGATCTTTGTATAATCCGTTTAAATCAAGCTGTTTAAGATAATAGTAGATGATGCCTGTTCGCTCTGGAGTATCAATAAAGCTGTAGGAATACCCTTTATTGTAGCTAGATTGAGAATCTACCCAACCAATTTTTGAAAATACTTTGCCATCGAATGATCTATAGATTTCAAAACCATCATTATTAATTTCGGAGGATGTGGTCCATGAAATCTTAGCCTTTAGGTTATTTTTCTTAATGTTGTAATTGTCTATTGTAACAGGTAATACGCCACCTACACCGACTGAAGATGGCAGCGTTTTTACAGAAATATGTCCACTAAACTCGGTTGCAATTGCTAAAATGTACGTTTGGTTTGGCCCAGAATTGAAGAATAAAGGCCAAGGGGTTTCTCCTGTTACGCAGTCATTTACGACGCCTCCAATATAGGATGCTGAATCTAAAGTAACAGGACCAAAAACTAGCATCTCGATTATTCCCACACGATCCACAGGCTCTGCTAACAGTTCTACATATCCCCCAGTGCTATTGGTCTCAAATGCGTAAAAACTTCTGTTTGGCTGCGTATGACATGACGATTCTGTACTTTCGAAATCTGAAAACATCCCAAGATCACCTTTTCTTATGCAGCCATTATCTATTGATAAGTCAAAATAGTTGCCTCTATTTACGGCGATAGGTAAATCTATACCATCAGTAACCATATTATCAAGCGTAGGAATACAACAATTTACATTTGCATACCATCCTGAAAGAGTGCCTATATTATCGGATTGGAATTGTATATAAAAACATCCAGCACTATTGGTAGGCTTAAACTTATCACCTACGCGCAGCGTATTTTCCCCTATAAATGCTTCTTTTCCTGTTCCGCTTTCTTCACCACAGTAAGAACCTACTATTGGGGCATTATCATCGATGCCATCATAGATATATAGTACGTCTTTGCATCCTGTACCATCTGCACCCTGATTGATTGCAGTCTCTATGTCTACATGAGTGAATTCCAGTTCTAAGTATTCAGATAGAGTATCTGGGCAAATCAGCCAATCGGAATTTTCGTTGTTAAGATAGTTGGCACTATCTCCTCCGCTGTCCATAAAACTTGTATTGCAGCTAGTTATTTGGGTTTGGGCTTGTACTGGTGTTTGAGCAATATAATTTGCAATAAACAACATTAAGAATTTAGAAATGTGTCTCATTTTATTTGGGGGCTTATAAATTAAAAAATCCTAGCTATTTTTGACCTTTGGTTTTTAAGACAAGCTTATAATTCAAGTCTGCTCGATGTCAAAAAAATCGTGAAGTAAATAACAAAAATCATGCCTTCTATAAGAGAATTGTATATCAATCATGTTGCTCAGACCAGTGAGATTCCTATGATGCTAGAAATAGATCGAGCGGAAGGTATGTATATGTATAGTACAGATGGACAACGCTACTTGGATTTGAATAGTGGAATATCTGTTTCTTCTCTTGGTCATAGACATCCGAATGTGATAAATGCAGTCAAAGATCAATTGGATAAACATCTCCATACTATGGTTTATGGTGAGCATATACATACTCCGCAAGTAGCATTTGCTGAACTATTGACTAAAGTTTTAGATAATGGGTTAGACTCAGTTTATTACTTAACCAGTGGGACGGAAGCGGTGGAAGGAGCTATGAAACTTGCCAGAAAATATACGGGTAGATATGAAATCATAGCATGCTCAAATGCTTATCATGGAAGTACGATGGGTAGTGAGTCTCTAAGAAGTGATGATGAATTTACACGTAGTTTTTTGCCAGGCGTTCCTGGTGTGAGACACATTGATTTTAACGATGAGGATCAATTGACAAAGATTAATGAGAATACTGCTTGTATCATTTTAGAGCCTGTACAAGCGGAAGGAGGAGTGAAGCCACCAAAGGATAATTATCTACAAAAAGTCAGAAATAGGTGTAATGAAGTTGGTGCATTGATGATTCTTGATGAAATTCAGACTGGCTTTGGGAGAACTGGGAATATCTTCGCACATAAGAAATATGATGTTGTGCCAGATGTTTTGCTTATGGGCAAGGCTATGGGTGGAGGTATGCCAGTAAGTGCATTCGTAGCTCCGAAAGAAATTATGATGGCACTAGCTAAAAAACCTATGCTAGGGCACATAACTACCTTCGGAGGACATCCAGTGTGTGTAGCTGCTGCTCTTGCTACTTTACAGACATTGACGGATGAGGAGATCTATCAAGACGTCATACGCAAAGAAGAGTTGATAAGAAGTAAGCTGAAGCATCCGATAATAAAAGAGATTAGATCATCTGGCCTCATGATGGGAGTGGAATTGACGAGGAGGAAGTACTTAAAGCATGTTGTCAATCACACGATAAAAAATGGAGCACTGATAGACTATTTTTTATTTAATAATAAATCATTCAGACTCGCTCCGCCTTTAATTATCAATGACGAACAGATAGAAGAAGGATGCGGTATTTTACTAGCAGCTATGGATCATGCCCGATTCAAATATACTAAACGATAACTTATGAAAAACCTTCCAATAGGAACTGTAATTAATGTTGCTACAATAGTATTAGGTAGTCTTCTCGGATTGTTTTTAAAACAATTCTTTACAGAGGGTATGGAATCTATAATATTTCAAGCATTGGGGTTAGGTACTATTTTGATTGGCCTCAAGATGGCACTCAAGCTTCCTGATGGTTATATGCTGGTTTGTATATTTAGTTTGGTGCTAGGAGGTATTGTCGGTGAGCTGATTCATTTGGATGAGATTATCGTGGGTCTATCAGATAGTCTGAAATCATTTAGTGGGTCTTCAGATTCTGGTTTTTCGGAAGGTCTGATTACTGCATTTTTACTTTTCTGTATAGGGAGTATGACGATAGTAGGTGCCATAGAAGAAGGGCTGAATCAAAAAAGAGAACTTCTCATTGTGAAGTCTACTTTAGATGGTTTTTCATCAATAGCTCTTGCTGCCACTTTGGGGATTGGCGTATTGTTTTCTGTAGTCCCATTACTTATTTTTCAAGGAGGGCTTACATTTAGTGCGAAAAAGTTAAAACCCGTTTTTGATCAGATTACAATAGATGTATTAAGTTCTGTGGGAGGTATTCTGATCGTAGGAATTTCTATCAGTTTATTGAAGCTGGGAGAAATCAATCTGGAGAATTTGTTGCCGAGTGTATTATTTGCAATAGTACTTAGTAAGTTATATCAGAAGTATAATGACTAAAAAAGTTTTACTTTGCCAAACCATCCACCTTGACCATAGCTTTATTAAAATCAGTTTTAAATAAAATCACTAAGCCAATAATAAAGAAGACGGCAAGAGCCAAAACGCTATACCGCATATCTCCAGTAAGATTGTCAACTATACCAAATGCCATAGTACCTGCAACAATTGCTACTTTGTACAATACGTCATAAAAACTAAAATATGAAGTTACATCAGGCGAATCATCATCGATCATTTTAGAATATGTAGACCTAGATACAGATTGGATACCACCCATGACCAGACCTACTGCAGCGGCAATAAAATAGAATAGTGTTTTATCTGCACAAAAATGAGCTGTTACACATATGACAAGCCAGATTATTACCATAATAATAAGGGCTTTTTTGTTTCCTATACGATCACTAACACCAGCGAATAGATAAGCTCCACCAATTCCTACCAGTTGAAGGACGATTACTATAATAATCATTTCACTAGGTTCGAAGTTGAGTATTTTTTCTGCGAATGGAGTAGCTAAATATATAATTGTTTGTACTCCAGCAGAATAAAAGAAGAATGCAGCTAAGAACTTACCAACATCTGTTTTATGTCTCAATTCACCAGCTACTTTTTTAATCTCTAGAAAACCTTTTTTTAAAACGTTCTTATCATTAAATGTCTTTTGATCTTTAGGCAGATATTTGAAAGTGATCAAAGCAAAGCCCAGCCACCAAACACCAACAAGAACAAATCCAATACGTGCGGGCATTCTATCATCTACGATGCCGTACCAGTCTGGTTTTAGGACCATTGAAAGAATGAATAATAGTAAGATTACACTTCCTATATAACCTGCAGCAAATCCTTTGGCACTTACTTTGTCGTATCTATCTTCAGTTACGATAAGAGGTAAATATGAATTGTAAAATACAATACCTCCTGCAAAACCTATCGTAGCAAGAATAAAAGCGGAAGTCCCAAGCCAAATTTGTGATTCACCACTAAAAAACCACATGGCCATACATGCAAGGGATCCCATAAAAGTAAACATCTTGAGAAAAAACATCCGTTTACCTGTATAGTCAGCAATGCCAGATAATATCGGAGAAAGTATAGCAATCAATATGTACGAAAAAGCTACTGCGAAACTGTATAATGATGTGTTTGTAAAAGTATATCCACCCAATTCTATAAGGTCTGGTGTGTTTTTAATGAAGTAGACAGGAAATATAGCCGTCGAAATAACCAAAGCATATGCCGAATTAGCCCAATCAAAAAGTGCCCAAGCATTGATAGTTTGTTTTACATTTTTTATTATTTCAGCCATGAATTTGGAATTTTAGTGTGGCTAAGATAGTATAACCTATCAAAAAAAATGATTTAACATTTTTCAAGAGTGAGAAAAGGTGGGATTACATGAGCTCAAACTGAGCGACTTTACTGGGTAGAACCAAAGATTCTCTTATTCTTACGTTAAAAATTACCAAAGCTGGAGTGGTTCTGTTACTTTTGTGATTTATGTGACGACACCGTATTGAAAAGAGCGGAGGCTGAATACAGCTGATGCAGATCTTATTACACAAAAACAGAAAAATGAAAAATTCTAAAAAGACGATCATAACAATGATGATGGCATTATTCATAGTAGCTACATCATGGTCTCAGAAATTTGGGCATATAAACTCTCAGCTCTTACTAATTGAATCTCCTCTAGTGAAAGAAGCGGATTTGAAAATCACTGAATATCAAAATACATTGATAACAAAAGGTGAAGTTATGGTAAAAAAATTCGAAAGTGAGTACGATGCTTATATGAAGGATAGAAAAGAAGAGATATTGAATCAGATCCAAATCCAACAAAGAGAAAGTGCACTACAAGCTACTCAACAGGCTATCCAAAAATATGAACAAGAGGTTCAGCAAAAGTTGGCGATGAAAAGAGAAGAACTATATAAGCCTATATTGGATAAAGTGAAAGTAGCGATAGATAACCTTGGTAAGTCTGGAGAGTATACTATGATATTCGATACATCTACAAACGGACTATTGTTCGCAATGGAAGGTGAAGATTTATTAGCAAAAGTAAAAGTAGATTTAGGTTGGTAATTGATCTAATTTCTTAAGATATATTTTGAATGGCTTCCTATTTTAGGGGGCCATTTTTATTCTTGGGTCAGTGATATACGCTTTTACTTCTTGTCCATATGAAGTTGTAAGTAATTCTGCAGCATACTTCTATCCACTACTCCTATTAATTCCCCCTCTTCTTCTATTGCTGCGATGGCTATGCCTTCCTTATTCATTTTGTCAAATAGATTTTTGAGCGAGACTTCTTTGGTCACTTTTAAGGTTTTTTTGCTCATGTATTCATTTGCCACCGTAGTGTCGAGAATACCTTCTTTGTAAGCTTGTCTTAAGAATAATTCAGGCATCACACCCGAAAGATTGTTCATAGAGTCAAAGATGAGATAGTTTTTCTCACCGCCTCTTATGTATTGATCGAACATAGTTTGCATGGGTTCAGAAATATGAATTCTTGAAAATTTGGATTTCATAATATCAGAAACAATTGCTTTATCTAGTATGCTTTCTACAACGACTTGATTGTTTTCTGCACCGGCCATTACAAATACAAATATGCCAATGAATATAAGCGTGTAATCTTTTATCAATACGGCGAAAATAATAAACCCAACTGCTAATATTCTTCCAACAAGGGCTGCCCATTGTGTTCCTCGTACTCTTCCAAACCGCATTGATAAGAGTGCTCGGAGTACTCTGCCGCCATCCATCGGGAAGGCTGGTATAAGATTAAAAATAAAGAGAATTGCATTGGTCCAAATAAGAAGTCCGAAAAACCCTTTGGCGTTAGTAACGCCTTCAAATGGATTCTTTTCATCTATGATCAAAAAAGAGAAATCTTGATTGATTGCATAAAGGATTGCAAATAAGATTAATCCAATCGCCACATTAACTAAGGGGCCAGCGAGAGCCACGATAAGTTCTTGAATCGGTTTTTCGGGGAGCCGTTCCAATCTAGCAAGTCCGCCAATAGGAGAAATTATGATGTCCAATGTTTTGACTCCATATCTTCTTGCGCTGAGAGCATGTCCGTATTCATGAAGTATGACGCAAACAAACATAGCCCCAATGAAACCTAAGAACCATATTAAGTCAGATCCTATCATCTGATTAGATAGTCCATATCCAAGTATTAGCAATATAAATATCCCAAACGACCAATGAATCTTAATGGGTATGTTGGCAAACTTTGCTACTTGGAGGGTTTTCATAATTAAATAAAGTCTTAGTAATAATCTAGATTAAAAATACACCTATTAAAACAGTATTATAATGTTATTTTAGGATGTGTAGTTCTTATAAATTTCAATTTAATATTTAATATATGGTTTTTCTGTCATCTTGCCAGTTATAAACTACTTACTCGAAATATATAAAATCCATGTTTTAAATGAGTGGCATCAATATTTGTTTCGTTTTAATACTTAAATTCTCCGATGCTTGCGTCGGAGTCATAAAAAGATGTTTTTGCATAAAAACGCCTTATCACAAAAAAGATCCGAATACCGACCTTTAGGTTGGAAAAATTTTGGCGAATGCTCCATCCGCTTACGGTGGGGTAGTCAAAATTTAGGATCTTTTTTACTGACGATTTAGCAAAATGCAATTAATTGAAAAGAGGTAGATGGTTTTATTACTGACGCTTATATCCTTGAGTTCATTTTGATAAACCTTTTTGAAATCTTTACTCTCAATTGTTGTGTTCTGCTCAATTCTAAACGAGTACCCAGTTTTGATTTGGGGCATATCGGTATATTTATAATGCAGATATATCCAATCATAAATTCAAATTATAATCAATTATGAATGGAAGTAAGTTAAATAAAAATCCTCAAGCCTTTTACAACTTGAGGATTCATCTTCTTGCAAAATGAAAATTTCAAATGCAATTTATATTTATATGAAGGTTATACTTTTGCCTTCAATAGCGCTGGGTACAATTCACCTTTCAATATATTTCTACTAATTACCAATTTTTGGATTTCTGATGTGCCTTCATAGATCTGAGTGATCTTAGCATCTCTCATCAATCTTTCTACGTGATACTCTTTTACGAATCCATATCCTCCGTGTACTTGTACTGCTTCTACGGTATGCTTCATTGCGGCATCTGAAGCAAATAACTTAGCCATACAACTTGCAGAGTCATAGTTTCCACCATTATCCTTAAGCCACGCAGCTCTATGGACTAATAGTCTCGCTGCTTCGATCTCAGTGGCCATGTCAGCTAGTTTGAATGCGATAGCTTGGTGTTGGCTGATAGGTTTGCCGAACGCTTCTCTTTCTTTAGAGTATTTCAATGAAAGTTCATATGCTCCTGCTGCTATTCCTAAAGCTTGTGCTGCGATACCGATTCTTCCACCAGAAAGTACTTTCATAGCAAACTTGAATCCGAAACCGTCTTCTCCTATTCTATTTTCTTTTGGCACTTTTACATCGTTATACATGATAGTATGCGTATCCGATGATCTGATTCCTAGTTTGTCTTCTTTTGCACCTATCTCTACTCCAGGCCAATCAGCTTCTACGATTAATGCATTGATACCTTTGTGATTTTTATCTGCATCAGTCTGAGCAATAACAAAATGAACACTAGAGCTACTTCCGTTTGTTATCCAGTTTTTAGTACCATTTAGAAGATAGTGATCGCCCATATCTATTGCAGTTGTCCTTTGTGACGTAGCATCACTCCCCGCTTCTGGTTCTGACAGGCAAAATGCACCGATCCACTCTCCTGTAGCCAGCTTAGTAAGATATTTCATCTTTTGTGCTTCGTTTCCATAAGTTTCTAATCCCCAACAAATGAGAGAATTATTTACGGACATACATACGGAACAAGAGTTGTCAATTTTTGATATTTCCTCAATAGCAAGAGTATAACTTATACTATCCATGCCACCACCCCCGTATTTCGGAGATACCATCATTCCCATAAATCCAAGTTCGCCCATCATTTTGATTTGCTCAGTGGCAAATTTCATTTCGCGATCTCTTTCGATTACTCCCGGTAGACATTCTCTTTGGGCAAAATCTCTAGCTGCATTTCGTACTGCTAATTGTTCTTCTGTCAATTGAAATTCCATATATATATAGTTCGTTTGCGTTAAGGTCCTGCAAAAGTCGCACTTTATAAATAAGCAAACAAGCCAAATGGTTGCGAATCTTAAGTTTAAGTAAAAAAAATATTAAGTAATGTTGAAAAAATAACTTATCCATTTGATGCTGATCTTCTATCCCTATCCTTCGGTACAAAAAAAATACTCATTATGCAATGCATAACTCCGCTTTTTGCGCCTTGATTATGAACAAAATTTCTGGTCTGAAATAAACAACTTATTTTTTCGCCATTACTAACTCTTATTTAAAGATCTTATCCGTGACTTATGACTTCCATTAATGTACGGAATGCTCCGAACTTACCATTGTATTTTTGTTGATGTTCGTCTTGTAGTTTTGGTGCGTGCTGCATTTGGTATCGTTCGTATTCTTCGTTACTTGGCGATAGATATTGAATGGCAAATGTAGTTCCTCCTTCACTGCCTTCAGTAATTACTTTTGTCAATTGATACGACTCAAATGCACCTGTAGCCATTACATCTGGGATGTGGGTATTGATCATCCAAGATTTCCATTCTTCCATTATTGAATCATCGATAATGACTGTAACGTTATAAAAGATCTTCATATACTGATTTTTCGCAAAGGTACAGAATTGGATCTTTCTGTTTCGCTATTCTACACGACTATCTCCACGCATTTTTAATATAGCTCCTGGCTTATTCTGTATTACTGAGTTTAGGCCTATTCGCCCGCCGTTTGTAATTATCATGTCATCCAATGTAAGGTCTCCCTCATTACAGATTGCAGATCCATCAGGACCGAATGCTCCGTCGATTTGGAAACCCTCCATCTTTACCGATTTACCTGCATTTATTTTAAATAAAGATACTATACTGGGTGATTGTGGTATAACAGAAGTAACTGTAATGTTGGCTGTCGTTTTTGCTCTTATATTAATATCTTTATCTATTTGCATGGAATCAGATGTTATGGTAATGGTCATGTTATTCAAGTTAGGACTGAAAGTAATTACTGAGCCATCTACCGAACAGCCTATAGCTGAACGCAAAGAACCATCTCCACTATCCGCATTTGTATATACATATATGCAGGAATCGATTGGCATTTCGGGATACGTTACTTTTAAGTCCAAAGTTACAGGAATGTGATCTGACATGTAGTACAGTGAGTTGAGTACTGATGGCGGCACACCTGATGTGTTAGAAGGAGTATTAATCGCTTGATTGTAAGTGCTACCATTATTTCCAACCGTATTATAAGACCCTGCAATCACATTTACATTTTCTAAACTGTCTTTTATAGTTTCTGATGTCATAACAAAATCAAATCTACTATCTATTCCTCCTGTGGCACCACAATCATATGGTGGATCATCAGTCGCTCTTGTAGACTGAGTCAAAACATCTGCATATGCTTGATTATTATTCCAGTTTCCTTCTTGGTCAGCTGGGTCATGAAACGGGTATATACCTGATGTCAATATTTGATAAGCATCTTCTGTATCAGTGTATAAGTTTAAATCTCCAGCAATTACATTATTCCTGCTTGGTCTAGCGTCCAGGTAGTCTCTTAGAATCTGACAAGCTGTTGCTCTTTTTAATCTGTCAGAGGCAGTATTTCCGGCTTTGAGGTGTACCATGTAAAAATCAATAAAGATAGTATCAAGATTTACGGCAAGTTCCGAGTCGTTCGCATACACAGTATACTTATTGAAATCTCTATTGGCGGTCTGTATTTCTTCTTGACTGTATAATATTACTTTTTCGGCGTTGTAATAAAACATATTATTCAGATCAGTATTGGATGAAGATTGATTTGGGATAAAGTTGGCTGCCATATACTTTGTTTCTCCATTGATGTTTAATGAGCGTGAGAGTATGGAATCCGCCCCTGCAGAATTTTGTAGTTCGCAGACTAGTAATATGTCTGGATTCAAGTAGGTGTTTATATTAGCTAAGCTATCCCATCTATTAGGTACTATGGTATTACTTGCTCCACAATCGTCTCTTCCCTCGGGGAAGTTGAGCAAGTTGTAAGACATTACTCTCAGCGTATCATCATTTGGACATTCCTGGATGATGTTAATGTTTTGTGATACTCCAATAAACGAATTGGCAGAGGAAGAAGCGGAAAGAGTGAATACATCCTCATTATCAAATACCAACATAGTAGAAAAGCATCCATTTGAAGCTGTGCCAGATAGTGTGCCAGAAATATTACCACTTCCAGTTATTTTTGCTAAAGTAATATTATCAGTATATGTTTGATCTACTGTACCTCCAGCATCAGTAGCGCAGACAGTAACTGAGATTGGAGCGTCGATTTCTTTGCATCCACTTTGTAGGCTTTTGAATGAGAATTCAGTAGCATCTACATTACAGAAGCCAGACTCTGCACATACGTTTTCTATATAGAATGTACCATTAGTTCTCTGGATCATGTTCCATTTTATCCTTACGTCAAATGGAGCAATAAGGTCATTTGTTGGAATAGTGTAACATACATTTTGATATGAATTAGGAGTGTTTCCAGATCCTGGAGTAGCTATAATATCTAGAGAATTCCAAACTGTATTGCCGTCGACCTCACCTTGTGCATATGATATCTCGACTTGATGCACAGAGTTGACATTAGATGAATGCCAATCAAAACATATTTCAGATAGGCATTCATATGATTCAGAGATTACGTTTTCACCAACAAGATTAAGACTAGTTGCTGGGTCTTGCATAGCATCGATAGGAAACGATTGTCCGATAAATACACCACTGCTTATCATCCAATCTTGTGGCGGATTGGCTGAAGAGCTACCAGTGAAGTCTTCTAGTCCCAGATCACAAGTCTGACTGAAAATGAAATTAGAACAAAAAACGAAAGCTAACACGAGTAGTATTCTATTCATATTTTACTGCATGATCATAAAATTACAAATATAATATTATGAATTATAATAAGTGAAATTTGAATTGGTGGATTTTTGTAAGTAATAATTGGGTTTGACACGAGACTATAAATACCTTGATATCATAGGATTTCATCCATATTCGATATCACCCAATTCAAAGATGAATTGGCCTTGTTCATAGATTATTACATTTTGATAGTAGTTGTAGAACCTATGTTTGCCTTAGAATTTAAAAATGAAGCAACCTTATGTTTTGATTCATTGTCTTTTGAAGACAATTATTGAGACTGCCAAAAAAGATACAACTATGAAAAATCTACTATTCATAACAATTTTATGTCTTGGGATTATTATCAACACAAATGCTCAGTCTAGTATAAAGGGGAAAGTCTCAGATGCAAATAGTCCTTTAGGATTTGTCAATGTAGTACTACAGGCGCTTCCTGATAGCAATATTGTAACCGTACGATCTACAAACATAGATGGAAAGTATGCATTTGATAATTTAGAAAATGGGAATTACTTTCTGGCAGGGCTCATGCTTTCGTATGAAGATTTGAAATCCGAATCATTTGAATTGAAAGATGAAACTATTGAATTAGATATGGTGATGATTGAGAAGACTAATATATTTGGTACAGTAGAGATTACTGCCAAAGTACCGTTGATGGAACAAAGAGCTGATAAGTTGGTCATCAATGTAGCTAGGAGCCTAACATCTGTAAGTGGTAGTCTACTTGATGTAATGAAAAAAGTGCCAGGGATGATTGTAGTAAATGGTAAGCTCAGAATGCCAGGGAACTCTAATCCTACAATTTATATCAATGGTAGGAGTACTCAGTATCTTGATATGGAATCGCTATTAAGAGAAATGCCTAGTGATAATATAGAAAAGATAGAAGTCATCACACAGCCTGGAGCGGAATATGAAGCAGCAGGAACCGGACCGATTATCAATATCGTATTAAAAAATAATAGAATGTACGGTATTAATGGATCTGTCTTTATAGGAGGTGGAAAAGGAGAAACATGGAAAAAAAGTGGAGGTGTAAATCTTAGTTATCGCCAAGGGTTGCTTAATCTATATGGTGGAGTGGGGTATAGTAACAATAAGAATAATGAGCGATTTTTTCTAGATAGAGTGATCGGAGATACGCATTATGCTTCGGAGAACTTGACACCTTATGACCCTAAAACATTAAGAGTAAATGCAGGTATTGATTACTATATTACAGATAATCAAGAAATAGGAATTAGTGTAAAACGCACAAAATCAAACGGTGATAGGACACAAACTAACTTATCGAACATATTATCGCCAATAGATGAAGATGTAAGGAATTACACAACAAGAAATGATGTGGATAGATCATGGGAATTCATTTCGGCAGATGCTTACTATACCGTCAAACTGGATACGATGGGGCAAAAGTTAGAATTTGATGCTAATGTATCGAGATTCGATAATAATAAGACGAATATAATCACTAGCGAAGAAATGAGTGCTAGATCAAATAATTTCCTAGATACAAGGTATAATCAGCCAGGTAAGACCAATTTTTGGGTAGGAAAGATCGATTATACACTTCCTCTATCTAGAGCGATAGAATTGAAAACTGGAGGTAAGTATACTGATGCATCTATCGACAATAACTTTAAGAGTGAATTCTTCAAGGAAAGTATATGGAATGAAAATACAAATGAGAGCAATCATTACTTATTCGATGAGACGATTGCGGCGGTATATGCAAAGCTAAATATGTCATTCGGTGATTGGAACATGACTGCAGGCTTGAGATATGAAGATAGTAAGTCTACTGGATATTCTATTACACTAGATTCGACAACAGCAAGAGGTATCAGTCAAATATTTCCAAGTGCAAGTATCTCAAGAAAAGTTGCAGGGCCTATATCGGCGGCTCTTGCTTATAGTTATAGAATAAATCGACCAAGCTATACTACATTGAATCCATTTGTGTTGGCATTGGATCCATTGACCTCTGAAAAAGGAAATACAATGCTAAGACCAGAGCTTACACACAGTGGTAAATTCACTTTGACTTATGAAGGACAGCCGTTTTTTAATCTAGAATATAAAGATACTAGAGATGTAATGGTGTATGTAACTGAGCAAAATGATGCAACTGGACAAGCTTCAGCTCAAACAGTAAACCTTGATCGATTGAATAATTATTCTGGAATGATTGTCTTACCATTTGATATGTTTCTCCCTTTTTCAGGATATATCGGGACTATAGCAAATTATGCATCCTATGATTCTGATTATCTCGGTGAACGATTTGATAGAAGCAAGTTGGCTTTTACTTCATTTATCCAGATGAATTTCAATCTTCCTTGGGATGTAACTCTTGAAGCTTCAGGATGGCACCAATCAGGTGGTCAGGATGGAATCATAGACTATGGTCAGTTATTTGGAACAGAACTCGGTGTTCAGAAAAAGTTTTTGGAAGATAAATTGAGTGTAAATCTTAGTTGGTCGGATCCAATATCTAGATACTGGAACGGAAACCTTAACTATGCGAATATGCAGGCAACCATGCAATCCACATGGGAAGTAAATGTTGTAGAAGCAAGAATAAGCTACAAGTTTGGAAATCAACATTTGAAGAAAAAACAAAAAAGAGAAGGTGGAGCATCATCAGTCATTAGAAGAGCTTCGGATGATAAGTAATTTATATCTTGTACTTCAATAATAAAATCATGAATATTCTAAAAGGTATAAGCAAAAGTGATTGGTGGGTTATTATCGGTTTTTGGATATTAGCTACGCCTATCATTATATCTGATTATATCTCTCATATGGGCGTTAGTCAGAGCTTGTCATCATTATTTTTAGACTTGATTTTGATTACAGCAAATAGTATTGTTTTGGTTTTTTGGCTTGCTCCAAAATATCTATCTCGAAGAAAATATATTCATTTTTTCCTTGGACTTTTAGGTGCATTACTTGTAGAATCCTTTCTCTATTGGTGCGGTACGACTATCATTTGGGGATGGTGGGTGCCAGATTCCATCGTTGAATATCTAGGAGATGAGATTACCAGTGATGGTCAATCGTTAGGAATACTTGGAGGAATATTGTTGGCAAAAAAGTATTTCGAAGGACAACAAAATCTATTGAAACTAGAAGCTGAAACAAAGACAAACGAACTCAAAGCTCTTCAGTCTCAAGTGAATCCTCATTTTCTGTTTAATAACTTGAATTCATTAGATGAGTTGATAGGTTCTAATCCTGTGGAAGCAAAAAAGTATGTTAATAAATTAGCGCAACTGTACAGATATTTAATCAATTCGAAAGACAATGATGTAGTGACACTTTCGGAAGAATTAGAATTTGCTAATAATTACATCTATCTGTTGAAACAAAGATATGGGGCGTCATATAAATTTACAATTTTAGATAATATGGATAATAAAGATTCAATATTATTGCCTCCTGCTTCTCTACAATTGGTCTTAGAAAATGTTGTAAAGCATAACATAGGAAACGTGAATAATCCATTAGAAACACAAATAACAATTGATCAAGATAAAGTAAGTATTAAGAACGAAAAGAGACTCAAGTCTAATCCTAATGTTAACAATGGGATAGGCATCAGAAACTTAAAAGCTAGATATAAATTATTGAGTGATAAGAAGATAAAGGTCGAGGACTCTATCGCTGAATACATAATTGAGCTTCCATTTATTAACTTATTGAACGCTTAAGATGAATATTTTAATAATAGAAGACGAACAAATTGCAGGTGAGAAACTAAAAGGATATATACAAAAATATATCCATCAAGATGTCTCTATTTCTTGGGTAAGGAGTGTTACTGAAGTCTATGAATTATTGAGTAATCCGCATAGTTTTGATATGATATTTTCTGATATCGAACTGTTGGATGGAAACGTTTTCTCAGTTTATGAGAAAGTCCAAATAACTTGTCCAATTATTTTTTGTACTGCCTATGATCAGTTTGTAATGAAGGCATTTGAAACAAATGGTATCGCCTACCTGCTTAAGCCATATAACGAAGAACAGTTTTTAGACGCTTGGAAAAAATATCAGATTCTTTTTGATAAGCGAGACAGTATTGATCCTAAGATTATATTTGATAAGCTCAAACTTGATTCACAATCAAGAAATCAAATGGGGTCTATTTATTATCGGTTGATGATATAGTTTATTTCCAATCACAAGGAGACTTTTTATTAGCCTATGATGTTGATAGAAACAAGCATGCAATCAATCAAAGTGTATTGAACATAACGAAGCTTCTAGATCCTACAAAGTTTTTTCAGATTAATAGAAGTGAAATCATCAATGTAGAATACATCCAGAAATTTGAAACTCACTTCAAAAATAAGCTTTGTATTAGCATGATTGGGATAGAAAATTCCTTGTATACAAGTTCAAGTCGATCCCCTGAATTTAGGACTTGGTTGGGCTGATTTGAAAGAAAACGAATCTTTAAGTAAAACTAATCACAACATTTACCACATCACCCAAAAAAATGACATAATTTTGCACTTCTAAACAGGAATCCCCAATATCCTGATAAAATATAGAAATGAACATACTAATAGGAGGTGCCGGTGATGTCGGTTTTCATTTAGCCAAATTGATGGCCACCGAGGAACATAATATTACTCTTATAGATCACGATGATGCGGTCTTGGAGTATTCGGCTACCCACCTCGATGTGTCTACGATCAAGGGTGAGATTACATCTATAGAAACACTGATGAATGGTAAAGTAGAAAATGCGGACCTATTTATAGCCGTTTCTACTTACGAATCAGCTAACCTACTTGCTTGTATTCTTGCAAAAAAACTGGGAGCTAAAAAGACAATAGCAAGGGTTGCTAATCCAGAATACTTTCATAAAGTACAACGAAAGAATTTCAAAGATTCTGGAGTTGATAACCTATTCAGTCCTAGTCTACTTGCTGTACAGGAGATCAAAAGATTGATAAGTAGAGCTTCAGTAACCGACGTTTTTGAATTTGAAGAAGGAAAAATATCGATCATTGGATTTACTGCGGATGAGGATTCTAATCTTATAGGTAAATCACTTCGTCAACTTTCTGAAGAAGCAACGGATCACCATATGAGAGTGATAGTCTTACTTCGTGGTTCTAAGACGATCATACCGAGTTTGGATATGATCATAGAACCACAAGATCACTTGTACCTTTCTACAGACATCAAAGATTTTGATAGGGTCAATCATTTCGTAGGTAAGACAATGAAGAAGGTCAAAAAAATAATGATTATTGGGAACGGACCATTGGCGAGGCGAACGGCGAAGCTGCTAGAGAAGGAATACAATGTTTCCTTAATTATAAAAAATAAAGCAGAATGCAAAAGGTGTCATGAGGAATTGAATAATACTTTGATACTTCAAGGAGATCCTAATAATACTGAATTTTTACTAGAGTACGGCTTAGAATCAATGGATGCATTTGTAGCACTCACTCCCAACTCTGAGACGAATATTATTTCTTGTTTGATGGCAGAGAAAACTGGTGATATCAAAACGATAGCATTGGTAGATAATTCTGCGTATACACACATTTCACAGAATATTGGGGTAGATACGATCATCAATAAGAAGTTACTTGCGGCGAATAATATATTTCGATTTGTACGTCGAGGAAGGGTTGAGGCGATAGCTTCTTTCCATGGTGTAGATGCAGAGGTAATAGAATTTGAGATTGGAGAAGATGACTCTGTAATCGGGAAACAAATAAGTGATATTGGATTGCCCAAGGAAGCAATTGTGGCAGGAGTGATTAGAGATGATAAAGGCTTGATCCCCAGAGGTGGTTTTGTACTTAGTAAAGAAGATAAGGTGATAATATTTGTAAGACCTACATCTGTGAAAATAGTAGAATCAATATTCAATTAGATCCATGATTAATAGTCGAGTAGTAATCAATGTTATCGGATTTATAACTATTATAGTGGGGCTATTTATGTTGCTTCCTGCACTTGTTTCTTATCTAAGTAAGGGAGATGATGTTGGATGTTTCTTCATTTCAAGTCTGATTACAGTAGGTATAGGCGGAGTATTGGCCTTGATCAGGCCTAAAGATAAATCTATTCGTAAGCGAGAGGGGTATCTTATTGTTGGATTGGGGTGGATAGCCATGTGTGCAGCTGGGTCTCTTCCATATCTTATTCATCATGGTATATCGATAAGTGAAGCTGTATTTGAAAGTACATCAGGATTTACCACTACTGGAGCTACTATATTCAATGATATCGAGAGTCTTTCTTTCGGGACGCTCTTTTGGAGGAGTCTTACCCAATGGATAGGAGGAATGGGAATTATTGTATTTACAATTGCTATATTTCCACTTCTTGGAATTGGTGGGGTAGAGCTGTTTGTAGCTGAATCTCCTGGTCCTCAGTCAGATAAGATTCATCCTCGTATCAAGGAAGTAGCAAAGCGGTTATGGCTTATTTATGTAGGATTGACAGCTTTTCTTTGTTTTATCCTATATTTTTTCGGCGACATGAATTTCTTTGACAGTATTAATCATGCAATGACTACAATGTCAACAGGTGGATTCTCTACTAAGAATGATAGTATAGCACACTTTGCTAGCTTATGGGTTCAGTATCCTATATTGATTTTTATGTTCGTTGGAGGTTTAAACTATACGATCATTTATTTATTATTTAAAGGCCGATTCACTAAAGCATGGAAGAGTGATGAGTTTAGATTTTATATTACAATAGTGTTGATGCTTATTGTTTTTGTTAGCGGTGCCAGAAGCTTTATTTCAGAGCTCCCGATGGAACAATTGATTCGTGAATCTGCTTTTCAATTGGTTTCTATAATTACTACGACAGGTTATGTAATAGCGGATTATACATCATGGCATCATGGATTGACAATGTTGTTTTTTATACTCCTTTTTGTAGGAGCATGTGGTGGATCTACAAGTGGTGGTATCAAGATGATCAGACACCTTGTATTTCTAAAAAATTCATTATTAGAATTTAAAAGGACTTTACACCCTGCAGCATTCGTAAGGCTCAAAATCGACGGGAAAACTATCCAAGGAAGAGTCATCACACACATCTTAGTGTTTTTACTATTCTATCTTTTTTTGTTTGTGTTTGGTTCATTGATTATGACAGTGATCATGGAGCATGACCCTACGCCATTTTTAACAGCAATCGGTTCTACTGCAACATGTATTAGTAATGTGGGGCCTGCAATAGGTAGTGTGGGGCCAGTTGATAATTTCGCTCACATTCCAGCTGTTGGTAAGATCTTTCTTTCTTTTCTTATGATAGTGGGTAGGTTAGAGGTGTTTACGGTGTTGATTATTTTGACGCCTTATTTTTGGAAGAGTAATTAAGCGTTTTTAAAAGCAGTTGTGATTTTATTATATTCTTTATGATGTTGAGATTCTGACATTTCATAATTTGCCTTAATTAGTGTTTCTGATTTATTTCACATAAGTTTGACAAATAATTATACCCAATTCTTAGAAGATAATTACACCAATTTATCACAAGGTTTTAGATTTATACTGAATCAAATTACTTTACTATGAACCAAACAAAAATAATTTTCTACTGCTTAGGCCTATTTGTGATGTGTTCACAAAACATATTTAGTCAGGATTTAAATGCAAAATTGCCTTCTCTTCTGATCAATGAGGTAAATATCACTAATGCATCAATTGATGATATTTATATTGAATTAGTTGTTATTAAATCTAATGATATTCCCAACAATGTTAATGACCAAAAGCCTAAAATAATAATTGATGATTCAAATGTAGGGTCTGATTTTAAATCTGGTTTTTTAGCAATAAAACCGGAATGTGTTAAAGATGTTAAACCAGGAGATATAATAATAATTCATGGTATTAAAACAGATGTTTCCAATGTAAATAAAGATGTCTTATTATTTGAAATAAATGATAAATGTATTGAAAAATGGGATGGTGTTCCTAACCAGCAGAACTCATCTTATAATGGAGGCATATTAAACAATAATGACGACCTAACTATTAGTGATTTTATTTCTTTCAATTCTTCTAAAAATAAAATCCAAACAAGGATTAATGAAGTTTACTTTAATAAAGTAGACCAAAAAGGGACGAATAACTATTCACTGCATAGTGGGGATTTGAATGACTACACAGTCTTGCCTAAAACTCTTGGTGTAGGAAACAACGCTGCGAATCAGCTGATGATAGAGCAATTATATAGTCAATCTCATCTAAGGATTAATTGCGAATTAATAAGTTCGAACGCTATATCAATAGAAATTGACTCTCGAAATTTTGATGTGAACACAGATTCGGATTATTCAGGTCCATATACTTTGAAAACGGATAATTATGAAGAATTCGGAATTGAAGTAAATGCAGCAACGGCATATGGCCTAGAGTGTGGTCTTAATATAATAACAATTACAGATCAATTAGGTAGGACAGCACAATGCGAAGTAAGTATTGAATTAGAAAATGCAATCACAGTGCAAACCTGTGGAACCACTGAAGTTGACATTCAAAGTTTGATTTGTGACAACATTGAATCTGATTGTATTTATTTCAAACCTGGAAATAATGAAGCTGTTACACTGGCTGATGTTTCTGAAATACCAAAAGTAACGCCCGAGTACGATGATTACCCTGTAATCTTAAAGTTCTCAGATAGAGATGGAAATATTGTATATGAGATTGAAATTACAATAGATATTATCAATCCGGGAGATACCTGTGATGATACTGATGAGTGTACAGAGAATGATAAATATGATGATACTTGCAATTGTATAGGCAAGTCCAAAGTTCCCGAAATAGAGTTGGTCGTAGATAATGAAATTCCATGTATGAATTCTAAAGTTACTTTTTCTGTAGAAGATATTTATGATGAATATTCGTGGAGAATTGATGGAAAAAGATTTGGGGGAGAGCCTACGTTTGAAACTGTATCCACAGGTCTGGTTGAAGTGAGGGTAACGAAAGACGGATGTTCGTTATATGAAGAGTATTTAATACCTGACTTATCAGGGGAAACGGTAGAAATAACTTCATCATCTGATGTGTATTGTAATAGTATGTCAAAAGTGGTTTTGAGCATTGATCCTTTGCTAGCTGAAGAAGCCGTATGGACTGATGAATTTGGAGTTCCTATAGCAACAGATGACCCTTCCAAGGTGACTATTACCCACGAAGGAATATACTTCGTAAAGATTTTCGATTGTGATAGAAAAGGAAGTATTGTCATAAGAGGAGCTAATAATGAAGATTACAAGATATCGCCGCATGACTTGATTCTTTGTTATGGGAGTCAAAAGACAATCACCTTAGAGCCCAGTCCACCAGTAGGATATGATATAGCATGGTCGACTGGAGAGACTATGGTAGACAATATTAGTGTCAATGGAGGTGGTACATATGGTGTAACTGTAACTAGTACTACACAATGCGAGTATGTAGATAAAATTGAGGTTTTAGTTAGAAATGAAGGATTAAGTAATAAAGATCTTGAAGAGATAGCAAGTCTAATGGCGGGTCAAGGTTTTGGTCTTTTAGAATTTGATTTGGAGGGGTCCTCTCTTAAGTCAGAAACAAGCGATTCTAGATCAAGCTGTGATGTTATGAATCCCGCTGGAATCGATTATATCCTCTTACCAAATATTACAGGATCACCATTATCTCTTGAACAAGTATTAAATGATATCGTAAAGGAAGGTTGTAAAAACTGTGCTTATGAAGCAATGGGGTACTTGCAGCAATATGAATGTACAGAAGTAGGTTTCGATATGGACGCATTTGTAGGTTTCGATATGGACGCATTTCTTGCACTTGGAAATGAAGATGATGGATATGTCAAAGTCCTTACAGTAGAGGATGAAGCTAGAGGAAAGTTGCAAGTGTTTTATATCAATACAATAAAGGCTAGTGCAAATTCTTTAATTGCATTGAATGAAAAACCTGAAATTGTAAAAGACGTTGTTTTCGACCTTATATGTGGTTTGAAAAATGAAGAATCATTAATGAATCTTGATTATTTATTGCCAAACGGAATGACCTCAATTGTAGCATCAAATATAGAATTTTTACCACCTGTGTTTCTTAGTGACCCATCAAATGGTCTTTTTGAAACGGTAAAAATAGCAAATTTACTTAATGGAAGAGCTATAATTTTGCCAGACCCTAGTGATATTAATCCTACTCAACTAACTGAAATACCATTAAACCCAAAGCTAATACCACTGATAGAATATGAATCTATAAATGGAGATATTTGGATGTATAAATTTCTATATGAAGAGTGTGATCCAACCACAACAGAATATCTTTACATCTATATTGAGGATAATGTCAAAGATAATTTTCACAATATACTTACTGCGCTTACTTCTACAGATGATGAAGAGCAAGAGGATCCATTTTTTGATATTAATGATGCTATTGCCGAAGAAATATATCTGAATGGTAATTATGAGGTATTAGAAAGCATTCCACCTTGCCTCTTAGGAGATGATATTTTGTGTCAATTGATCTATGAAACCATATATCCTCCTGAAATTGAAGATGGTAATCCATCAAGTGATGATGTTAGAGCATTGGCACTTGCTGAACTTATAAAAACAAATTCTAAAGACGTTGCAATTAAGGTCAAAAAGTGTCTACTTGATGAGGTAGAAAATGATCCCTTATTAATTGATAATATTCAAGAAGTTTTTGGATACAATGATCCTTTGTTTGAGGCTATGACCCATCTGTTTTATACTCTAGAACTTGAAAAAACTTTTAATACTAAGGAAACAGCTAAGAGTAAAGAATATCTTGATTTGTATGCAGGGTATGGATCGACTCTCTTTACGGGAGAATTTAATGGCCTAGATGTTAGAGTAGACTATGCTTATAATAACTTTGTTGATGTACTTAAATTCAGTAATAGATACTTTCCCAATTTAACAGGTGAACTTATATATCCTTATGAAATTCATGATAATTTTAATTATTATCAGCCTTATGGTACAATTATAGATAATCCAAATTTTAATCTTCCCACTAGTGGTGGGTTTCAGCTAAGTTCTTTTGGTATTATTCCTGGAGTATTTGTTCCTTATGCGGTTGAAAATATATCTCAAAAAGTTAATAGACAAACTTTAGTGACTTCAGCATATATTATAGGTGCGATAGTTGCTGCGGCAGATGTAGCTTTTTTATACGGAGCTGGTGAGTTAGCCACATTGAGAGGAGCTTTTGCGGGGGCTGATCTTACGGTAGCATCCCTTGATTTGTTGACCTCTATAGAGCCTATCTGCGAAGGACTAGACTCAGATCATGACGATTGGTGTAAAAAATGGAAGGCAATCTCATTCGAAGCTTCACTTTTTTCTGTTACTGGAAGAGTGACCTCAGGGCATTATGCTAAAATGAGAGCATTAGAGGAAGAGTGGTTTAATCAATCAACGAATGGAGTTCGACAAGCTCTTGATACAAAACATGGTCATAAATTATTACGTGATGGCACTACTACTGTAACAAAAGCACTTGATGACTTTTTTATCAGTGTTAAAAAGGACTTAAGGTTCGAGTTGGGATTAAAATATGGAGGACCTATAAACCCAATACCAGCTGGTATATTGGATGATATTGCTCTTGGATTCCCAGGAGATGGTTTTTTTCTTTTAAATGAAGAATTGGTAACTGCGATAAAGGCTACTAGTAATAATGGAGCTGATTTATTAAAAGATATTGTGAAAACTGCAAATGCAAGTGGGAAGATAGGTAATCACTTGAATGAGCTTAGTAAAAGCTGGATCAATCTTTATTCAGATGTACTTAGCGATGGTTATAAAACTAACGTTAGCGCATTAAGATTCTACAGCAATGCTGATGCTTTAGCATCTCGTCAGGAAATAATTGACTTAGGCATTTTTGAAAATTACCCTTCAATACCCATTGAAGAGTTAGGAGCAATAAGGCATTATTCTGGGGATACTCCTCCTGCATATGCAGCATTAAATTCATCACTTTTTAATGAAAGTGCTGGAGGTTTTCATAAAGCTTTTGAGCAACTTATAAATGGTGGTTTATTAAAAATAACACCATATTCAGAATCTATAACATGGCGTGGAATTTATGGAGATGAAGCTATTCGTGCTCTGAAGTGGAAAATAGGAGATCCTATTAACTTAAAAGAATTTAAATCAAGTTCTGTGTTAAAGCAAGTTGCGGATGATTGGACTATTGATAGGGGAAGCAATGTAATAATTGAATTTAGGAATGTTGAGGCTCATGAATTATGCGACATAGCTTGTTTGCAGCATGAGGCTGAGGCACTATTGAAATCGAATTCTTTCCATAAAGTAATTGATATTGATCCTGATTATATAATTAAGCATAGCAATGGAGATGAATATCCTGGAATAAAAATCATTTTAGATTTTATAAAGTAAAAAATGAAAGAAAAAATAAATAAATACCTCTTAAGAAGTATTGAAAATACAGAAAGGGCCCTGCTAGATAGTAGGTTTAGCGAAAAACAAAAAGAAAGATTAGAGGATATTGTTTCTGTCAAAAGGATTATTCAAGCTAACATTGAGTTTATACTATCTACTTCAATTGAAAAACAAAAAAAAAGAAGAGCGTGGTTAAGGTCATTGAAAAAGGGTGGACGAAATATTTTAATACATGAATTGATTATAAAATTATATGACTTATTAGTTACTGTTATAAATCAAGAAGAGACTGAACTAATAGAAATAGCTAAGGTTTCTCAGGAACTCATTGATATTATTGACAGTAGAATATCTTCTTATGCTAAAGATAAACTAGACACAGGATCTTTGGATGCGGAAATTAAAATTTTAGAAAAGGAAGGAGGGATAGAATTGCTTAGTCCAGAAAGTAAAATATTATTGCTGGAAATTAAAAACACGATAACAAAAATCACCAA
>JBLHWH010000082.1:0-27218 GCA_047628935.1 Halioglobus sp. | reverse complement strand
CATCAGATCCAGAATTTGCAAAGAGTGCTTATGCTCAGTTGAATTTTGTATACGAGAGGTCTCCTCATTATGAACCCACTTTTATGAGGTATCCTGTGGGGAGGGTTTTAAATTAAAAATATATCAGTAATACTAATCGCCGCTCCTAATTATAAAATGGCTTTTACACTTTCAAGTATGAGTTAAAATGTTTGCTTTATATAAGCAATGAGATATATTTCAACTTAGGCTGCAGCTCATAGCTCCATTCTAAATTCTGTATTTAGCCCCAAAACACAATTACCAAGCACTTACATATCCACTAATAATATATATGAGCTTTATTGCATCATTTTATCCAATATGTCAGTCTATTTATGCGTTATCGAAATTGAATTTTCTAATTTTGCAGGCGGTTTGGTTTTAATAAAATACTTTAGTGAAGAAATACCTTTTATTTGTAATCATAGTTTTAGCGTCTCTTACACAAGAGATGAGTGGGCAGGATATATTTCCTGTCCCAGCTAACTATGGATTTTTATGTGATGAGGCACAGTATCTCTGTGGATCTGATCTTGATGGGTATAGTGGATCTTTACTCCAAGCATTATCTCCTTTGCCACAACCATTTCCAATTTGTGGAAATAGTGGTACCGCAGAAAACACCCAATGGTTTTCTTTTATTGCCGACGATACAATTATTCAAATAAATATTACTTTCGATAATTGTACTTTCGATATTTCAGGACCTGGAGTTTCCGCTGGTTTATACATGGATTGTAATCTCAACATGCAACTTGGTGATGACTTACAAATAGCCTGTAATACCGTAGAAGGAGCTACCGGCAGTATTGATTTACAACCAGATTCAACTATTGTAATAATACCTGGAAACATCTATTATCTCTATGTTGATGGATATAATAATGCCGTCTGTGATTTTACTATAAATGTAATAAGCGGTGTTTGTATAGAAAATATTCCAGTAGATGTAGAATGCCAACAAGATTGTGGCGTTGCCAATCTACTTTTTGATAATCTTGGCTGTACGGGGTTTGACGAGACCTATATTTTTGAACCATCTAGTCAAATTCTTGAAGACCTTACTGGCTGTAATCCATTTATAGCCAATGCTTTATTGGATAGTATCATATATATCGATTGGGAAATAACACCAAACATTGGTTTTACAGTACTTTCCACTCCAATGTATTATGACAGCTTAGACATTCGTGCTTCTTTGGAAGTCACTTGGAATGTTCCTGGCACATATACGATTAAGCCTCTTATGAGTATCAACCCATTATACGCTACTTGCAGAGCTATGTGCGAGTGCACTGATGATGTAGTATATACAGTAACCATCGGACAAAGTACTTTGGATACTCTGCCACTGATAGAGTTATGCCCGACTTCAACATTAACCGTTGATTTTTGTGGTCAAACTTATAATAGTGATACAATTGTAACATGTCTCGATAGAGATAACTGTACTATAACTGTTCAAGAAATAAGTGTCTTGACTAGAGTTGACCTGCCAATTGACACACACTATATCTGCCCAAATGATTGCTTCGAATTCAACAACATGGAATTCTGTACTCCTAATCTTTTCAATTTCTCATTAAATGGTTGCGATACTTTTATTCAAATACAATTAGTAGAACTTGACCTAAGTGTTAACCTTACAATAGCAGAAACGCTAATCGATTGTATCAATGAAGATGCAATGATGACTGCCGAATACCCAACCAATTATCCTGATTCAATTCATATATTTTGGCTCAATGAAGTAGGTGATACCGTATCCAAAGCCGAAAGTTATGTTGCTACCAGTGGTGGTACATTTACATTTCATGCTGTGCCACTGAACGCCACCGGGTGTTTCCAAACCATATCTAATACTGTTACAGTCGACGATCAGATACCAACCGTGGTTTTAACTCCTCCATCATTGGACTGTAATAATGCTACAGACATCATCCAGCTCACTTCGACAGATAATATTGCATCCGTCTCATGGACTGGACCTAGTGGTTTTTTAACTGCCGATCAATCTCCTACTGTGACTGAAGGAGGAATCTATACTGCCTCCATTACTACTACAAATGGCTGCAATATATTAGAAGACACAGAGGTTTTGGCGGATTTCGCAATGCCTCAATTTACAATCATGCCCGATGATTTCGACTGTAGTGAAAATATTCCAGTAGCACAATACTCATCAAGTAGTACTATCGTGTCCGTTCTTTGGGCATCAGGCACAGAAACATGGACTGATCAGATTCTCAACTTGCAGTCTTCAGGAAATTATACGCTTACTGTAACTGCAAGCAATGGGTGTACAGCTACTCAATCATTCACAGTTATTGACAATTCTTATGATCCTACTCTCAATCTAAATTTAGACTTCATCTGGAGATGTAACGATCCTGAAAGAGACATAGATATAACAACGCTTCTTGATCCAGCCCTTGATTATCAATGGACAAATATAGATGGTGGACAAGCTTCAACAACCGAAATATTAACTATTAATGGACCAGGTGTTTTTATATTGACTGGGACAGACCCATCTGTAGGCTGTGTTGGTCATGACACTGTGAGAATATCGGAAGACATGAATCTTTTCATCGATATAAAATTTGTAGTAAACAACCCAACATGTTTTGCTGAATCAGATGGAACTATAGAAATAACATCATATGTAGGAGGACTAGGGCCATTCACATATTTATATGAAGGAAGCATGTTTACCGATCTGGCATCTATGCAATTTTCTACAGGTATGCATACCATTTCAGTTTTTGATCAGTATGACTGTGAGGTAAGCAAAACTTTTGAAATCATAAGTTCTGTACCTTTTGAAGTTATCACAGAACCTAAGGTCACAATCAAATATGGTGAGAATGGTTTTCTGACTGCCGATGTCAATATAGATGATAGTCAATTAAATACTATCACATGGACGGATGCAGATGGCAATTTCCTTGCTGAAGGCAAAGAAGTAGAGATAAATGCAGATCAAGAAATAATTATAGTCACTGCGGAAGATATAAATGGCTGTACGGCTACTGCAACTATAACCTTAGATATCGATTATGAAGTAGAGATCTTTTATCCTAATGTATTTAGCCCAAATGGTGACGGGACAAATGATAATTTCATGCTTTACAACAGCGGCTCACCAGAAAATATGAATGTTATCCAAATATTTGATCGTGCAGGTGAACTTATCTTTGAAGAAAAGAACATGCTCTTCAATGAAACTCAAAGCGGGTGGAATGGTGATTTTAATGGTCAAGTAGTACAGCCAGGGGTGTATGTGTTTATTATCAATTATACACTTGGCAATGGAGAATCTAGGATGAAGAGTGGATCTATTACTGTGGTGCGTTGATTAGTCTTTTTTGTTAGACATAGCTTATCCTGCCTCACAACTTACTTATAACTTTTTCACAGGAAAGGGTTTTATAACTGTTCCTATTAATAGTATCACCAGTTATATTTGAATAATCCAATTAGTACATAATGATTCCAAAAAGTATGTTTTCTCCCTCTTCCTTATAGGTTGATGTCAATGAGTTTTCCATCAATTCAAAACAGAAATTATTCATTATAAATATGGTTTAAAGAAGGAAAACTATCAGCTATAAGTGTATCAGATATTTATAAGAGACCGCCCTAAATAGGGATTTTACTACCATTTTAATAAAAAGAGGTTTAGATTGGATAGAGATTCCTAAGCCCTTAGGATTGGTAAGCTCACTCGAGAAGCATGTACTTTATATGAGCCGGGGCTGCCTATCTTTCCCGATAGTTATCGGGCATTCTTTTTATACAGTGGTTAGAGATTCTCATGCCTCTCCAAAAGGAGACATTTTATTATTACCTTTAGCACCTTCAATTGCGGTGAGTATTAGATTGGATTTTCCACTTTATTGATAAACTCTTACATAATCCACTTCCATAACATCAGTAGTAAAATTAGGATCTATAGTACCTCCATTTGTTCCACCCATTGCAACATTAAATATGAAGAAAAAATTAGCATCAAATGGCATTGAGCTATTGGTAGAAATTACATAAAATTGAACATCATCTAATAAGACCTTTATACTTCCCTCTTCCCAAACTAAAGAGTAAATATGAAAGTCTGTTGGCGTACTTAAATCAACAGATTCACCATAACTAGCGGTACTGCCGTTATTATTCCAGTGGCAAGTGGCCGCTACATAAGATTTATCTTCAAACTGCTCCATTATGTCAATTTCTCCACAATGTGGCCATCCGACAGAACTAAAATTATCTCCTAGCATCCATAATGCAGGCCAAGTCCCCGCAACTGAAGGGAGTTTAGCACGAATATCAACCCTTCCATACTTGAAATCAATTTTATTTTGTGTGGTAATACGTCCAGAGGAAAATGTTCCATTAGCTTCTTTAATGACTTTGATCTTTAGTACCCCATTTTCTTTATAGACATTCTTAGTACTGTTTGAGTAAATCTGAACTTCTTGATTACCCCAGCCACCGCCGCCAGTTTCAAAATTCCATAAATTTGAATTAATTGCACCGTCTCCGTCAAACTCATCTGCCCAAAATAAATCTTCAGTACTACCAGGGTCACCACCGCCATTTCCAGGATCTTCAGGAAGAACTTCTTCAGATGAACAACTGAATACTATCAACAATAACAGCGTAAAAAACGGTAAGCTATATTTCATTTTTCTCATAATTACAAATTTATAATAAAATTTTAACGTTTTCACAGCATCATTAGTTTAAGCCGTATCATCTTTATAAAAAAATGAAAATACTATTAATAATCAGATTAGCGTAAATATTTATAAATTCTCATCATTTTTCTCATTTTTAAAATGCTCCGCAGCTTGATCTAACTCGTCATAGAAATGGTCGCCTTTATATCTAATTATTGCTTCTTTAAGAAATTTATACACTGGAACAGATTCTTTCTTCCCAAGATCACAAGCTGGAGAGCAGATCTCCCAAACATCATAATTCCATGCTTCGAAGCTAGCTGGTTCTTGTTTATTTACTCGAATTGGATACAAATGACAAGATAGCGGCTTTTTGAATTCGATAGCTCCTGATTGTTGTGTTTTTTCAATACCGCACTTAGCAGACCCTCCTTCATCGAAAGTCATAAAAACACACGAACCATTAGGATGTAATGATGTCCCTCTCCAATTATCCTTAGCAAAATTATCAAATGCACCTTTTTCTTCTAATAATTTTTGACTTTCTAGAGGTAAGTTTGGTTTTATAACATCCAAAATACTTGCAATAGTCTCTTCCTCTTCGGCTGTAACGGGTGCACCGTAATCACCATCCCAGCAGCAAGCACCTTTACAAGCAGATAAGTTACAGATGAACTCTTGCTCAATCACATCATCACTTATCAATACATCTTGGACTATTAACATGCTGCTATTTTAATTATTATCAAAAAGAAAACACCATCCGAAGTTTCCTT
Organism: Halioglobus sp.; assembly: GCA_047628935.1. Classification (GTDB taxonomy): domain Bacteria; phylum Bacteroidota; class Bacteroidia; order Chitinophagales; family Saprospiraceae; genus CAJXUU01. The sequence goes on along the minus strand of JBLHWH010000082.1, from coordinate 21,742 downwards.
CAAATGGTGTATCAAATATCTTACTTTTATTTGGTATTTACTTATAAGGACTTCTTAGCTGATTTTACGATATCAATAATAGATGCTATCGTATATTTTCTATTATCCATCTTATAACCATCTGGCTTGTAGTCGTATTCTTTATCTCTTTTCCTACCCAATGCTACTGTATGTGCATATATAGATTTTATTTTGCTAGGTTGACCTCCCATATCTTTAGATATGTATTGAGCTTGGGGTATATTTTTAATTTCGATAGAAGGTCGGGCAATATTTACAATTGCTTCTTCTTTCGTTTTCTTATCTTTTAATTTTGGTAGCGCCGCTAATACATTATACTTTCCAGCAACTATTCTCATTTCTGGTGTAGGCAATACCAAATTGTATTTTCCATCTTCACTTTTAGGAATATAATTTCTAATAAAACTAGGATTTAAAGTTCGCATAGTCGCTAACTCGATATCCAACTCTTTACTAAGTGTATTAAGATTTAATGATTCGTATACTTTCGCAGTACTTGTATTGATAAGGTCTTGATTTGGAGTCGAGGGTGTAAGGTCATGTTCATAATAGTAATTCATTACGTATGTCATAGCAATAAATTTTGGTACATACTCTCTAGTTTCTCTAGGTAAGTACTTCATAACCTCCCAAAAACTCTTCTTACCTCCTGATTTTCTTATTGCTTTACGCATATTTCCAGGACCACAGTTATACGCAGCTATTGCTAATGTCCAATCATCAAATTGATTGTATAACTTTAATAGGTAATCTGCGGCTGCTTTAGTAGACTTTACGACATCACGCCTTTCGTCTACATTTCTTGATATTTTGAGACCCATCATTTTACCTGTTGGTCTCATAAACTGCCACAGTCCAGCAGCTCCTGATCTAGAAGTTGCCGCTGGCTTCAATCCAGATTCTACAACTGAAAGATATTTAAGATCTGTAGGAAGTCCTTTTTCTTTTAAGATTTGCTCGAAAGTAGGAAAGTAGATTTTACTACGTCCTATCAAGACTTCACTCATCTTTCTTTGACGAATAACGTACTGATTAATTCTTTTCTTGACTTCTGAGCTGTATCGGATCTCTATAGAACAATCAAGGCTAAGGATTCTATCCTCAATTGCCTTGTGCATTTCGTCAGTCATGTTACTGAAAGCTCCGGCGGATGTTGACAACCCTAAAAATAGGGCTAAGAGTATAACTTTACACTGCAGAGCAGTATGAAATATTCTGTTCATGGATTTTCTATTTGTTTAAAATCGAATCTTGGGTTTGTTAATTACACACTATAATGTTAGGGAGGTGCGTAAAAAACAGTTTTTAATTTGCTTTTGTACCAAAATAAGATGCTCTTTTTTTGGTGGCGCAAAGGTACATATAATTTAGCATTCTCATAATAATACACATTATATAAATATTTAATGTGTATTATGTTAATAGACAATAACTATGCCAACCTTTAGCGTTTTATCTTTTCTTATAGGAAACAACTGATTATTAAGTAGCAGTAGATTTTAAACTTTTTGCAATAGATAAAAGGTCGTATTCCGAGTACTTTTTTGACATTAACTGAATACCAAACGGTAATCCTTCATTATTAGTACCTGATGGTATACTTATAGCCGGCAATCCAGTAAGGTTTGCCAAAACGGTGTACATATCCGATAAATATACAGCAACTGGGTCTCCTGCCATCTCGCCTATCTTCCATGGTAAGCTCGTACTGGTAGGTAAGATTAAAAAATCAAATTCATCCAGCACCTTATTCATTTCTTCAGTGATCAACCTTCGTACTTGTTGCGCTTTTGTAAAATATGCATCAAAATAGCCTTCACTCAATACATAGGTTCCTAACATGATACGTCTCTTCACTTCTTTACCGAATCCTTCAGTACGACTGTTGACGTACATTTTTTCCAAGCTTTCAGAATATAAAGATCTGTGCCCATAACGTACTCCATCATATCTGCTTAGATTGGTAGATGCCTCAGCAGTAGTCAATACATAGTAGGTAGGAACTAGATAATCAGCGTACTCAAAATCTTTTGAAATAACAGAAGCACCTAAAGAACGTAATTGTTCAATTTTTTGTAAAACATTAACTTTTATACTTTTTTCCAATTTTTCATGGTCAATCAAAGATGAGAAGTAAGCTATTTTAGGACTTGACATAACTCCATCCTTATCATACTCAGTAACTTCTTCACTCGAAGACGTGGCATCCATAGGATCTTTTCCTGCAATAATTTCTAGTACAATCCCAATATCGTCTGGATTATGTCCCAATATACCTATCTGGTCAAATGAAGATGCATAAGCAACCAATCCATATCTAGATATACGGCCATAAGATGGTTTTAGACCATATACTCCGCAAAACGATGCTGGCTGACGTACAGAACCTCCAGTATCAGACCCTAGTGCTATCAAACATGTATTCATTTGTACCGATACTGCTGCTCCACCACTAGAACCACCTGGAACTCGTTCAACATCGGCACCATTTTTAGTAGGACCGTAGATACTATTTTCATTGGCAGACCCCATGCCGAATTCATCACAGTTCGTCCGTCCTATTACGATAGCATCTTCAGCTAATAACCTTTCAATTGCAGTGGCATTATAGGGAGACTTATACTCTTTTAATATTTTAGAGGCGGCTGTCAATCCTTGACCTTTATGTGATATAACATCCTTTACAGAAATAACACATCCGTGTAGCCTTCCTAGCTTTTCACCATTCTTAATTTTCTGATCTAATCGTGCAGCTTCAGATTTTGCTGCGTCTTCATATATTTCTATATAAATATTGAGTGCGTTATGCTGTTTGGTTTGCTCCAAATATGAAGTAACCAAGTCAGACATACTATACAGTCTTGATCCAAGATCAGACTGTATTTCTTTTAGATTTTTTTTAAGAAGTATCATGCTGTAGCTATTTTTTCCACGACCTCATCAAATGTAAGTAGACTTTGTTCTCCAGTCTTCATATTTTTAAGCGTAAACGCTCCCGTTTCCATCTCTTTTGATCCAATCAACAATGCATATGGAACATTCCTTGCATTCGCATACTTCATCTGCTTCTGCATTTTGGCAGGGTCTGGATATAGATCAGCAACCACATTCATAGATCTCAATAGTTGCAATTGCTTAAAAGCAAACTTATGTGTTTCATCATCAAAAGCGATAAGCAATATATCAAGGTCTTTTTCTACTCCTTTTGGGAATAGGTTCTCTTCTTCCATCACATCATATATACGTTCCGCACCGAATGATATTCCTACACCTGATACTCCTTTGAGTCCAAAGTTTCCTGTAAGATCATCATATCTTCCACCTCCTCCGATGCTACCCATTTTTAAATTCGGGTACTCCTTGGTATCCGCTTCTACTTCGAATATACAGCCCGTGTAATAGCTTAATCCTCGTGCCAGTGAAATGTCAAACTTTACAGTGTTATGTACAGATGTTAAATCAAGATAGTTATGAACTTTTCTTAGCTCTTCGATTCCTTTCTGACCTGTTGGTGCATCCGTAAATGCCTTCTCTAATTCAATCAAATTATCAATAGACAGAAGTGACAAAACATTCTTAGCGGCTTCTTCGCTGATTCCTCTGTTGGTCATTTCTATGACAACCTTTTCTTCACCTATCTTATCTAATTTATCAATAGCCATTGTCATATCCATGAAGTGGTCCTGGATTCCATTTGCCTCTGCCAGTCCAAAAAGTATCTTTCTATTATTGATCTTGATAATGGATTTTAGATTCAGTTTATGGAATACTTCGTCATAAATCTTCACCAATTCCGCCTCATACATTAAAGAGTTAGAGCCTACTACATCAACATCACACTGGTAGAATTCTTGATATCTTCCTTTCTGTGGTCGATCTGCTCTCCATACTGGCTGGATATGATATCTTTTGAATGGGAATTGAATGTCATTCTGATGCATCACAACATATCTTGCGAAAGGCACAGTAAGGTCATACCTCAATCCCCGTTTTGAAATCTGACTGAGCACCGCTCCTGAGTTCTTTTCTGACAAGGCTTTTTGATCAGCTCTACCTAGAAAATCTCCATTATTCAGCACTTTAAAGATCAGCTTATCTCCTTCCTCTCCATACTTACCCGTTAATGTCTGAAGAAGCTCCATGGTAGGGGTTTCTATAGGCTGATAACCATATTTCTTGAAGACAGATCGGATGGTATCAAATATAAAGTTTCGTTTATAGACTTGTGCTGGAAGGAAGTCACGCGTACCTTTTGGTATTGATGGTTTCATAATTTGTAATTTCTCTGAGGTGCGAAATTAGTTATATGGTGAGTTATATTTTAATATCTGGGTATAATTCTAGTTTTCAACCATAAATGTAGAGCCCTTAAGTAGATGGAACCTAATAAATACCAACAATACAAATGATTATTACTATTTTTAAATCAGATGAAGAATAGACCACTTATAAGTTTCGACTAGGCACTCAAGCGACTATTGAGACAAAAAGCTAATTATGACATTTTGGAAGGATTTATTTCCACTTTGCTAGATGAAGATATCACTATTATCAATCTACCTGAGTCAGAAGCTAATTCACAACAAAAAAATGATAAGATAAATATTGTCGATATTCTTTGTGAGGATATGAAGGGTGACTTGTTCCTAATCGAACTTCAATATAATAGTGAGATTGACTACTTCCAAAGAATGCTTTTTGGCACTTCAAAAATCATAACTGATTACATGACAAAGGGCTCTAAATATACTGAAGTAAAAAAAGTATATTCTATTAATATAGTGTACTTTGACTTAGGGCAAGGAACTGATTATGTTTATCACGGAACTACTAAATTCGTAGGAATAAACAAACAGGATCAACTTAGTTTGAATCATACTCAAGTGAACTTATTTGATAAAAAGGACGTTGCTGAATTATACCTAGAATATTTTATTATCAAAGTTAATAACTTTGATAATAATGCAGTAAACAGTCTTGACGAATGGATTTATTATTTTAAGAATAATGATCTCCCTTTGAAATACAAAGCGAAAGGTCTAGAGATGGTATCTGAAAAACTAAAATATGATAAAATGAGTAATCAATTAAAGTCATTGTACGATGCCCACCAAAAAGAACTTGCTGTTTCCTTTAGTGTTTTAGAAACCGCTAGACTGGAAGGTGAATTGAGGGGTGAAATTAAAGGTGAAATCAAGGCAAAACGTCAACTTATCCAAAATGCTATGAAAAGTGGTTTCTCTATTCCTGAAATAACCAAATTCTTTGGAATGTCAGAAGATGAAATAAATGATATCTTAATCTATCAAGACATCTAATTTTACGATTATCAATCTTTATGATTGTAGCCAATTTCGGCATCTAGTACTTTTAGTCTCATTTTTACAAATTTCGTAAAGAAAGTTTTTTCCTCTTCATAGACATTATCATCATAATACCATTTACTATCCCAAGCCCATATAATATACTTGAACTCGACCGACTCATTGATTTTAACATCGATAGCTTTTATCTTAGTATTCATGTATTTAGTGCTAAATAACCCTATATTTTGAAGCTCTGTCCATCTTTTTTTAAACGTTACTTTTATCCTAATACTTCCGAATCAAGTAATTTACTAATAGAATTGAGCGATCCACCACAATGAGTTTATTGTCTCCGTCTCTACCGAAAGAATGATCATAATCCCAGATCGCTATTCTAAAAGCTGTGTTAGAGTTTAATTTATAGAGGTAGAAATTGTTCATAGTCCCATCAGCATTGTAATCATATAGAAGGAGCAAGTTCCTATCGATCAAGTTATCTATGACTATCCAATTTAATTTGTGATTTGCCGTCTACCTTCAGATTCACATTCTCAGAGAAAGCACTTATATTATTTTCATTCATATCACGATAGAGATGATAACTGATTTTATGTCTTATGAATGTTTTATCTATATAATTAGCATTCAGTATCCAATCATCATCTTCGGAAAGCCCCCGCCAATTGATATTTTTTTTCCAACTCTAAAGAAAAGAAAGTTTCTCATATCGAGCAGAATGACCACCACCATATTCGATTCCTGCTGGCATATCCACTGATTCTCCATCAAATGAAAAGACAATTGTGCATTCTTCCTTTTTATCCCAATCGAATCCGTTTAATTTCAAGATATCAATTTTGGGCAGCTTAGTTTTATCATTACGACTAAGTAATAAAAGTAAAGACGCCAAGATAGAGATGTACAATATGTTCTTCATTAAGTAAATAAAGATAGATGTTTCCTCTCTTTTGAAAACTTAATCGCAAGCATCTGTATATATCATTCAAAAATCTCAACCATCCACCGTACCTTGTGTTTTCTTCCAATACAATTTAACTGAATGGCAAAGAAGATCGCAGAGGATGGCTACATCGAAATCGTAGGCGCTAGAGAAAATAATCTTAAGAATGTATCTGTTAAAATTCCCAGAAATCAACTTGTAGTGATCACGGGCATTAGCGGTAGTGGCAAGTCTTCTTTAGCGTTCGACACATTGTACGCTGAAGGTCAGAGACGTTATATGGAGACATTCTCTAGTTACGCTCGGCAGTTCCTTGGTAATATGGAGCGTCCAGATGTAGAGAAAATAGAAGGCCTCAGTCCTGTAATATCCATAGAGCAAAAAACTACGTCATGGAATCCTCGCTCAACAGTAGGTACGACCACAGAAATCTATGATTTCCTGAGACTATTATTTGCTAGAGCAAGCGATGCTTATTCCTATGTGACAGGTAAGAAAATGGTGAAGTACACTGAAAACCAGATTATAGACGACATATTCGCCAATTATAAAGGGAAGAAAATAATAATTCTCGCTCCTATGGTAAGATCTAGAAAGGGACACTATAGAGAACTGTTCGAAAATGTAAGAAAAAAAGGATATACTAAAGTAAGAGTGGACGGCGAAGTCATAGATCTTAAACAAGGACTGCAAGTAGATAGATACAAGGTACACGATATAGAACTCATAGTTGACAGGCTCAAAGTAGAAGAGGATAAAAAGGATAGAATTTCTACCTCTCTAGAGACTGCACTGAAGATGGGAGAAGACTTCATCTATATTAATGAACATGGAACCGATGAACTAACACCGTTCAGTAAGCAACTCATGGATGCAGAATCTGGAGTTAGCTATGAAGAGCCATCACCAAATACGTTTTCGTTCAACTCTCCATATGGAACCTGTCCCGCATGCAAAGGTCTCGGCCAACTTCATAAAGCGGATATCAATAAAGTGATTCCTGATGATACCAAAACTATTAAAGAAGTAGGCATCAAACCATTCGGGGAGGTTCGCGAAAACATGACGTTCAAACAGATCAAAAAAATAGCTAATAAATTCAATTTCGATCTTAATACTCCCGTGAAAGATATTCCTAAAAAGGCTTTGGATATACTTCTCTACGGAGGTGATAGTTCTCTGGGTATAGACCTAGGATATTCTCCTCATGAGTTGGTATACAATCTTGCCACCGATGGTATAGTAAACATGCTAGAACGATGGTATAAAGATACCTCTTCAGAGAAAATCAGAAATTGGGCAGAAGAATTTTTATCTATACAAGATTGTCCAGAATGTGAAGGATACAGACTCAAGAAGTCATCCTTGTTTTTCCGATTAGGAGGAATGCATATCGGTCAATTGGCTACTATGGACCTCGATAATTTATACGAATGGTTTGAAAACATAGATGACAAACTATCCGACAGGCAAAAAACTATAGCCAAAGATGTGGTCAAAGAAATAAAAATGAGATTAGGCTTTCTTCTTGAAGTAGGCCTTAATTATCTACAACTTAATCGTCCAACAAGAACTTTATCAGGCGGAGAATCACAAAGAACAAGACTAGCTACTCAGATTGGATCCCAATTGACTGGGATTACCTATATAATGGATGAACCGAGCATAGGATTACATCAAAGAGATAACCAAAGGTTGATCAATGCTTTGAAAAACTTAACAGAAATAGGGAACACTGTCGTAGTTGTCGAGCACGATAAAGATATAATGCTCGCATCTGACTACCTGATAGACATAGGACCAGGGGCAGGTAAAAATGGAGGGCAAATCGTAGCGGAAGGACACCCCAGGGAATTCAAAAAAATAAAAACAGTCACCGCCAACTATCTTTCTGATAGGATACGTATAGAAGTACCCTCAAAAAGAAGAAAAGGAACAGGTAAAAAATTGACATTAAAAGGGGCAACAGGCCATAATCTAAAAAATGTAGATCTTGTAGTTCCACTTGGGCAATTTATCTGCGTAACTGGTGTTTCAGGCAGTGGAAAATCATCTTTGATTAATTCTACCCTATATCCCATTTTAAGAGCTCATTTTTATAGAAGTAGCCAGCGACCGCTGCCATATGAAAAAATCAATGGTATAGACAATGTAGATAAAGTCATAGAAATAGATCAATCTGCCATAGGTCGTACTCCTAGATCAAATCCAGCTACATATACAGGATTATTTGGTAATATTCGAAATATATTCTCATCTCTTCCAGAAGCCAAAATACGAGGCTATAAACCGGGAAGATTTTCATTTAATGTAAAAGGAGGTAGATGCGAAGTATGTCAAGGTGCGGGTAAGAAAGTGATCGAAATGAATTTTCTTCCTGACGTTTTAGTCGATTGCGAATCATGTATGGGCAGACGGTATAATCGTGAAACATTAGAGATTTTGTATAAAGGTAAATCTATATCGGATGTGCTTGATATGAGTGTAGAAGAAGCAACAGTATTTTTTCAACCCATTCCAAGTATTTTTAGGAAACTTACTACGCTTAATAGCGTAGGCCTAGGATATATAACTCTTGGCCAGCAGGCCACTACTCTATCAGGTGGTGAGGCACAAAGGGTGAAGTTATCTCTTGAACTTGCAAAAAGGGACACAGGCAATACACTCTACATCTTAGATGAACCGACTACAGGACTACACTTTGAAGATATTCGCCATCTTATCAACGTTCTTAATAGATTGGTGGATAAAGGAAATACTATATTAATTATAGAACATAATATGGATATAATAAAAGTAGCAGATCATATAATTGATATAGGGCCAGAAGGTGGAAAAGGAGGAGGAAATATTTTATTTGCTGGTATTCCTGAAAAATTAATCAAAGAAAAAGATAGTCATACTGGTAAGTATCTTGCTATGGAGATGTAAAATCTATTCAATTAGAAAATGGACAAACCTTAAATTTCGGTATCATCCCCTTATAGATAGCAACCCACTGGGAAATTGGAACTCCTTTACTAGCAAATCGTAGGGACTTCGTGTATAGTAATACAGTTGATGTAGGTTATAAGAGAAATAATAAAAGCAACGTAAACTAATACTGCCCCGTCCTCAACATCACTAAAGTACAAGCTTCTTCTATAATAACACCTTTCTCCCTAGCTTTTTGCGCGAAGCCTCTATTTTCAGCTCCAGGATTAAAAATTATCCGTCTAGGCCTTAATGACAAAAGATAGTCCTCGTGATCTTTTTGTCTCTCCTCTCCCATATACATCGTGATCGTATCTACAGCTGACAAGTCTGGCTGTCCCGTTAAGATAGAAATACCATCTACCTCCCCTTTTCGTCCGCCAATTGCAAGCACATTATGATCATGAGAAACCAACATCTTAATGGCTTTGTTGGAGTACCGTTCCCCTTTAAGGCTAGCACCGAAGACTAATGTACCATTTTCTACATTTCTTAATTCATAAGCTTTCGACGCATTTTCAGCAATTTCTTTCATCTCATCCGCTTCAAATGATAATTTTTTACCTGTGATTGCCATCTGAGACTCTTTCTGAAACGGAATTAGATGAATGTGTGCGTGAGGAACCTCTGTACCTATAACAAGTACGCCAACGCGCTTGCACTCTATTGTACTTTCAAGTGCTTGAGCTACTCTTTTAGAAAACAGATGTAACCCAGCCAATGTATCATTATCAAGATCAAATATATAATCTACCTCTACTTTTGGTATGACCAAAGTGTGCCCCTTTGCCAGAGGGTTAATGTCTAAGAAAGCATAATAATTTTCATCCTCTGCAATCTTATAACTAGGGATTTTGCCGTTTATGATCTTGGTAAATAATCCTTCCATGATATCAGATTAATCTAAGTTGATTGAAATATTCATGATTTCAAAATCTATAGTTCCAGTCGGAGTAGATACTTGAGCGATTTCACCCACAGCTTTACCTAACAGACCACTTCCAATTGGTGAAGTAACAGAAATCTTCTTCTCTTTAAGGTTTGCCTCAGCTTCGGAAACTAAAGTATATGTGACTTCTTTATTGTTTCTTCTATTTTTGATCTTCACTGTAGACATAACAGTCACTTTGGAACCATCAAGCTGACTTTTGTCAAGAATACGAGCATTAGCCATTACCTTCTCCAGCTCATTGATCCTCATTTCTAGATACCCTTGAGCATCTTTTGCTGCATCATATTCAGCATTTTCAGATAAATCACCTTTGTCTCTCGCCTCTGCTATTGCTTGAGACATTTCTTCCCGACCTTTAGTTTTCATATGCTCAAGTTCCGCTCTTAGCTTATCATATCCGTCTTGACTCATATAAGATATTGCCATAATCTATTGTTTATTTAATTCAATATAGCACTACATAAGTACCATTTTGGAGATTTGTATTGCATGTAAAATTCCTCAATACCATAATGTGAAAAACGTCTCTACTCCGAAGAGCAGAAACGTTTTAATATTTCTATTAGTTACAAAAGTAACTATTTTTTCTTTTCTAGACTTCTTAGAATCCGAATCTAAGAGAGAAATTATGAGTTCCACTAAATGGATTAGTAGTTCTGTATGCATAATCGATACCTACTACTCTATTTTCAGCTCTCTTAAGAGGTACATCAATGGATACACCACCAGCAAATCCAGTATAAAGATTACGTTCATCAACTTTAGAATCTAAGGCATATTTGTACGCAGCTCTTAATGTTACTAGATCTCTAAATGAAAACTCAGCACCAACTCCAATATCATCTCTTGCAAAAGCATTAGATGTAAAGTTAGCTAGTGTTCTCAAGTAGTTCGTTTCACCTAAATAAAAATCATAAGATATCCCTATGTTTAATAATGATGGCAATTCAAAGTCTTCTCCTCTTTGCTCAACAGTTACTGGATAATTGATATCACTTTCTAGAACCTCAGCTCTAAAAGTTATACCTTCCCCACTAAACTTCATTGGAGATCCAATATTTCTAAGCGCAATTCCTAATTTGAATTCGTCTTTATCACCAGATACATATTGCACACCAGCATCAATAGCAAATCCACTAGCTGAGACATCAGGAAGCGTCTCAGATATAGCCCTTACCAAAAGACCTACGCTAATCTTATTCTCGTACGTATAAGAATATCCTAGTCCCAAATTAAAGAAACTTGGAGAGTATGTACCACCAGTGCCTTCTGGTTGGGCTGTCGTTGTAACATCGATAGCACCAAAATCCATAGCAACTAATGATATTGCAAATGCGCCACTATTTCCAGCTTTTGTAACAAATCCTATTGAATTGATACCAATATCACTTCCTTCCCAAAGTCTAGTGTTTGATACTACAAATTCTCCACCATTGATACGGCTAAGGCCTGCAACATTTATTCTCATTGCATCTATTCCAGATACTGAAGCTGTAGACATAGAGTGTAAACCTGCACTTCTAGCCCAAGGGTTGAGCAACAATTCTGCAGCTCCTGCTTCTCCTTGTCTATCAGGATTTCCTGCAAAAACAGTCAATCCTCCAAAACAGATAATTATTAGTGTGTAAATATATTTTTTCATATGCTTTATGATTAAGTGCGGATGGAGTCAGAAACTAACTCCATCTGCATTTTCATTTTAATTTAAATATTATAGTCCAGTTGGATCAAATTTCCTGTTAACACCAAACCATTTTAATGATTTTTCTATTCCTAAATTAGGCGCAGAAATATGGAAGATATAAACACCACTTGCTATTGGAATTCCTTTATTGTTTGTTAAGTTCCATTCTAAAGCTGGATTAACCTGAGATTCCGTAAGTGCTGGATTACTTCCATCATTTAAAAGTGACATAGCATCTCTATTGAACTGTTGGATAAACTTACCGTCAAGAGTATAAATAGTTACTATCGCCCTAGCTGGTAGATTCGTAACTTTTATAATGTTCTCAAACTGACTTTGCTCATAAGCTGAATATGCATAGTATGGATTCGGTACGATTTGTACATTATCCAATGCGTTAGAAAATTCAGCAGGTTCAATATCTCTTGCTTCTACATTTCCAAAAGCAAATTCATATACAGGTAATGCACCTACACCAACAAATTTATTTGAACTCGTAGTTTTCTCAAGATCGAGCTCCTTGTTATATCCATTCTGAACTCTCAACCTTACAGTAAGGTCATTTGGAATCAAACCTTCTTCTAATGACAACAGTGGCTCCATTGGCACAGGCATTGCAGTCCAAGTGATAACCGCTACTCCATCAATGTTTTTAGAAACACTACTGCTCTCAAATTTTTCGTAAAGAACATCACAACGATCATATGGCTGTCTCGTAACATAGATATAGTGTTGGCCTCCTGCAAAATTGTTATAAACAACTCCTTGACCAATACCATCACCAAATACACTACCGGTCGCAAATAATTCTGTACTTGGATTCCAAATTAGATCATTTCCATTTCCGGTATTATACGTAAAGAAAGGACGCTGATCTCCAGTGATAGGATCTGTATTAATTTGCTTTGATATATTTGTAACAACGCTATCTGTTTCCGCTGAATAAACAGAGTTTTCACCAAAGAAAATATTTAGTCTTTCTCCTGTTTCCACATCGATAGCATACCCAGGGAAATAACTCTTACCAAGAATTAGTTCACCATCTTCGTCAACAGCACCGGTAGGTACACCATTTTCATCGATAGCGGGCATTTGTCTTAAGTCAAATTGCTCTGCTTCACCTTCGGGTGTCGATCCAGTATCTTCATACTCAGCTACAGCAGATTCTACAACTATGCACTCACTCCACTTAGACTTATCCCTTGTAAATACGATATTCACATTATTTAAATCTCTGTGTTGAAGTTTGTTTTGACTAGGGATAACACTAAATGTCTTACCCATTTCTCCTTTCCAACCTGGAGTAAGATAAAAGTTTGTTTCGGATTCTTCCTCATATCTAGTTGATCTCATTGGAACAAAATATCCATCATCAATAGTAGATAGTTGATCACTAGGATCTGATTCTATATCACTGTTTATATATCCGTACACACCAAATGAAAATTCATCATCTGTATCCTCGTTAAGTGTAATCTCAGTTCCAGAAAAAGCAGGTACTGCATTGAACCATTCTATAACTTCTTCACCTTCTACTTTTTTATATTCATATACTTGAGTGATTGCACCATTTGATTCATCAAATTGGCTTCCTGGTTCTCCGACTTGATTTATAGAAAGAGAAAATCCTTGGCCATATATTATTTGCTCGTTTAATTGCTCAATAGATTTCTCAGAAGCAATAACTTCTCCTGTAGTAGTATTAGTCAATACCCATCTTGCACCATTTTCGATCGCAGAATTACCACCTGCATCCTCTCCTAACGCTATCTTAGGATCCAGCTTTTTATCATCAAATGCACCAACTATCTCCAATCTATAAGCACCATCTTTTACATTTAATGGATCTATTACGGTTGCATTAATTGGTCCATTTCCAGCTCTGTAGTTAAGTTGTACTAATGGTGCACCGTTTAGTCCGAATGAATCAAGTTCAATAGTACCATCCATTATTGCATCCATAGTACCATCTTCAAGCACTAGTGCATTCACTCCGGTACCTACACCTTGTACTCTTGTCACTGCAGCTTCTTGTCCATATGCAGTTTGTAACTCTTTGTATACTACAGGTCTAGGTGTGAAAGTATATACTCTTTGATTTCGTCTACCTTCAAGAAAAGATTTACTTTGACCTTTATCTATACCTTCATCTGCATCAAGATCAAATTGCTTATAATTATTATATGCGTATGCCAATACAGTATAGTAGTAGTTCTTGTGATTTATCAGCGTTCTATCCCCATTTGCAAACTGATCTACAGTGACATTGAATGAATGCCTAATTCCACCATCTGCACCATCAACTTGTCTTTCTGGAATCCAAACAGGAGGTCGGTTTTCATCAGGATTTGGTACTGAAGACCAGTTGAATATTTCATCCACTCCATTTTTAACATCTACTTGTCTTATTAATCTAGAAAGTTCTATGTTATCTAATTGTTGAACAGATACATTAGGATTAGACAATTGATAGATTTTATATCCCTCGAATCTATAAAGTGAATCCATCTCACCTTTTGGTGCTTGAAGATCTGTTTCCAAGTACTCTTCCTTCGCATTATTAGACTCTATCTCGATGCTATCATTTGATAATAATAATACTAATTGTCTATCCAATTCTACTGCATACATATCTGGTGCATCAGGTCCATCTGTAATATTGAAACAGTTGTCAAATAAAGCTTGTGCTAAATCATCCGCAAACTGAAGTCTATCTATACTAGGACATGGATATGCAATATTTGGTACGAATACCGCTCCAATGATCAATTCATTCTTAGCGCCTGGTTGTAACAATAATGGACCAGTAGCTTGTACCGTTCTTCTATCATCAAAAGGAAGATCGGCAGTACACATTGACCATCCTGTGCCATCATCTGGATCATCTGGAAATACATATCTAACTGTATCCATAGATGTTGGTTCAAATCCAGAATCGCCAAACGTTACTGCTGTACCATCAGCCCATAAACCTCGCAATATATTGTAAAACTCAGTATCTATTTGTGGATCTTCTGTTGCTGGTGGTGGGTCACTTATACCTCTATTTTGGTAAGTGAAAGATGTCATTCCTAACTCTATCAATGTATCTCCTTCTCCAGTACCAATCTCAACCTCTTCAAGACATTTGGTTCCGTCCTCATTTAGAATAATTTCATCATTCTCGTCTCTACAGAATTTTCTTGGAGATTGTGGCCCTCTAAAATAATCAATACCCAAAATTGGAACATCATTTTTATACGTTAGTGCACCACTAGGACATTCTATTCCAGGACTACCATCTGTAGCATCTTCATTGTATACATATCCAAGACTTCTCTCTACATCACACCCGATGTAATCATCCTCATCACATCCTAAATCAGGATCTACCCACATAGCAAAGTAACAGTTTCTAATATCATCTGTCGCTTTGTTTATCAGTTTATATCTGTAAAAAGTCATATCGTTTACCTCGTCATTCGTTGCATATCCAAACGCTTGAACTTGCACTTCCATTTGGATAGCAGTTGCTTGTGTAAGATTGTGACTCCCACCATTATCGTTGTATAACCAAAATACAACTTCATCAGGTAATAACTCTCTTGCCTCACCTCTATTCTCCGCTTCACACCCTACGATATCGATAACAGGAAAATCACCTTGACATGGATCGTAACTACCATTTGCATCTTCATCCCAAAAATCCGCTAAGTTCTGATTTGGAATATCGAAACTATATCTCTCATTCCAGTATGGGTTACCTCTAGCTGGCCAGTATTTTATGGCGTCAATTACTTCATCACAATTGAACTCTTCTTCTCCTCTATCAAAAGCTGCAATATGCTTTAATATATCTGCACCTTTAACACTGAAGAACTGATCCCAGTTTTCACAAATAGTAGCTTCTGTTTGTCCTGCATCGTCCAATGGACCTGGGTACCAATCTGTATTGGCACCAGTAGCATATTGCACACCTGCTAACTTCAATGATCCATTAGGATCAACCCCACCAATCCATACACCACCTGCAAATATTGCAGATACCTCATCGAATCCCGGTGCAGGTTTTGGTACGATATATCTACCGTCTTCTTTGTTCCACCAGATGTCACCACCTGTTAGAAGTCTAGCTCTTACATTATTGATCTCGAGATCTGCATTTGCTTGAGCGGGTTGACAATTCAATCTAGGAGACGAAAACTGTACTTTGTTATTCATCTTTTTTAGCTGCTCAGGATTATTCCTTGCATCCATAGATACAATGGAAAAGAGCAATGCCGCTATAAATAATATTCTTGTTTTAATTTTCATATCTATTAATTTTAGATAATTTATATTTTCTATTCTTTCGAGAATCAGTTTTAAAAATCCATTATTATTCCTAAAAAGATTCTTCTAGGTAATGTGAAGTTTGAAAATGAATCTAATCTCCAATTGTATGCCGCTAAGTATGATTCTTCGTTTCTGTTTTGGCTATTGATCTGATCAACAGTATCTGTACCGAAACTAGAGATTAAGTACCCATCATCTTCAGGGTCTCCTGTGAATGAGAATACATTTCTTACGTTTCTAATATCAAATACATTCTGAACTCTCAAGTATGCATTGAAGAACATTTTCTTCTCAGAAGTTACATTTACAGCAAATCTCTTATCTACTCTCATATCCATGTTGAATGTCCAAGGAAGTCTTGATCCGTTTATCGCCCCTTTGAATCCTGCACCTCCGAATTGTCTTACCACATTTCTTCTGGTGTATGGTCTTCCTGATACAGCTGCGATATTAAAGTTAATACCTGCATCTGCAAATATATTAAGGTCACCAATTTTTGGTCCATTATAGTTTTTTCCAGTTCCATATCTATAGTCAATTACAGCAGTTATTCTGTGTCTCTCATCAAATGAAAGTGGAATCAAGTTCCTAATAATTCCTCTGTTGTTGATACCTCTTGATGAATTGGCATCTGATCCAGATCCATCAGCAAATTGTAATGTGTATGTAGCTGATAATTCAAGATTACCTGTTCTTCTTCGATCATAAGTAAAAGAGAAACCTTTAGTTGTACCAAAATCCAAGTTACCATATGACTCATATTGGTTAACGGGTGCTGGAAGGTTCGCATATACTCTCGCTTGGATCAAATCTTTTTGCTCTTTGTAATAAGCAGAGATTTTCATCGCGGAAGAGTTCGTCAACTTTTGTTGGAACCCTACCTCGTAGTCAATCGTTCTTACTGGCTTAAGGTTTGGATTGTTAAGTAAGTTACCCGATGCTCTTTCGAAGTAGAAATAATCTACCGCTGTCTGTATTGTGTTAGTTGTTGGTCTTTGGTACAACACATCATAGTGAGCAAAGAAACCAGCATCATCCGAAATAGGAAATGAGAATGCCAATCTAGGCATGAAGTTTAGCTGTGGTTCGTAATCCTCAAATGACCTGTTAGTATCAAATTCCGCTGTCTTAATAGAAGGTGCTTCAGGGTCCTTGATGGATGGATAAACTAGCCCACCTCCAAATAGTACATTACCACCAGAAACCGCTGTTCCATCAGGTAAGAACCAGTTGTCTCCTTTTCTGTATCCTACAATGTTTGTAGATCTTTCTCCTTCTAAGTATACTTTATAGTCATCATCCACTGTTCCTGGCTGATTTTGATCAGTATTCACAGCAAAAAATTCTTCCGCAGAATTAATTTCATATAGTGAATATGGATCTTTCAATACCTTAGTGTTAGCATCGTAGTAATCCATTCTTACGCCTACTCTGAAAATGATATCTCTGAATGAAAACTTATCTTGAATATAAGCTGCACCATAGATTGGGTTGAACGCTGCGGATGTAAAAGTTCTTACTCCGTCATCATCTACATCTGTAAAGAAGTCATCGAATTGTACATTTCCAGTTAACTTTTCTCCTAAGTAGTCATAACCATAGTAATTAACTAATCCTTGGTTCGTAAGCTCTGCCGCTGAGAACATGCTCAGATTAAGTAAGTTAGGGTCGATTCCATCAATATTTACATAATCGATCAATCTATCGCCAGTTTGTTCTCTTACTTTTCTATAAAACGTATTATCGTCGCTTATAGTAATCGCAGGAGCATATGTTTCTAAATATTGATCCTCTAATCCGGGTCCCCCTGTAATAGTATCAACTCTTAATACATTATCTCCATCTATACCATTGATATGGCTATTTATTGAAGCTCTTGCTGCGTTCCATAATCCATTAGGGTTTACATTGTAAGCTCTGTTTGTTCTTTGCTCATAAAGAAATCCAAATTGAATACTATGTCTTCCTTTTTTAGAACCTCCAGGTAAGAAATCAAATCCACTTGTAACATTGATAGAAAGGATATCATTTTCACCTTTTCCGAAACCATTATATACTCTTCCCACATTATTATATATACTCCACGCATCTGATGTTTCCGTTTCAAGGAATCCATTAATAGAGTTGTACTGAGATAATATCGGATTGATCGTTGTATTTGCAATATAATCCCCTTCAATCTCAGCATACCCCAAATGTCCAAAATCACCTCCTATAAGTTTAGAGGTATCTCCTTGGTATGTGTTTAAATCAGTTACAGTACCAAAGTTAGGCACCCATGCCAATGGAGTCTCACCAAAATAACCATAGTTGAATAAATTATCTTTATGGATTGGATCCTCAGTTCTGTTCGTCCTTCTTTCGAATGATCCCTGTAGTGTGTAGTACAAGTTTCTAATAGCAGTATTATTCCTTGCCGCTTTCTCCTCATCTGTTGCATCAGCATCTGATATTCCTTGCCTTCCTAACTTATGTCTAAATCTTAGGTTAGCTCTATATCCATCCGTATATTGAAATGGATTTCTTGTCCAGTTTAACAATTGATTTGCTTCACCTAATCCTACCCCTTGTCCAAACTGATCAGTTGCTTTATCATAAGCTCCTGAAAGAGTAAGATCAATATTGTCAGATAGCCTAGCATCCAATTTACCAGTAATCGTAAGATCCTGTCTTGCTTCATTCGGCCTTGCTTTTACTAACTCTGGTCTTTTTTCACTTTCATTTGTAATCCCTTCTAATGATGGGAAAGCGGATTCTCCAATGGTAAGCGTAGGATTTAATTCAAGATCATTGATCAAATCTTCAGAAGCCCTATATACTCCACCTGCTGTAGGGAAGTTATCCGCTACATCTCTGTACTGCCCTGAGAACCTATAGCCTAAGATTGATCTACCGTCGTCTCCCTTTATGATTGGTCCACTAATATTACCCGCTATCAAGTTATAACCGAATCCATCGAGGTATTCAGAAGTTTCTACTTCCAATCCTCCAGAAAACTTTGATGATGGTCCTTTTGATGTTATTGAGATTGCTCCACCTACAAGATCACCGTACTTAGCTTCTACACCACCTGTAATTACCTGAAGCTGATCGATCTCCGTTTGAGGTATCAATCCAGATACTCTCACACCATCTACATAGTACACAGTACCGTTTGATCTAGATCCTCTTATTGAGATAGCTCCACCATCAGTAGATGCGATACCTGCAGTAGTTGCAGCAATAGCGTTTATACTTTTAGTGGGCAATGATCGAATCGCTTCAGCGGTTACAATAGCACCACTAGTTGTATTATCGATTTCGATCAATGGCACTTTATATGCCTTTATTTCGACTGCATCAAACAGTACACCTACAGAAATAGCAAAATCAACTCTGTTCGTTCGTCCTGCGTTTATGATTACTCCAACTTGACGTTGAGCGGTGTAACCAATATAACTCGCCTCAATATCATACGTTCCTGGATCGATATTAGAGAAAAAGTAATTACCATCCAGGTCTGTTTCCGTTCCAGAGATGAGTACATCATTTTTATACAAGGCTATAGTACCAAATAGTATGGCTTCTCCCGAAGCTGCATCCGTTACTTCTCCTTCTAATGATGTCTGTGCTAACATACCTGTAATAGATATACATGACAACACAAATAATAGTAGAATTCTTTTCATGTTTTAATATGTTTAATAAAGTATCTATTGAAAAACAGCATACTATATACTCCTCTTTTATTAAGAGAAAATTAACAAAGTCGCAATGTTACGCAATAAAGCTATAGATACAAAATAATTTTTCCTTCCAAATGTCTTCTTCGAAACAGCTACTTGTCTTTATTTTCAACATTTCAGCGTTTCAATATCGTCTAAGTTAGTGAGAAACAATCAAAAAGCATTTGTTTTCATTATATCGGTTATTTATTATACTTTTTATTTTTACTATTTTACTAGCTATTCAAAGCGTCATATTTTTGGAGCATTACCTTAGCAATATTCTCCAAAGATTCGTGTGTCCATCCAGCTACATGTGGGCTGAGGACAGTATTGTGCAATGCATTCAGTCTAGTATAAGTATTTGTCTCACTATTTGAGTAGGTATGTGGTTTTTCATTTTCAAACACATCAAGGCATGCCCCACCGACCTTTCCGTTTTCTAGTGCTTTAACGAGATCAATGGTTTTTATAACTTTTCCCCGAGAAGTGTTTATAATAATCACCTTGTCTTTACATCGGTTGATAAATTTTTCATTGACTAAATGTTGTACTTCCTCCGTCAATGGTAAATGCAATGATATGATATCAGATCGATTTAAAATGTCTTCTAGAGCAACTCGCTCCACAAAACCCCATTCAGCACCATAATCGTCTCGATATTTATCATATGAAATAACGTCAAGCTCCCACGACGACAATTTTTTAGCAAACTGACCTCCTGTGTGCCCAAACCCTATAATACCTACCGTTTTACCTTTTAATTCCCAGCCTCGATTGCGTTCTCTATTCCATTGAAAGTCTCTTACTTCCTTATCCGCTTGAATTATATTATTGGCTAATGTGAGTAACATTCCCATAGCATGTTCAGCTACTGCATTGTTGTTTCCAGAAGGTGTGTTGATAACTTGGATACCTTTCTTAGCAGCATGTTCTAGATCGATAATTTCTAAACCAGAACCCAACCTGCATATAAACTTTAACTGCGAAGCCTTATCAATCAAATCAGGAAACATCTTGATCTTGCTATTAATTACAACCAATTCATATTTATGAATAAAGTCTGGCAGGTTAGACATATTAACAGATGCATCGTAGTCCACCTTGTACCCTCTATCTTCTAATCCTGATATAAGTGAAGGGTGGACATAGTCCGTAACAAGCGCTTTTTTCATCCTACAAATGTAGGAATTTGCCTTAGAAGAGTTATTATTTTTGAGAAATATGAATAACACAGGTATTTTCTATATCTGTTGCTAAATTAGGAAAGATCTAGCATTTCGAATAAACAACTAGTAGTGGTTAATCGAATGTTCATACTCGGATTTATTTTTATCCTTTGCTTCTTTTCAGGGTCAGGATGAAAACATGGTGGAGTGATATATAATTTCTTTTAACTAAATAGTATATAAGCATTGCTCCTATTAATTGAATGCAGGCTCTATTTAAATTAAACAATTATATTAATGATTCTTCGATCCCACCTGTTTTCCGTCTTGATCCTCTTTCCTCTAATTACATAGAAGAAACAAATACCATTTAAAAATAAGAACAAATAACTAGGGTCCTCTTATTTTCTAAAAATAGTTAGCTAACTATTCGTTATATTCAAATAATTACCTTATTTTTTTAATGATAAATCATTACAATCTACCTAGGTTATTCTGAAATTTGAATAAGAAAATAATGCATTTATCGAGAGGCAATGATGAAACTCTCAATAAAAGAAGTAGGCTATAAACTTTAAATTTTTATTCAATGAAAAAATTTTTATTATTTTCAATTTTAGTAATATTCTCTTGTTCGAAAGAAAACTCTGTAGAAAAT